>DASVVP010000001.1:0-10870 GCA_036386495.1 Allosphingosinicella sp.
AGGCCTTCGAGGGTGAGGCCGTACATGCGGTCCTGCATCAGCTCCTGGACGATCCGCGTGGAGGCCGAGTAGTTCCAGTACTGCTCCGGCGTCGGGTTGAGCCACACCGCACTCGGATAGGTCGTCGTCATCCGCCGCAGCCAGACCGCGCCGGCTTCTTCGTTGAAATGCTCGATCGAGCCGCCTGGATGGGTGATCTCATAGGGGCTCATCGAGGCGTCGCCGACGAACACGAGCTTATAGTCGTGGCCGAACTTGTGGAGCAGGTCCCAGGTCGGCGTGCGCTCGGAGAAGCGGCGGCGATTGTCCTTCCAGACGCTCTCATAGGGGCAATTGTGGAAGTAGAAGAATTCGAGATTCTTGAACTCGCTGGTCGCCGCCGAGAACAGCTCCTCGCAGAGCGCCACGAACGGGTCCATCGAGCCGCCCACGTCGAGGAAGAGCAGGAGCTTCACGGCGTTGTGGCGCTCTGGGCGCATGCGGATGTCGAGCCAGCCCTTGCGCGCGGTGCCGTCGATCGTCTCGTCGAGGTCGAGCTCGTCCGCTGCGCCCTCGCGGGCGAAGCGGCGCAGGCGGCGGAGCGCGATCTTGATGTTGCGCGTGCCCAGCTCCTTCGAGGCGTCGAGATTGCGGAACTCGCGCTTGTCCCAGACCTTGATCGCCGAGCGGTTGCGGCCGGATTCCTGGCCGATCCTGATCCCTTCCGGATTGTAGCCGTAGGCGCCGAAGGGCGAGGTGCCGCCGGTGCCGATCCATTTGGAGCCGCCCTGGTGGCGTTCCTTCTGCTCCGCGAGACGCTGCTTCAGCGCCTCCATGATCTCTTCCCAGGAGCCGAGCGACTGGATCTCGGCCATCTGCTCGGGCGTCAGATAAAGCTCGGCGACCTTTCTCAGCCACTCCTCGGGAAGCGCAACCGCGTCGGTCTCGTAGCTCGTCTCGAGGCCCTTGAAGACCTTGCCGAACACCTGGTCGAAGCGGTCGAGCAAAGTCTCGTCCTTCACGAAGGTGGCGCGGGCGAGGAAATAAAATTGCTCGGGGGTGGCGCCGATCACCTCGGCGTCGAGGGCTTCGAGCAGGAGCAGATGCTCCTTGATCGAGGCGGGGATGCCCGCTGCGCGAAGCTCGTCGACGAACGAGAAGAACATCGCGCTGCTCTAGGCAATTGCGGGCGTCCTTGCCAGCAGGCTCAGCGGTCGCGCGGAGGCTCGTTGCTGATCTCGGCGAGGCCGCGCGCCTGGCCGGCGACCACGGGCAGGGCCTCGACGATCGCCTCGTCGGGGTGCGGGACCTGGTTGAACAGGGCGATGACATGGGTCGAGGCGGGCGTGCTGACGAAGGACGCGGCCTGGCGTCCGCCGGGAAGGTCGGCGTTGCGGGCGGCGACCACGCGCCCCGAATCGCCGAGCAGCGCGACCCAGCCGCCGCCGTCGCGCTGGCGGTAGACCGTGCCGTAGGCGGCCGGCAGCCGGGTCTCGTCGCGGCACCAGGCCGCGGGCTCGGCGGCGAGGCCGCCGCCGCCCCGCGCCTCGGCATAGGCCATGAGCCCGATGACGGCAGCGCCGGCGACCGCCTCGCTGCTGGTTTCGGCGCGGCGCCCGTCCATCCGGTTGGCGTCCCCGCAAGCCGCCGGCACGGTCAGCGGCAGCGCCGACGTCAGCGGCTGCGCGAAGCGGACCGCCGCCAGGATCTGGTCGAGCCGCTCCCGCACGCCGGCGACGTCGAGCTCGCCCGAGCTCACCCGCACCTTGAACATCCAATGCCCCGCCTGGGCGATCGCCACCGCGGTCGCGCGCAGCGGCCCGCCGACCACTTCGATCTCCTCGCGCAGGCCGTTGGGCGACGGCGCCCCGCCGAGGGTGAAGCTGCGCGGCGCCGCCGCCACGGCGCGCGTGCCGGCATGCTCGTTCATCGCCCGCCGGGTGCGCTCGAACCACAAAGCCGGGTTCGGATAGGCGGCCCGGTAGACGTAGACCGTGACCGGCGTGCGGTCGTTGCCATATTGCAGGATCATGTCCCAATTGCCGCCCCCTGACGCGTCGCGCTCCTCGCGCAGGCGCATCGGGCCGATCTCGCGCGGCAGGCTGATGCCGCTCGCCCCGTGGCTCCACTCGCGCCCCCTTTGGGCGGCGGCGGGGGTGGCGAGCGCCGCGCAGGCGAGCGCGGCGGCGACGAGATAGCGGATCATGATGCCCCCTTGCCGGGTCGCCTGAAAACCGGCGCCCGATCAACAGGCTAGGCCAAGCCGCCGGTTCCGGCAAGCGGGCCGCGCGCCATGCCCGCGGCAGCGCAGGCGCCGATGGACTTGCCGCCCCTGCCGGAGTAATCTGGCGCCGCCGACAGAGACAGGAAGGTCTTTTTCCGATGTTGTCAGCCGCATTGGCGCTGCTGCTCGCCGCCCAGACACCCAACGCCGCCGCTTCCCGCAGTCCGATCGTCGTGACCGCCCAGCCGGTCGACCGGCAGACCGTGCACCGCTACGTCAGCGAAGTCTCGCAGACGGTGAACGGGCAGCTGGCGCGGCTCCGCCACCCGGTGTGCCCCGAAGTGCTCGGCATGCCGCTGGTCCCCGGCGCGCGGATCGCCGCCCGCATCCGCCAGGTGGCGACCGAAGCCGGCCTGCGCGTCGGTGCTATGGGCTGCCGGCCCAATGTTTCGGTCTTCTTCGTCGAGAATGGTCAGACCTTCGTCCGCGACCTGCGGCGCCGCGATGCCTCGATCTTCGCCGGGATCAGCCCCGTAGACTTGAGGCGCGTTCTCGCCGAGGGCGAACCGGCCCGCGCCTGGCGTCTCGTCCAGACGCAGAATGAGGACGGCGTCGTCGAGGGGATGCGCGGGGTCCATCGCGTCGCGGTCCGTGGCGGCGCCTTTTCGACGGTCCGATCGAGCTCGGTGGTCAATCTCTCCGCGCGCCAGGTCGTAACCAATGCGGTCGTGGTGATCGAGCGCGACGCCGCGATCGGCAAGACGTTGACCCAGCTCGCAGATTATGCGGCGATGGTCGCGCTCGCCGGCGCCCGCCCGCCCGCCGACGGCGCACCGCCCGCCGACACGATCCTCAGCCTGTTCAGCGCGGGGGCCCCGGCGCCGGCCCGTCTCACCCGGCTCGATTTCGAATATCTGGCCGCGATTTACCGCTTGCCGCCCGACCGCCGCGCCACCCACCAGATGGCGCAGATGTCGGAGCACATCGCGGCAGCGCTGCGCACCGAGCGGCGCGACTGAAAAAAGGGGGACAGTATACATTTTTCCACCCGCCGGCGACCGCAGCGCGGCGGCCGCAGTCGGGAAAAATGTATACTGTCCCCGTTTTCAGGACGGCCGGCGGGCCATGAAGGCGAGCCGCTCGAACAGCATCACGTCCTGCTCGTTCTTGAGCAGAGCGCCGTGGAGCGGCGGGATCGCTTTGGACGGATCGCGGGACTGCAGCACGTCGAGCGGCATGTCCTCGTGGAGGATCAGCTTCAGCCAGTCGATCAGCTCGCTGGTCGACGGCTTCTTCTTGAGCCCGGGCACCTCGCGTACCTGATAGAAGATGTCGAGCGCCCTGGAGACCAGCATCTTCTGGATGCCGGGGAAGTGGACGTCGACGATCGCCTGCATCGTCTCCCGGTCCGGGAACTTGATATAGTGGAAGAAGCAGCGGCGCAGGAACGCGTCCGGAAGCTCTTTCTCGTTGTTCGAGGTGATGACGACGATCGGCCGCTCCTTGGCGCGGATCGTCTCGTGGGTCTCGTAGACGTGGAACTCCATCCGGTCGAGCTCGAGCAGCAGGTCGTTGGGGAACTCGATGTCGGCCTTGTCGACCTCGTCGATCAGCAGCACGGGCAGCTCCGGGCTGGTGAACGCCTCCCACAATTTGCCGCGCTTGATGTAGTTGGAGATTTCGTGGACGCGCGGGTCGCCGAGCTGGCCGTCGCGGAGTCGCGCGACGGCGTCATATTCGTAGAGTCCCTGATGGGCCTTGGTGGTCGACTTGACGTGCCATTCGATCAAAGGTGCGCCGATCGCTCCGGCGATCTCGTGGGCTAGGACGGTCTTGCCGGTGCCGGGCTCGCCCTTGACGAGCAGCGGCCGGCGCAGGGTGACTGCGGCGTTGACCGCGACCTTGAGGTCCTCGGTCGCGACATAGTTGCTGGTGCCTTCGAAGCGCATCGGCGCGCGATAGGGGAGGGGGCAGAGGAGGGCAAGTTCAGGAAGTTCCTCCCTGCCGCGCAGCGGTGGAGAGGGGGACCATGCGGAGCATGGCGGAGGGGTAGGAGGCTCGGAGTCCGGAGGACCGCGCGAGAACCTCTGTTTCCTGCGCTATTACCCCTCCACCAGCCTGCGGCTGGTCCCCTCCCCATCTGCGATAGGGAGGAACCGCTAGTCAGCAGGCGCGGCGGGCCTGCTCGCGCGCTTCCAGCAGGGCCCAGAGTCCGTGATGCTGGACCAGGATCTGCTCGGCGCCGAACAGCAAAGCGCGTTCGACGGCTGGGGCGATCGCCGCCGCTTCGGCGACGGCCTGGATGGCGGCGAGATCGGCCAGACCGCACGGCGCCGGATCGACTCCGAGCCTGCGGCCGGCCGCGTCGAGCACGTCGCGGATCCGCGCCCAGTCGGCGGCCAGCCCGAGAGCCGCGCCCAGCGCGCAGCCGCGCCGCTCGGAACGGCCCAATGTTGCGATGGCGCTGCGCTGGCTCACCACCGCAGCTTCGCTGGCGCTGCCGCCGGGCGTGCCCGGTACGGGCCCGGCTGCGACCGCGAGCGCGGCGAGATATTGCCGCTCGGCCGCGAAAGCTTCGGAGCTGGCGATGAGCCATGCCCGCGCCGCCGGATCGACGGTGCGCTCGGCGGCGAGGTCGATCACGCTCGGGTGGCGGCCGTGCAGCGTGCAGAGGAAATGGACGGCGTCGGCGAGGTTGCGGGCCGCGTCGGGCCCGCGGAGGAGACTTTCGCTGACGAGATAGGGATGGGCGCCGCTGCCGTGGGCGGCGAGGCTCGACTCGAGCAAAGCGGAAATCCGGGTCCGCCCCGCGTAGTCCGCTGTTGCTGAAGCCATGCCGATCCTCCCCGCGCGTCCGCTCCGCGGCTCCGCATGCACTTGATCTAGGTCATTGGCGTAAAAACCGGGTTTACGGCCCGTTAGCTCGGCGGAAAGGGTAACGGCCTTTCACTCGCCGACGACTCCGAACCGGGCGAAATAACACGAGAAGCGCCAGAGCGCCGACCATGCGCGGGATCCAGGTGAGGGGCCTCTTTGTCGGGGTGGGGACCGCGCCGCGCTGCGGGTCAAGCGGCGGCCAGTCGCTCTGCTGCAGCAGTGCCGCCAAAGGCTTCCAGGGGGAGATAGTCGTCGGGATCGAGACCGCAGCCCGGCGTGGCGTAGACCGTCACGCCGGCAGCGATTGCGGCGAGCAGCCGCCGCGGCTCGGCGGTCATCGTCGCCGGGTGCAGGATCGCCCCGACGCCGTCGAGCCAGCCGGGGCCCATCGACCGGCGCTCGATCGCGCGCCCCTTCCAAAAGTCGGCGCCTTCGAGGAGATCGCCGAAGACGATCAGCGGGCGGTCGAGCCGAGCGGCGAGCTTGCGTGCGATGTCGGGCCGCTGGCGCATGATCGTCGGGCCGAGGAACGCGACGCGGTCGCCGCCGCGCGCGGCTTGCGGCTGCGGACGGTGCCAGGCGAGCTTCACCGCCTGACCGGCGAACAAGGCCGCGATGCCGGCATGGGGCGTGACGATCCGGCGTGCCCGGGCCAGCAATTCCGCCTCCCGCGCGGCAAGCCGAGGATCGGCGCGAAAGTCGGCGATCGTGGCGGAAGGCGCGGTCGCCGCGGCTGCGTCGAGCCGCCGGTGGATCTCGCCGATCGGATAGCGGCTCATCAGCACGTCGAAGCTGCGCCCGCCCAGCGCGCCGGCCTCGTCGAGCCAGGGGAGCCACGCCTGCGCGACGACCAGATGGCGGGCGCGATAGTCGATCGCTCTGGCGAGCGTCCTGGCCACCGCCCGGTCCCCGTCGAGATAGGCGCGCTGGCGGATCGCCCCGGCGCTGCGGGCGACGCGGCGCATGGCGAGATGGCGGCGCGCCGTCGCCAGCGCGGCACGATGCTCGGCCGGCTCGGGCCAAAGGTAGCGGGGGGGGCGGGCGCCGAAGATGCCGGGCACGAGCAGTTGGTCGTCCGGGCCGCGGCTGGCTGCGACGAAGCTCGCATATTCCGGCCAGGCGTCGTCGACGACAAAAGCGGTGCGTTCGGCCGGCGCGGCCTTGAGACCGTGACGTTTGTGCATGGCGCAGCCGGTCTCGTCGCAGCTCGCGCAGCTGCGCGGGGCCGCGCTCACGGCACTGCATCCAGTCGGACGACGAGAGTCGTCCCGGTGAGGCGGGCACCGAGCCGGACCCGTCGCGGCGTCCGGAACCGGAAATCGATATAGTTCCAGAACACGGTCGCGTCGGTCGCGCCGTCGACGAACAGCCCGTCGGGGCGCGCGCTGTGGCTGTGGCGCTCGACTATCTCCATTCCGGCCGCGTGGGCGACCCGCGAGAGCGCGTTGGTAAGCTGGCAGAGGCCGCCGCCGATCGTCGGGATCATGCAGCCCTGGCGGAGCTCGCGACCGATCACATAGCCCTTGGCGCGGGTCGCGCGGCCGGCGGCGCGCCAGAAGCTGAACGTCTCGCCCGCCTCGATCAGCAGCCCGTCGATCGCGGCTGCGCCGACGCGCAGATTCTGCACCTTGCCGAGCTCCAGGTCGCGCTCGCGCGGCTCGGTCAGCGCGTAGAGGGGCCGCTCGTCCTGCGCCAGGAGGACGGCATCGGCGGGAAGCGTATCAAGGCGTCTCGTGTGCCGCCGGTCGGCCGCCATCGCATCGCTGGCCAGCCGCTTCAGCATCAGCAGCCGCGACTTCGCCCAGAAGATTGCGTCCTCGGCGATCGGGCGGCTGGCGGGGGCGGCGGACGACATCGAAGCAGTCGATCACAAAGGCCGCGCGGCTGCAAGCGCGCGATCAGCTCGCCCAGCTCACCATCCGCTCGAAGATCCAGCGGCCGCCCACGAGGCGGATCCGGAAGGTGCTCCCCCAGCCGTGCCCCGACCAGCCGACATGGCCGCGGTCGCGGGCGCGGTTGAAGACGAACGGATCGATCGACACCATCCGGACTTTCGGCCGGAAGCGCTCGAGCTCGGCTATGTCGCGCTCGTCGTAGACAATCGTCCGGCGATTCGTCCTAAGGCAGCGAAAGTCGTCGGCATGGCCTTCGATGAACCGCGGCCTGTCGGCCCATCGCGCGTCGTCGCGCAGCTCCCGCTCCCGCTCCGCAATCTGTTCGAGGGCGGCGAGGGTGGCGAGCCGGTCGGGCGTCGGCGCAGGGCAGGCGGGACCGGCGTCGCTGCCTACGACGAAGGGTGCTCCGCCCACGGCTCGCGGCCGATCGAGCAGCAGGCGATGGGCGGCGATGTCCGAGAGGCCGTCGCGGTCGCTGTCGCGAGCGAGCTCGGCGAACGGGATGTGCAGATAGAGGCCCGCGGCGCGGCGCCGGCTCCGCGGTCTCGGCGAATAGAAGCCGACGTCCGCGGTATCGATCTCGTCGATCTCGACCTCGAGGTCGATTCCGTCGCCATTGAGCATCGGCATCCGCGAGGTCGCCGGCACGACATAGGGGAAGCGGTCGGCGATTCCCGTGTAGAGCGGCCGTTCCCAATGCCGGCCACCGTCGCGCGAGAGGTGGAGCCAATAGGCGCCTTTCGAGACCTCGGCGGTCGGATCGTAAAGGTGCGAGGCGCTGATCATCACCGCCCGCTGGCCGCTGCGCTCGAAGCGGACCGGAACGAAGCCTTCGGGCAGGGCGCCGATGTCGCGCGGCAACGCGACGGCGCGCGGCCGCGAACCGCGAAAGGCGCCCGGCAAACGTCGCTCCTCGAATGGGGCGGGCGCAGCCGCGACCGTCCGCGCGGGCTCGGAGCGGATCGTCCCTGCGAGGTCGCCATTGGCTGCGACGACGCGAGCGAGCTCGGCCGCGATCGTGGCTCTGGCTTCGGCCAGGCCGGGCAGGGGCAAGGCGGCGAGCGTTGCGCGTTCCGCGGGCCGATTTTCGCCCGGCTCGCGCTCGTCGAGGATGGAGCGAAGCCGCGATGCCCGGGCGGCATTGCAGAGATAGGCGAATTGGGCCTCGGAGAAGACGCGGCAGCGCAGCTCGGTCATCGCACCGATCGGCGACTGGTCGAAATATCCGAGAAAGGCTTCGGACAGCAGATAGGGGTCGTCGTCCGGATGGTGCAGGAGGTGATCGAGCAGGAGCAGGTGGACGTCGCTCCGATCTTGCACCTCGCGCGGAATGTTCTGGCAGTCCGGGTCTGCCCTGCCGTCGGTGCGCAAGCTGCAACCGGTCACGCGCCGCGTGGCCGCAACGCCGCCGTGATCGGCGAACAGCGCCTCCGCCTCCCGGGTTCGGCCGGCGAGCGCATAGGAGGCTGCGAGCGCGAGCTTGAGCGATTCGTCGCCCCGTTCGTAACCGATCTCCACGGGAACGCCGTCGACAAGAGCTGTGAGGCGTCCGGGCTCCCGCACCAGCGCGCGGCGCCGCATGTCGTTGGGAAGTCCATCCAGCAAGGCGACCGCACGCTGGGTCAGCCCCGTTTCGAACAGCAGCTTCGCATAGCGGTTGTAGAGCCAGGCGGAGAGCCTCGGGCGGTCCGGCTCGGCGATTCTCGCCAGCGCTTGCGGGCCGGTCAGCCACTGGAGCAGCGGCAGCGCTTCCCTCGCCTCGAGCTGGCCGTGGTCGGCAAGGCGGACGAGCGCCGGCATGGGCCGTCCCGGGGCCGCGGCGGCGGCGCGCAGCGCGTTCTCCGCGCACGGGGCGGCGTTGGCGATCAGCCAGGCGTCGCCGGGCGGATCGCGCGATCCTGCCATCAGGGCAGTGAAATCCTCGCCTGGGCACGGGTTGAACGCGTCGACCGCGTAGAGGCTCTCCGCGACGGCCTGCAGGACGACCGGCGCGCGACCGGAGCGCGGGAGGAGGTCGAGCAGCCGGCGGCGCAACTCCATCGTTTCTTCGCTGCCGCGCTCCAGATCGTATTGGCGGGCGCGCACGACGAGCCAGAGGCTTGCCAGGTCGCGCATCGCGCCGGCCGGCACGCCGAAGCGAGCCGCCGTCGCGTCGGCCGCGCTTTCGAGGCTGCCGCCCGCGACCGCCGCCGCCCGCAGCGCACCCTCCCAGGCCGAGAGAGGCTGCGGTGCGAAACGGCGCGCATAGGGCCGGCCGCGCACGAAGGCAGCATATTCCGCGGTGGTCGGCGACGCGACGTCCGCAGGCGGCGATGCCGACAGCAGCAGCGCCGCCAGCGCCACGACGCCCAGCCTGCGTTTCAATCCCTGCTTCCGCCGCATGCCGCCATAGTAGCGGCCGCGCGGGAAATGTCAGGCGTTCAGGCGGCGATCGCCATCGGCTCCGGCTCGGCCGGCACGACCTCCGGCTCCGCGGCGGCCGGCGCCGTCACGCCCGGGTTCGGGGCCATCCAGCGCGACAAAGCGATGAGGATGCCGGCGCCGAGATAGGTCGCGACGGCGGCGAGCGGGTTGAAGAACAGGAAGGCGGTCATGCCGAGCCGGAGCAGCAGCGGGCTGATCCGGAAATCCTCGCCGATCGCCTCGCAGACGCCGAGGAAGGTGTCGTCGCGGGTGAAAAGATTGCCGTCCTGCATATTCGTTCCCCTGGCGGAGCGGGCCCCGGGCCCGCGATGATGCAGCTCACTCAGCACGAGCCGTGCCAGATCCGAAAAATGCCGCCGTCGCAAAGGCCTGGCTGAAAAGGGACGGCCAAGGAGCGCCTGGCGCGTGGAGCGATCGGCCATCATTTGGGATTTCCCGCCAATCCCTGTGCGCTGCCGGGCGCCGTCCCGCGCGGGCCCTGAACTGACTGTTCGCGCCGCCGATATTCTATGCTAACCGAGTGGTTTGATCGCTGGGGAGGGGGACATGTACCGACTGACGCTTGCCGCCGTCATGCTGTTGGCGGCCCCGGTCGCCGCCTTGGCGGCGGAGCCGAGCGGAGCGCCGATGGCCGAGCCGGTCGGCGGGATTTCCCAGGACCGGGCCCCCGCCCGGGACGCCCCCGCGCCGAGGAGCGAGACGCCCGCCCCCGCCGCCGGCGAGCGCGCGACTCCGCCGCGCGACTCCGACATCACCGTGACCGGCGAGCGCGAGGCCGAGCGCCGCCGTGAGGACGAGAATCGGGTCGTCTGCCGCCGCGAGGTGCGCACCGGCTCGATGATGCCGCAGACCACTTGCCGCTCGGCCGCCGAATGGGCGCGGATCCGCGAGCGCAGCATCGAACAGCTCGACCGGATGCGCGCCGACCGCCGCTCCCGCGACCACACCAACGCCAACCGCGACAACTAATAAGGCGGCCGTCTCCAGCCCCTCTCCCATTTCGGGAGAGGGCGACTCACGGAGGCGAGCCGGGTGAGGGCACGAGGTAGGAGCGGGGCAGGGCCATATAAGCCCTCCCCCTTGATGGGGGAGGGTTGGGTGGGGGTGGACTCTCCGGAAAGGCTCGGCGGGCCTCAAGAGCCACCCCTCCCTCAATCCCTCTCAATCAAGGGGAGGGAAGCGCGCGCTGAAGCCCAGCAAACCGCCGCACATCCCGCCGCAGCGCCGCCAGCGAAGCCTCGCCGAAATTGAGCTCGAACACGCTGTGCCGCAGGATCAGCTCGAGCTTCTCCGCCACCGCCCCGAGGTCCGGCGCCGACGCCCGCAGCAGCCGCGCCAGCGCCGCATTGTGCCGCCCGAGCGCGCAGAGAAGGTGCGGTGACAGTCACGTGACTGTCACCGGCCTCCCCCGTCACTTGGGACAGTCACCAAGGACCGGCCCCGCGCATTCCTCCTCTTGTCGTCATGCCGG
>DASVVP010000002.1:0-6769 GCA_036386495.1 Allosphingosinicella sp.
AATCATGAGCAAGCGCAGCAGCGCCAAGTACAAGCTCGACCGGCGGATGGGCGAAAACGTCTTCGGCCGCCCCAAGAGCCCCGTCAACCGCCGCGAATACGGCCCCGGCCAGCACGGCCAGCGCCGCAAGGGCAAATTGTCCGACTTCGGCATCCAGCTTCGCGCCAAGCAGAAGCTGAAGGGCTATTATGGCGACGTCACCGAGAAGCAGTTCAAGCGGACCTTCACGGAAGCCGTCCGCAGGAAGGGCGACGCCTCCCAGAATCTGATCGGCCTGCTCGAGCGCCGGCTCGACATGGTCGTCTACCGCGCCAAGTTCGCGCCGACGATCTGGGCGGCGCGCCAGATGGTCAATCACGGCCATATCCGGGTCAACGGCAAGAAGCTCAACATCGCCTCCGCCCGCGTCGGCGTCGGCGACGTGATCGAGCTCGGCCCCAAGGCGCAGGAAATGGCTCTGGTGGTCGAGGCCCAGGGCCTCGCCGAGCGCGACATCCCGGAATATGTCGCTCCGGACGGCGCCACGAAGGTGACCTTCACCCGCGTTCCGACGCTGGACGAGGTACCCTATCCGGTGCGCATGGAGCCGAACCTGGTCGTCGAGTTCTACTCGCGCTGATCCAGCTCCGGGAAGACGAAACAAGGGCAGCCCTCATCGGCTGCCCTTTTTCGTTGGCGGCGCGTTGAGAGTGCGGGCGCTTGCCGCACGGCGCGGCCGGCGATAGGCGCTGCGGCGTCCTGCCCTTCTCCGAAAGAGGCCCCGCGATGCGTCTTCTCCCGCTCCTCGCTCTCCTTGCCGCCGGCTGCGCGACCGCTCCACGCCAGGCGTCGACGGCCGAGCCGATCATCCCGCTCAACACCCTCCAGAGCCTGACGCGCGAGCTGTCGTCGGACGCCTATGAAGGGCGCGCGCCCGGCTCGGCCGGCGAGCAGAGGACGCTCGACCTGCTCGCCCGCAGCTTCCAGCAGGCGGGCCTGCAGCCCGGCAACAACGGCAGCTGGTTCCAGGACGTGCCTTTGGTCGAGCTCACCGCCCAGGGAACGCCGACTTTGCGGGTCGCCGGCGGCGCGCGGCCGCTCGCCTTCAACTACCGCACCGACATGGTGGCGGGCACCTATCGCGTGCAGCCGCGGGTCGGCTTCGAGAATAGCGACATCGTCTTCGTCGGCTACGGCATCAACGCGCCCGAGCGGAACTGGAACGATTATGCCGGGGTCGACGTGCGCGGCAAGACGGTGATCATCCTGGTCAACGATCCCGACTGGCAGTCGCAGGGCAATCAGGGGCCGTTCAACGGCCGGGCGATGACCTATTACGGCCGCTGGACCTACAAGTTCGAGGAAGCGGCACGCCAGGGCGCCGCGGCCGCCTTCATCGTCCACCAGACCGAGCCGGCCTCTTACGGCTGGAACGTGGTCGAGAACAGCTGGACCGGGGCGCAGCACATGCTCGACCGGCCGGGCGGCAACATGGACCAGACCGTCGCCAACGGCTGGCTCACCAACGAGGCGGCGCGGCGGCTGCTCGCCGCGGCCGGGCAGGATCTCGACGCCCTGACCGCGCGGGCGGGCCAGCCGGGTTTCCGCGCCGTCCCGCTCGGCAGCCTGCGCGCCTCGATGACGATCGACAGCCGGATCGAGCGCCAGCGCTCGCGCAACGTGATCGGCATCCTGCCGGGGCGGACGCGGCCGGACGAATATCTCCTCTATACGGCCCACTGGGACCATCTCGGCCTTTGCGCCGCCGGCCGCCCCGATCCGATCTGCAACGGCGCCACCGACAACGCCACGGGGACCGCCGCGCTGGTCGCGCTCGCACAGGCGCACCGGCGGCGGCGGCCCGAGCGCTCGATCGTGTTCGTCGCCGTCACCGCCGAGGAATCGGGCCTGCTCGGCTCGCGCTTCTACGCCGAGAATCCGGTCTTCCCGCTCGCCCGCACGGTCGGCGGGATCAACATGGATTCGCTGAACATGGCCGGTGCGACTCGCGACTTCGTCGCCATCGGCACCGGCAAGTCCGAGATGGAGCGGGTGCTGGAGCAGGTCCTGCAGGAGCGCGGCGTCCGCCTCTCGCCCGATCCGAGCCCCGAGGCGGGCTATTATTACCGCTCGGACCATTTCAGCTTCGCCCGGCTCGGCGTGCCCTTCCTCTACGGCCGCGGCGGCGAGGACCTCGTCAATGGCGGCCCCGCTGCGGGCCGGGCCTTCTCGCAGGAGTACCGCGCCAACCGCTACCACCAGCCCGCTGACGAGTTCCTCGCGACCTGGGACTGGCAGGGCGCCGTCAACGACCTCGAAATCTACTTCGCGGTGATGGACCGGCTCGCCAACGGCCGCGACTGGCCGAACTGGTACGAAGGCGACGAATTCCGCGCCATCCGCGACCGCAGCCGCGCCGGCGCCCGCTGATCAGCGTTGGGCCGGCGCCGGCGTCGGCGCAGGGGCAGCCGGGGCTTCGCCGAGGTTGAGGACGCGGCGGAGGAAGGCGTCGCTGCGGCGGAGCATGTCGGCGCGGGCGGTCGAATCGTCGAGCTGGTGGTCGAGGCGCGGGTAGACGATCAGCTCGCTCTGCTTGCCGGCGTCGCGCAGCCGCGAATTCATCAGCCGGGCCTGGTCGACCTCGACGTTGAGGTCGCGGTCGCCGTGGAACATCAGCACCGGGGCGCGGAAGCGCGCGGCGTTGCGCGCCGGCGACCCTTCGGCGATGTGCGGGCCGGTGCCGAAGAAATCGCGCCGCACGGCGTTGATCGAGGTGCGGGCGTAGCGGTCGCGGGTAAGCTCGAGATCGGTGACAGGCGCGACCGCGATCGCCGCCTTGAACAGGTCCGGATCGAGCACGTTGGACTGGAGCGCCGCATAGCCGCCGTAGGACCAGCCGAAGATGGCCAGCCTGGCCGGATCGGCGATCCCTTCCGAGACCAGCCAGCGACCGGCATCGTTGACGTCGCCGATGGCCGTCCGCCACGAGCGGAAGCCGTTCTGCTGGAACCAGGCCTCGCCATAGCCCGTCGAGCCGCGGAAATTGGGCTGGAGCACGGCAAAGCCGCGGTTGGCGAAATATTGGGCGAGCCAGTCGAAGCCCCAATAGTCGCGCGATCCGGGCCCGCCATGCGGCATCACGATCGCGGGAAGGCCGCGCCCGGTCGAGCCCGGCGGCAGCGTCAGATAGCCGGGCACCATGGTGCCGTCGGCGGCCCGGTAGCTGATCGGCCGCACGCTGGCGAGCGTCACGCCTTCGAGCTCCGGACGCGCCGGAAGGATGCCGGTGAGCGAGCGCGAGGCGCGGTCGTAGAGATAATATTGGCCGGGATCGTCGTCGCTGGCGGCGAGGATCAGCAGCTTCGATTCGTCCTCCGAGGCGTCGACGAAATCGATCATCGGCTGCTGCGGCAGGCTGCGGTGGAGGCGCTCGGCGAGCTGGCGCAGCTCGGGATCGAAATAGACGCTTTCCCACCGGTCGGTGGCGAAGGAGGCGCCGACGACGCGGTTGCGGCGGCCGATCCTGATCAGCCCGCCGACGTCGACCTGCGGGTGCGAGGCGACCAGCTCGCGGCGCAGCGACCCGTCGAGGGAGACGCGGTAGAGCGCGAGCCGCCCGTTGAGCTTGGCATAAGCGTAAGCGACCTCCAGATCCGGATCGACCGCGACCGGGGCGATGCCTTCGTCATGTTCGTCGAACGTGCCGAAATCCTGCCAGTCGTTGCTGCCCGTCCGGCGGTAGCGGTAGAGGGTGCGCCCGGTCGCCTGGCCGGCGCCGCTATACTGGCCGATCGCCATGATGCGGATGCGCCCGCGGCCGTCGCTGATATAGGCACCCGCGTCCTGCCGCGGCGGCTCGACCGTGGTCCGGCTGAGGTTGCGGGTGTTGACCCGGACGACGCCGAGCCCCTCGCCGCGGCGGCCGGCCAGCCGGCCGGTAACCTGCTCCGGCACGAACTGCTGCTGCATCAGCACGCTGCCCTCGGTGCCGCCGAAATTGTCGATGATGCCGCCGCCATAAGCGCGATAGTAGAGCTGGGCCATCGAGTTGCGCTCGCCGAGCGCGACCGCGTCCGAGCCGTCGACATTGACCGCGAGCAGCCGCGACATGCCCGCCCATTCGCCATAGGGATTCTGGACGCCGTAGAGGGTGCAGACCAGCCGTTCGTTGGAGATGAACTCGCAGCCCACGAGGCGCAGGTTCTCGCCTTCCGAGCCGCCGATATTGCGCGGCTGGGGATTGGCGGTGTCGATCACGACGATCCTGGCCCCGTCGCCGGCGGTCGACTGGACGAGCGAGAGGCGCTGCCCGTTCGGCGACAGCGCCATCGAGAGGATGTTCGGCCGCGCGCCGAATGCGGCGGCGGGATCGCGCAGCGGCTGGGCCCCGGCCACGGACGGGACGGCGAGCAATGCGGCCAAAGCCGGCAACAGCTTGCGGATCATGATCATTGCACCTTCTCGAAAGTCTTCGCCCGATACCAAAGCACCGCCGTTTCCCGCTGGCAAGGGCGCCGCGCCTTGAGGCCCGGGCCGGGACGTGCTTGGGGCTCCCCTTTGACGAAGGAGACGTCGTGACCGCCCGTCAGCCGCCCGAATGGGCCCCCCATCGCTGGGTCTGGATCGGCTTTCCGAGCCATGGCGACTTGTGGGAGGCGAACCTCGAGCCGGCGCGACAAGAAGTCGCCGCCTTCGCCGCCGCGGTCCATGCGGAGGGTTTGGGCGAGGAGGTGCGCCTCGTCGCGGCCGATCCCGCCGCCGCACGGAGGGCGGCGGAGCTGGCGCCGTTCGCGACCGTCGTTCAGGAGCCGTTCGGCGACATCTGGCTGCGCGACACCGGGCCGATCGTCCTCAAGCGCGGCGGTGAGCGGAGCGCGCGCAGCTTCCGGTTCAACGGGTGGGGCGGCAAGTACGAGCTCGAGGGCGACGGCACGATCGGGCCCCGACTCGCCGAAACGGCCGGTATGCAAGCGCTGCGCTGCCCCTGGATCCTCGAAGGCGGCGCGATCGACGTCGACGGCACGGGTCTCGCCGTCACCACCGAGCAGTGCCTGCTCAATCCGAACCGCAATGCGGACATGCGCCGCGAGGAGGTCGAGGCACGGCTCCGCGCCGACCTCGGCATCGAGCGCCTGCTCTGGCTCGGCGAGGGCTTGCTGAACGACCATACCGACGGGCATGTCGACAATCTCGCCCGCTTCGTCGGCGAAGGAATGCTCGCCATCCCGGCGGCGGCCGGCCCGGACGACCCCAATAGCGCCGTCTACGAGGATGCGAAGCGGCGCGCCGAAGCATTCGGACTGGAAGTCGTGTCCGTCCCCTCCCCCGGCCTCGTGCTGCGCGACGGCCAGGCGATCCCCGCCTCCTACATGAACTTCTACGTCGGCAACGCGGCCGTGGTGGTGCCGCTCTACGACACCGCCAACGACGCCGCCGCGGTCGAGGCGATCGCAGGCATGTTCCCCGGCCGCCGCGCCGTCGGCCTGCGCGCCGACCACGTCCTCACCGGCGGCGGCAGCTTCCATTGCATCAGCCAGCAGGTGCCGCGATAGTCCTTCGATACGCCCTTCGATACGCCGGTTCGACAGGCTCACCGGCTACTCAGGATGAGCGGTTGTGCATTTCCGCTCATCCTGAGTAGGGACTGAGCTTGGCGAAGGCCCGTATCGAAGGACCAGGATGACCAGCCTCACCGTCGCCGCGCTCCAGCTCGCTTTCACCGAGGACGGCGAGGAGAATATCCGCAACGTCTCCGAGCTGGTGCGCGAGGCGGCGGGCAAGGGCGCGAAGCTGATCCTTCCTCCCGAGCTGTTCGAGGGCCATTATTTCTGCCGCACCCAGGACGAGGCGCATTTCGCCCGTGCCCTCCCCGTCTCCGCGCATCCCGCCGTCCTTGCCATGCGCGCGCTCGCCGCCGAGCTTCAGGTCTACATCCCGACCAGCTTCTTCGAGGCGGCGGGGCACCACCATTATAACAGCCTCGCCATGATCGACGATGCCGGCGAGGTGATGGGAGTCTATCGCAAGAGCCACATCCCGGATGGACCCGGTTACTCCGAGAAGTTCTATTTCCGGCCGGGCAATACCGGCTTCAAGACCTTTCAGACGCGCCACGGCACGGTCGGCCCCGCCGTCTGCTGGGACCAATGGTATCCCGAGACGGCGCGGGCGCTGATGCTCGAAGGCGCGGAGATCCTGCTCTTCCCGACCGCGATCGGCACCGAGCCGCACGATCCGGACCTCGACACCAGCCGGATGTGGCGCCGCGCGATGATCGGCCACGCCGTCTCCAACGTCGTCCCCGTCGTCGCCGCCAACCGCATCGGCACCGAAGGCGGCCAGCGTTTCTACGGCCACAGCTTCATCTGCGACGAACGCGGCGACATGCTCGCCGAATTCGGAGCCACGGAGACCGGTATCCTCAGCGCCACGCTCGACCTCGCCCAGGCGAAGCGCCACCGCGCCGCCTTCGGCTTCTTCCGTGACCGCCGGCCGGATCTCTACCGGCGGCTCAGCGAGGACCTGTAGCGCAATGCCGGAGAACCGCGTCGAATTCGAAAACAAGCGCTCGGAGCCGATCGACGTCTATGTGGAGCCCTGGCCGCATCGCTTCCGCCTGAAGCCGGGCGAGCGCCTCGAGTTCCGATACCAGGCGCCGGAGGAAGGCGACATGGTGAGCATCTGTTCGCACGACGACGGCGTGACGTTGTGGACCGGCGTCGCCGACGATCCCGAGTTCCTCATCGACGGCGAAAACGCCGCCGACCGCAGCTGGGACGACTAGGGTCCG
>DASVVP010000003.1:0-12612 GCA_036386495.1 Allosphingosinicella sp.
ATCGATCCCGCCACCGGACGCGTCACCGGCTGGATCGAGCTGGAGCCGCTCGTCCGCGCCAATGGCGGCGGCGAGGACAACGTCCTGAACGGCATCGCCTACGACGCCGCCCGCGACCGCCTGTTCGTCACCGGCAAGAACTGGCCCCACCTTTACGAGATCGACCTGCTTCCGCCGCCCCGCCGGCCCTAGCGCCGCCGCGGCGCAAGGAAGCTCTGGAGATTGTCGTGCAGCAGGTTTCGCTGCCACTGCTCGGGCCATGACGCCGCCGCCATGGCGCTGCGTATGGTCTCGACGTAGCTGCGGTGGGCGCGAATCCTCCCGAGCATGATCCAGTCGCTCCCGAACATGACATGCTCGCACCCCCGATCGTAATCGTCGCAATATCGGCGCAGCTGCGCGAAGAATGCGGTGGCGCGGCGCAATCCGCGCCTTTCGTGGAGCAGCTCGATCATGTCGGCGATGTCGACATAGACGCGCGAGCGCCCGTTGCCATTGAGCGCAAGCAGGCGCTCGGTGCCGTGAAGCGGCCAGACGCGAGCCGGAATCCGCCGGCCGGCATCGCGGCGCTCCATCCCGTCCACGAAATCGCCCGCTTCCGAGAAGTGCCCGATACAGAGGCGCAGGTCCGGAAAACGCTCGAGCACCGAAAGCCAGCCGGCCGGGGCGGCATAGGCGCCGGCGCATTGCGACGCCTCATTGCCGTGATAGGCATGGGTGAGGATCGGCACGTCGCGCTCGGAGCAATAGCGGTACAGGCGGGTCAGCGCCTGGTCGAGGCGCTCAGGCAACTCGCCGGGATCGAGGCCGAGATCGTGCCATCGCCGGCGAATCACGCCGAGCGCGCGAGCGCGGCCTGCGAACATCGCCGCCTGGTTGCCCAACGGGCGGAAGCCCATCGGCGGGTAGAGCTTCAGGCCGTGAAGCCTTCCCGCCGCTATGTGCGCCCGGTTGCGGGCGAAGCGGCTCTCCGCATCGTAACGCGAGCCCAGGCCGAAATGCTCCTCGGCATCGCGCAGGGGATCGAAGCCGGCGAAGGTCCGGATGTCGATGGTCCCGGCATTGTCTTCGCGCATCCGCGCCCACAGCCTGACCTGCGCTTCGTGGGAAGATCCGGGCGCAGGCCCGTCGCCGAGCCAGCCGTCGTAATCGACCAGGAGGTTGACCACGGTCGTCGGCGCGACCCCGCCAACCTGGATCCTGCTTCGATACTCGCCGAGATGATACCGGCGCGATTGCATCATCTCGCGCGCCCAGACGAGCGTCGCGTTGATGAGCCGCCTCGTCCCGCCGCCGGCTCCGGGCGCGTGGGGCGCTTCGGGGCAGTCGCGCCGGAACAGATTGTTGCCGCCGCCGCGAATGCGGCGGATGTCCTCATCGGTGAGACGCGGCGCGTCGTCGATATCTTCCGGTCCGCGTCCGACCGAATCGCCGACGAGGTCGATGACCCTGGCGAGCAGGGCGTAGCTCGACCGCAGTCGCCGCTGGGGCGCCGTCAAAGGCTCGACCGGAGGACCGCCGCCGGGGCGCCGGCCGCGCCGCCTCATTCTCGCGATGCGGCCGAAGGCGAGCCGCCCGAACTCCGCCTCGTCGATGACGGGAATCTCGGCGGGAGCCCGCAGCATCGTCTCGAGCTCCTGCTCGGCAGTGATCGATTCACCTTTCAGAAATTCGACCAGGTCGAGCAAGGCGGGCCACAGCGGCCGAACCGGCCAGGCGCTGAGCGCGGTGTTCCAGAGGACGACATGCTCGAAATAGCCGCGCACCGGCAGGTCGGTGAGATTGAACAGGTGCGCATGCGCGTCTCCGAGGCGAAGGCCGTTCGCCGCGAAGGCGCGCGGGGCCGCCGACGCCGCAGCGAGGATCGCTGCCGTCCGGATGAATTCGCGCCTCGAAAGGCGAACGGCCCGCTGGTTCAGCACCCCCTGGTCCTTCCCGCGTTCAGTTTCTGCTCCGGAACGAGCTTTGACAATGGCCTATGGACGAACCGAACCCCGACGGGCTTGATTTATTGGTAAGTTACAACTAACGGTTAGCTGTGACTAACGCGTTTGCAGCCCTTGGAGACCCTGTCCGCGCCGAGATCGTCGAGAAGCTCGCCGGACGGCCGATGGCGGTCGGAGAGCTCGCGGCCCTGCTCCCGGTCACCAGGCCGGCGGTGTCGCAGCATCTCAAGGTTCTGAAGGAAGCGCGGCTGGTCCGCGATCGGGCGGATGGGACGCGCCGCGTCTATTCGATCGACCCGGCCGGCCTCGGCCCGATCCGGGAATGGCTGGACCGTCACTGGGATGCAGCGCTGGCGGCTTTCGCCGCGGAAGCCGAAAAGGAGGGACCATGACCGTCGAAGCGCAGCGCATCGACCCCGCTCCGATCCGCAAGACCCTGCGCGTCCGCGCGCCGCAGGAGCAGGCGTTTCGGGTCTTCACCGGCAGCATGGGCAAATGGTGGCTGAAGAGCCATTCCCTGCTCCAGGCGCCGCAGCAGGACGTGCTGATCGAGCCGCGGGAGGGCGGCCGCTGGTTCGAGCGCGGCGAGGACCGATCGGAGCAGGATTGGGGCCGCGTGCTCGCCTGGGAGCCGCCGCACCGCGTCGTGCTCGCCTGGCAGCTCAACGCCGACTGGGCCTATGACGCGGGCTTCGAGACGATTGTCGAAGTCACCTTCACCGCCGAGGGCGAGGAGACGATCGTCGCCTTCGAGCATCGCGACCTCGAACGCTACGGCGAGCGCGCCGAGGAGCTGCGCGGCGGCTATGAAAGCGGCATGGAGGGCGGCTGGGCGGCCTTGCTGGCGGGGTTCAAGGGGGAGGCGGAGGTCGGTTAGTTCCTCCCTGCCGCGATGCGGTGGGGAGGAACTGCGCTTATCCGCCGAGGCGCATATGGACGAGCGGGTAAGGCAGGCCCCTGCCGTCGGCCTCGGATCGGCCGGTCTCGACGAAGCCGAGGCGGCGGTAGAAGGCGACGGCGCCGCTCTGCTCGTTGGCGTCCAGCTCGAGCACCGGGCTCATCCGCCGGGCATGGTCCATCAGTGCCCGGCCGGCGCCGCGGCGGTGGAAGGCGGGATCGACGAACAGGGCTTCGACCTTGCGCCCCTCGATCTGCATCCAGGCGATCGCCCGATCCTCGCCGTCAGCCGCGACCCAGAGGCCGCCCTGGCGCAGCATCTCGTCGCGCACGATGCCCGAGAAGAGGCGGAAATGCTCCTCCGAGATGAAGCCGTGCGTCGCGCGCACCGCCTCGCTCCAGATCGCGTGCAGCCGCTCCTGCTCGTCCTCGCGCCAAAGGCGGATCGTCCACATCGCCTCACTCCGCCGGCCAGGTCTCCAGCAGCTCGACGAAGCGGGTGAGCCAGGCATTGGTCTGGTGGCCGTCGACGACCCGGTGGTCGATGGTGAGGGAAACATAGGCCATCGGGCGGATCTGGATCGCGTCCACATTGTCCACTTCGCGCACGACGACGCGCTTCTCCAGCTTGCCGACGCCGAGGATCGCCGATTGCGGCTGGACGATGATGATCGGCGCCGCGAACAAAGAGCCCGAGACGCCGTGGTTGGAGATGGTGAAGGTGCCGCCGGAGACGTCCTTCGCGGTCAGCCGTTCGGCGCGGGCCTTTTCGATCAACTCCTCGAGCCCGGCGGCGATGCCCTTGAGATTGAGCTTCTGGACGCCGCGCAGGACCGGGACGATCAGCCCCTTCTCGCCGAGCGCGATGCCGACGCCGATATTGACGTCGTCGAAGATCTCCAGCCGGTCCTGGTGCCAGCGGCTATTGATCGCCGGCGCGACCTTCATCGCCTCGGCAGCGGCGGCGACGATATAGGCGCTGTAGGTGAGCTTGACGCCCTTCTTCGCCCAGGCCGCCTTGTGGCGCTCGCGATGGGCGATGATCGCCGAGAAGTCCGCTTCGAAGACGGCGGTGACGTGCGGCGCCTGGGTGACCGAGGCGAGCATGTTCTCGGCGATCTTCAGCCGCATCCTGTCGTGCGGGACGCTGTGCGAGCGGAGGGAAGCGTCGGAAGGCTGGGACACCTCCACCTTCGTCGCCGCCTCGACCGCGCGGTCGACGTCGGCCCGCGTCACCCGCCCGTCACGGCCGGTGCCGGGGATGGTCCGCGGATCGATATCGTGCTGCAGGCAGGCCCGCTTCACGGCGGGGGAGAGTCTGAGCTCTACCGGGAGGTCCCGTGCCGTCATCCCGGCGGAGGCCGGGATCCCGTCGGGTGAAGGGCTCGGCGGCTGTTCTCGCTGAGGTCCCGGCCTGCGCCGGGACGACGCTTCATCCTCGCCCGACTCGACGGAGATCCGCCCCAGCACCGCGCCCGGGACCGCCTCCGCGTCGGTCTCGATCAGGATCTCGCGCAGCACGCCGGCAGCCGGGGCCGGCACCTCGACCGCGACCTTGTCGGTCTCGAGCTCGACCAAAGGGTCGTTCTCCTCGACCCGGTCTCCGACCTTCTTCAGCCAGGCGCGCACGACGGCCTGGGTGCCCTCCTGCTCGACGGGGACGATGACGTCGATCATGTGAGCCCCTCGCCGCAAGCTCCCTCCCCCTTGAGGGGGGAGGGTTGGGGTGGGGGTGGACTCGTCATCTGGGCGGCGCCTCTTCCGGAGGCTCCACCCCACCCCAAACCCCTCCCCCGCGAGGGGAGGGGCTTCAGGCCGCGGCCTTCAAACAACGACATCATCAAAACCCCACCAGCTCTTCGATCTTCGCACGGATGCGCTCGACCGAGGGCACCGCCCAGTTGAGCAGCACCGGATTGTGGGGGCTCGGTATGTCCGGCATCGTCACCCGCGCGACCGGCGCGTCGAGATCGATGAAGGCCTCGTCGGCGACGATCGCCGCGATCTCCGCGCCGAAGCCGCCGGTCTTCAGATCCTCGTGGACGATCAGGCACCGGCGGGTGCGGCGCACCGACTCCAGCACCGTCTCCTTGTCGAACGGCACCAAGGTCCTGAGGTCGATCACGTCCGCCGAGACGTCGCGCGCCGCCTCCTCGCAGCGCGGCACCATCGCGCCCCAGGTGACGATGGTGATGTCGTCGCCCTGCTTCACCTTCTTCGCGCGGCCGAACGGCAGCGCGTAATCGTCGCCCGGATAGGGCCGCCGCGCCCAGACGTCGTCGAGCATCGCCCGGTGCTCGAAGAAGATCACCGGATCGTTGCCGCGAAGCGCGGTGCGGAGCAGACCGACCGCATCCTCGGCGTTGGACGGCACCGCCACCAGCCAGCCCGGATTGTGGACGAACTGCACCTCGTTGGTCTGGCTGTGCCAGGGATCGCCGCATTTGAAGAAGCCGCCGGGGATGCGCAGCACCATCGGCGCGGCGAAGCGGTTGTTGGTGCGCCAGCGCATGGTGCCGCAATCGTTGATCTGCTCGGTCGCGGGCTCGGCATATTTGCGGAACTGGATTTCCGGCACCGGCATCAGCCCGGCGAGCGCCATGCCGACCGCGCGGCCGATGATGCCCTCCTCGTTGAGGCTGGTGTCGAAGACGCGCTGGACGCCGTATTTCTCCTGGAGGCCGAGCGTCACCGCGTGGACGCCGCCCTTGGGCCCGACATCCTCGCCGAAGACGAGGACGCGCGGATTGATCTCGAGCTCGCGATCGAGCGTGCGGCGGATCGCGGTCACCATGTTGATGCGCTGGCCTTCCGGCCGCGGCTCCTCGTGGCTGCGCGGCGCGCCGTAGCCGCGCGTCCATTGCCCGCCGAGCTGTTGCATCTCGCCGTCGTAGAAGACATGATCGAGCACCTGCTCGGGCTGGGAGACCCCGCGTGCCTCCGCCTCGGCCCGCGCAGCCTCGACCGCCGCCTGCGCCTCGCCCTCGATCCGCTCCCATTCCGCCTCGCTGATAGCGGCGGGCACGAGGTGCGCCCTCAGCTTCGGCAGCGGATCGCGGGCCCATTCCTCGCGGACCAGAGCCTCGGGCTTGTAGGTCTGGGTGTCCTGGAAGCTGTGCCCCTGCAGCCGCGGCACGGTCAGGCGGAGCAGAGCGGGGCCGTTGCGCGCGCGGACATGATCCGTCGCCGCCGCGATCAGCCGCGAGGCCTCCACGGGATCGGTCCCGTCTCCCGAGAAGATGGTGAGGCCTTTAAAGCTGGCCAGGTTCGCGGCGATGTCGCCGCCCGGAGTCTGGAAGCTCGAGGGCACCGAAATGCCGAAGCCATTGTCCTCGACGTAGAACAGCATCGGCAATTTCTGGGTCGTCGCGATGGTCAGCGAGGCCCAAAAGCCGCCGGTCGCGCAGGAGGCGTCGCCGCCGAGCACCACCGCCATCGCGCCTTCGTAGGAGCGGTCTTCGAGGATGTTGCGGTGATATTCGATCGCATGGGCCCAGCCGACGGTCGGCGTATATTGCGCGCCGACTCCGCCCGACATGGGCAGCGCCGGGCAGCCGCTCGGATTCGGATAATTGAACACGACGCCGATATCCCGGCCGTTGGAATAGCCGCCTTCGCGCCCCATTCCCGACGCCAGCGCCTCCTCGAGCGGGACGCCGAGCGAGAGCAGCAGCGGCCGGGAGCGGTAATAGCCGCAGGCGGCGTCGCGCCGGTGGGTAAGGCGCAGGCCGAGCATGACCTGCGCCATGTCGTGCCCGCGCGCCGAGAATTGGTAGAGCACCTTCTTCTCGGGGACGAGGCGCTCCTCCTCGAGCCTGTCCATCGCCCGGCTGACCTGGACGAGGTAAGCGATCCGCCGCCAGTCGAGGGCGGGATCGGGCGCGTCCGCGCGCGCGCCCGGCTCGGCGAACGGGGCCTCAGCCATCCATCTTCTCCACCACCGAAGCGGCGAACAGGTCGACATTGTCGTCCGACAGGCCGACGACGTTGAAGCGGCCCGAATTCGCCATGTAGATGCCGCGCTCGGCGCGCAGCTCGAGCACCGCCTTTTCGCTGAGCGGCAGCATCGAGAACATGCCGTTCTGCTCGTCGACATAAGCGAGCCGCTCGTCATAGGCCGCGAGCCGCGCGCGCAGGCTCCTGATCCGCCCGCACATCTCGTCCAGTTCCGCCCGCCACATCGCGCGGAGCTCCGCATCGTCGAGCACGATCCGCGCCACCGCCGCGCCGTGGTCGGGCGGCATCGACCACATGGTGCGGGCGAGCTGGACCAGATTGCCCATCACGATCTCGGCCTGACCGGCACTCGCCGCCTTGACGAACAAATTGCCGGTGCGCTCCCGATAGACTCCAAAATTCTTGTCGCAGCTCTGCGCGACCAGCGCCTGTTCGGCCGCCTCGACGACCAGCCTGGTCCCGGCCGCGTCGACTTCGAGCCCGTTGCCGAGGCCCTGATAAGCGAGGTCGACGAACGGCACGAGCCCGCGCCGCCCGATCAGCTCGGCCACCGCCCGCCACTGATCGAGAGAGAGGTCGGCGCCCGTCGGATTGTGGCAGCAGCCGTGGAGCAGGACGAGGTCCCCCGCCTCGGCGCCCTCCAGCGCCGCCATCATCTCGTCGAAGCGGATCAGGCGGCTGTCGCGGTCGTAATAAGGATGCGGCACCATCCTGACGCCGGCGCATTCGATCAGCGGCCCGTGATTGGGCCAGGTCGGCTGGCCGACGAAGATGCGCGCCTTCGGATTGGCCTTCGAGATGAGGTCGGCGCCGAGGCGCAGCGCCCCGCAGCCGCCGGGCGTCTGCACGCCGACGATCCTCTCATCCGCCGCGCCCACCTCGCCGAACACGATCGGCTTCACGAGCGCGGTGAAGCGCGAATCGCCCTTCGATCCCAGATAGGCCTTGGTCTCCTGGCTCTCCCACAGCCGCTTCTCCGCCGCCTTGACCGCGCGCAGGATCGGCGTCCCGCCGGCCGCGTCGCGATAGACGCCGACGCCGACGTCGATCTTGTCCGGCCGCGGATCGGCGTCGCAGAGCGCGATCAGGTTGAGCAGCGAATCGGCCTTCTGCTCCTCGAGCCGGTCGAACAGCCGCGACCCGTCGAGCATGAAACCGTCCGCCATCTCGCCTCCTCGCGCACCGGCTCAGGGCCATGAACGCGCAAAAGGCATAGCGCAAGATCGCCGTCATTGCCCCTCAGATTCGCCCGCAAATGCGCTGGATTTGCAATTATCTCTCACCTATGGCCGCTTCAGTGAAGGAAATCGTTCAAATTGATGCGGTCGACCGCAAGATCGTCCGCGAGCTGCAGCGCGACGCGGCGCTCAGCCACGCCGCGATCGCCGAGCGGGTCGGCGCCTCGGCCGCCTCGGTGTGGCGCCGGGTACGCAGCCTCGAGGCCGGTGGCGTGCTCGGCAAGACGGTGCGGCTCGCCGACGCCGAGCGGCTCGGCCGCCCGGTCAACGTCCTCTGCCAGGTGCGAATGACGCGCCAGAGCGTCGAGGCCCGCGCCGATTTCGAGGACTTCATCCAGTCGCGCGAGGAGATCGTCGAATGCTATGCGATGTCCGGCGAGTGGGACTATCTGCTGCGCATCTCGGTCCGCGACGTCGCCGATTACGACCGCTTCGTGATGCGCGGCGTCCTCGCCCACCCCTCGGTCGCCAACGCCGCCAGCAATTTCGCCCTGCGGCAGGTCAAATACACGACCGAGATCCCGCTGTAAGCGCATGCCCCTCTCCCATTTCGGGAGAGGGAGGGAGCTGCGAAGCGGCGGAAGGGTGAGGGACTGAGCCAGCGCCCGGCTCGTACTTCGCTCCCTCACCCCGCTCGCCTTCGGCGAGTCGACCCTCTCCCGAAATGGGAGAGGGGGTGGCGCGAGCCCCAAAAAGACTTCGGGGCCAGCCCCGTAAGGGACCGGCCCCGCCCTCGATACGCGACTCGAGGGGCAGGCGGTTGCCGGCGAACCGGGCCGACCTGCCCCTTCGCTCTGCGCCCGCAGGCGTTGACGAAAGCTTGACGGCTTTGGTTAACGACTCCCCGCGCGCGGCAGGCCAGGGGAGAAGAAAAGCCTCATCTGAAAGGAAAAGAGGCGGAAACGATCGCTCGTTCCCGCCCCCCCGGTCGCGTACCGCCGACGAGAATAACCGCCGGCGGTTATCATAACCTTACCGCCGCGCGCGCCCTTATTGGGCGGCCGGAGTCTCGTAGGGCATGTTGCGATATTCGACCATCGTGCCGTTGTCGGCCGCATAGGCGCGCAGATAGACGTCGCTCGAGCTGTTGTCGCTCCAGGTCGCCTGGCCGACGCAGCGGGCCTCGCGCTCGGAGCGGGATTCTTCGCGCACATTGCGCACTTCGCTCAGGCGGATCGCCTGGCCCTCGCCCGCGCTCTTGGCCTGGTCGGCGATCTCCGAGCAATCGAGGCTCGACACGCTCGGCGTGCATCCCGCCAGCAAGGCGGCGGCAGCAAGCGCGCCGGCGAGGCGCAGTCCGTTGATCATGGTCATATCTCCCTGTTCCTTCCCATTCGATTCCGCCCCGGGCGCCCCCGCACAGGGTCCATGGAGCCGAGCATATCGAGAACGGCCCGGCGATGAAAGCCGCGCCATTCCGGCAATTTTCATTCCGGCATTGTCATTCCGGCAGTTTGCAAAGATCGACCCAGCCCGACGACACCAGCTCCGCCAGCCGCGCCGGCGCGACCCGCACCGAGCTCGTCAGCGATCCCGCCGCCGGATAGACGATGTCGAACGCCCGCAGCGAGACGTCGCAATAAACCGGCAGCGGCGTCGCCAGCCCGAACGGGCAGACTCCGCCGACCGGGTGCCCGGTCAGCGCCAGCGTCTCCTCCGGCCCCAGCATCCGCGGCCGCGCCCCGAAGCGCGCCTTGCTCTTCTGGTTGTCGAGCCGGGCATCGCCGCGCGTCACCAGCAGGAAGGTCTCCGCGCCCGCCCGCACCGCCAGCGTCTTGGCGATCCGCGCCGGCTCCACCCCGAGCGCCTTCGCCGCCTCGGCCACCGTCGCGGTGCTCTCCTCGACCTCGATGATCGGCAGATCCGGAGCGCGTGCGGCCAGATCGGCGCGGACCGATTCGAGGCTCATCTCCTCACTCGCCGATCAGGTGCAGCGCGACCGTGCGCCGGTGCGGCGCGCGGCGATGCTCGAACAGATAGATGCCCTGCCAGGTGCCGAGCGCGAGCCGGCCGGACTGGAGGGGGATCGAGAGCTGGACCTGGGTGAGCGCCGCGCGGATGTGCGCCGGCATGTCGTCCGGCCCTTCGTCGTCATGCTCGTAGCCCTCCCCCTCCGGCGCGATCCGCGCGAAGAAGCGCTCGAGATCCGCGCGCGCCGCGGGCGCGGCATTCTCCTGGACGAGCAGCGAGCAGGAGGTGTGCCGGCAGAACAGGGTGAGCAGGCCCTCGGTGACGGCTTGCGCCTCGAGCCAAGAGGTCACGTCGCGCGTGATCTCGACGAGACCTTGCCCACGCGTTCCGATTTCGAGTTTGCCGGAAACCTGCTGCATGGCACGCGCTTAGCCGTGGCAAACGTCCACCGACAAGCGTCCCGAACCACGCGATCCTCGACCTAGGCCCGCGGCCGACGAACGGGTCGCCGCCGCCCGCCCCCGGGATTGCGACCTTTCACCGCGCCGCGTAGACTCATCCCGGGGGTGAGCGCAATGTCGGACGGCGATCGGATCGAACGCCTCGAACGGTTGAACCGTCTCCGCATGGATGGCGCGCTCAGCGCGAGCGAGTTCGAAGCGGAGAAACGTGCGATTCTCGCCGTCGCGACCGCTACTGTCCAAGGGGGCAAAACAGGCGCCCGCTATAACGGCCGGGCGATTGTCGCGGCCATAGCCTTGTTAGTTCTGGTCGCTGCGTTGCTGGCGTTATGGCTCATGTCACCCGGGGACAGTCGGACCGACGCCGACGAACCAACGAGCGCGACACAGCCGTTGGCCGATCCCGCCTCGCCGGCCAATGTCGTCGCTGCGGACATCTCGAATAGCGCCGCCCCTGCATTGCCGCCGCCGAGACCTCCCGCTCTCCAACGAGTAGACCTTTCGCCTTACGCCGGGAAATATGCGTTCGATCGGGTCGGGGGAGTCGCGTTCCTGAGCCACCCAAGCGTGCGTTCGGCAGTCGCTCACGCGGCTCCGAATCGCGCGATCAGGCGGTGGGTGCTGAGCAGCGCGACCTCCGGCCCCATAGATATCAATGGAGACGAGCTGCTCTATTGGGGCTGCGAGCCGCACAATTGCGGCTCCCACAACTGGGGCATTGTCATCGAACGGGATGGCCGGTCTGCGCGAATCTGCTACTATAATGTCGAGACAGCCGATCCCGGACCAAACTGGTATCCTCGGTTTGGCGGCGTAAGTTCGGATCAGGAGGGCTGTCCGCACGAATTCTGATCGGCTTGCCCCAGCGACGGCGCTGCGCCAGCATGGCGCGCATGAAGCATATCGGCATTCTCGCCCACAGCGCCGAGGGCGCGACGCTCTGCTATCGCACCTGCTGGATGGAGGGCGTGCGCCGGCTCGGCCCGCACAACCACCCCCAGATCACGATGACCGGCATCGCCATGCACCATGCGCTCGACGCCTGGGACCGCGGCGACCTCGCCTTCCTGCGCGCTCTGTTCGCGGCCGATGCGGAGCGGCTGGCCGCCGCCGGCGCCGACTTCTTCGTCCTGCCCGACAACACCGCCCATATCGCGCTCGAATCGCCGGGCGAGCCGTTCGCCCTCCCCTGCCTCCACATCGGCGAGGTGGTCGCGGCGGAGGCCGGGCGCCGCGGCTTCCGCAAGATCGCGATCCTCGGCACCGAATGGACGATGACCGGCCCGGTCTATCCCGGCGCCCTCGGCCGGCGCGGCCTCGGCTGGGAGAGTCCCGATGCGGAAGACCGCGCCGAAATCCACCGGATCATCTTCGACGAGCTCTGCCTGGGCATGTTCACCGAGAAATCCCGCGGTATTTATGTCGCGATCATCGAGAGGCTGGCGGCACGAGGCTGCGACGCCGCCGCTTTGGTCTGCACCGAAATCCCGCTGCTGATCACGGCGGACGTGTCGCCGCTGCCCATTTTGGATTCGACGCGGCTGCTGGCCGCGGCGGCCGTGGAAGCGGCGATCGGGGAACGCGAAATGCCAACCTGGAGGGGCGGACCGCTCTAGTTCCTCCCCATCGCGAGATGGGGAGGGGGACCACCCGAAGGGTGGTGGAGGGGTAACAGGCGCAGGCCGAGGATCGAGCGCGCAAGACCCGAAATCCTCCGCCCTTCACCCCTCCACCATGCTTCGCATGGTCCCCCTCCCCATGCGTCCCGCATGGGGAGGAATTTTAGCGCGGCGCCATCCTTATCGCGCCGTCGAGGCGCACATATTCGCCGTTGAGATAGCCGTTCTCGGCCATGAACACCGCGAGCCGCGCATATTCCTCGGGCTGGCCGAGCCGCTTCGGGAACGGCACCTGCGCCGCCAGCGCCTCCTTCACGTTCTGCGGCATCATCGCCACCATCGGCGTCTCGAACACGCCCGGCAGGATGGTGTTGACCCTGATCCCCTCGCTCATCAGGTCGCGCGCCACCGGCAGCGCCATGCCGAGCACGCCCGCCTTGGAGGCAGCATAGGCCGCCTGGCCGATCTGCCCGTCCTGGGCGGCGACCGAGGCGGTGTTGACGATCACGCCCCGCTCCCCGTCCTCGAGCGGATCGAGGCCCGCCATGCCCAGAGCCGACTTGGCGAGGCAGCGGAAGGTTCC
>DASVVP010000004.1:0-14864 GCA_036386495.1 Allosphingosinicella sp.
CTTCAGGCAAGGAATCGTTCAGGTCGCCAGGGCAAAGTCGCGCATCGCGCCGCCGTTGCTGCGTCCGGTCCCGGCCGGCCTGAGCGACTCGCTGCGCGGAATCGATGATCCGGAGCTGCGCGCATGCCTGGAAGCGCTTGCGCGAGGGCTCGGAGCGAACGAAGAGCCTGCCATTGCCGCGATTCCGGTCGTCGGCACCATCGGTGGAGAAAGAAGACGATGAAGAATATGACTGGCGCGGCGCTCGCCGCCGCCTTGCTCCTGCTGGCCGGCTGCGGCGACGGCGACGGAGCCGCCAACGTCAACATGCAGGGCCCGCTGACCCAGATCCCCGCGCCCAACGGGGGCGACTGGACGCAGGTCGTCAGCCGGACCCCGGAAGGCGGCACCCGCATCGGCAATCCGAACGCGCCGGTGAAGCTCGTCGAATATGGCTCGCTGACCTGCCCGGCCTGCAAGGCCTTCTCGGACACCGGCACGCAGGCGCTGCGCGACACCTATGTGCGCTCCGGCCAGGTCAGCTGGGAATTCCGCCACCTGATCATCCACGGCGCCGCCGACGTCGTGCTGGCGATGCTCTCCGACTGCCAGCCCCAGACCGCCTTCTTCCGCACCATCGAAGACCTCTACGAGCAGCAGACCGACATCCTCAACGGGTTCGAGGAAAGCGAGCAGCGTCAGATCGGGGCGATGCCGCAGGGCCAGCAGATTCCCGCGGCGGCGCGGGCGATGGAGGTCGGCGGCTTCTTCGCCCAGCGCGGCCTTCCCGAAGGACGGCAGAATCAGTGCCTCGCCAACCAGCAGGCCGTGCAGCAGCTCGCCAACAACACCAACCGCGCTTTCAGCCAGGAGGGGGTCACCGGGACGCCGACCTTCTTCCTCAACGGCGAGAAGCTCGAAGTCTCCAACTGGGCCTCCCTCGAGCCGCTGCTTCGCGAGCGGATCGGAGGCTGAGGTGAAGCGCGCTTTCGCCCTGCTCGCCGCGGCAGCGGCCGCGCTCGCCGCGCCGCTCGCGATCGTCCCCGGCAGCGCCGCCGCCCAGGCGCAGCGCGACTGGACGCGGACGATCGTCGCCACCCCCGAGGGCGGCTTCCGGATGGGCAATCCGGCGGCCCGGCTGAAGGTGGTCGAGTTCGTCTCCCTGACCTGCCCGCATTGCCGCGACTTCGCCGCGAGCGGCGCCCGCCAGCTCGTCGCCCGCTACGTCCGCTCGGGCGCGGTCAGCTTCGAGATCCGCGCCTTCCCGCTCGATCCGGTCGCCTCGCTGGCCGCGCAGCTCGCCCGCTGCGCGCCGGTCTCCCACCAGTTCGCGATCAATGACGACATGCTCGCCTCGCAGGAGCAATGGATCGCCCGGATCCGGGCGCTGTCGAACGATCAGCTGAACGCGTTCGACGGGTTGCCCGAGCCGGAGCTGCGGGTGCGGCTCGCCTCGGTGACGGGAATGGACGCGGTGGCGGCACGGCACGGCGTCCCCGCCGCGCGGCTCCGCCCGTGCCTCGCCGACGAAGCGGGCGCGCAGCGGATAGCCGCGATCAAGGCAAGCGGCGAGCGGCTCGGAGTCGAGGGCACGCCGAGCTTCCTGATCAACGGCCGCCTCCAGCACAACGTCCACGACTGGACGGCGCTCGAGCCGCTCCTGAGGGCGAGGTAGCGGGACCGTGAACGGCTCGGGGGGGCTCGCTTGCAGATAAGGCGCCTCAAGCTTTCGGGCTTCAAGAGCTTCGTCGAGCCGGCGGAGTTGAGGATCGAGCCCGGCCTCACCGGGGTCGTGGGCCCGAACGGGTGCGGCAAATCCAACGTTCTGGAGGCGATCCGCTGGGTGATGGGCGAAAGCTCGCCCAAATCGATGCGCGGCGCCGGCATGGACGACGTCATCTTCGCCGGCACCGCGACCCGGCCGGCGCGCGACTTCTCCGAAGTGTCGCTGCTGGTCGAGGCGGAGGCCGACGACCTCGCCGGCGATTTCGGCGTGCCGCGCGAGGGCGAGCTCGAGGTCACCCGCAGGATCGAGCGCGGGGCCGGATCCGCCTACCGCGTCAACGGCCGCGACGTCCGCGCCAAGGACGTCGCCTTGCTGTTCGCCGACGCGGCGACCGGCGCCCATTCGCCGGCCCTCGTCAGCCAGGGCAAGATCAGCGCCGTGATCGCCGCCAGGCCGACCGAGCGGCGGCTGATGCTCGAGGAAGCGGCCGGGATCGCGGGGCTCCACGTCCGCCGCAAGGATGCCGAGCAGAAGCTCCGCGCGGCCGAGGCCAATCTGGTCCGCATCGACGAAATGCTGTCCGACATGGAGCAGCGCGCCAATGCACTGCGCCGCCAGGCGCGCGCGGCGGAGCGCTATCGCAAGCTCTCGGATCAGATCAGGGTCGCCGAGGCGCGGCTGGTCTTCGCGCGCTGGCGCGAGGCGGCGCAAGCGGCCGACGCGGCCAAGGACGAGGCGGAAGCGGCGGTCGCGGCGGTCGAGCGCGCCGCCGAGGCGCAGCGCGCGGCGGCCGCCTACCAGAGCGAGGCGGCGAAAGCGCTGGCCGGGAAGCGCGGAGCCGCCCAGGCGGCGCGCGAGCAGGCGACGGCGCTCGGCCATCGCCTGGCCACCCTCAGGGCCGAGCGGGACACCGTCGCCCGCCGCATCGAGGAGATCGCCGAGCGCCGCACCACCCTGGCCGCCGACCGCGCCCGCGAAGCTGCCCTGCGCGAAGACGCCAGGGCGGCCCTCGCCCGGCTCGAAGAAGAGAAAGCGGCGATCGAGCGTCGCCTTGCCGAAGCCGAGGCCGGCCGCGGCACGATCGACATCCGCACCGTCGCGCTCGAGGACCAGGCCCGCGAGGCCGAGGCCGCGCTCGCCCGCGCCCGCGCCGTCCAGGCCGCCGAGCAGGCCGAGGCGCGGGTCGCTTCGGCCGGCCTCGAAGCCGCTCGCGCCCGCCTCGCCCGCGCGGAGGCCGAGGCCGAGCGCCTCAAGTTGCAGATGGAGGAAGTCGGCGAGGTCGCGCCTCTGGTCGAGGCGAGGCGCGCGGCTCTCCAGGCGAAGGAGGCGGCCGACGCGCGGCTCGCCGGGGCGCAGCAGGCGATCGCCTCCGCCGAGGCGCGGCGCCAGCAGGCCGCCGCCGAGCGCGACTCGGCCGAGAGCGAGGGGGCCTCCGCCCGCGCCGCCCTGGCCGCCCTCGAATCGGAAGCGACCGCCCTCATCAACGCGGTCGAAGGCTCCAGCGGCGACCGCGCGATCAACTCCATCAAGGCCGCCCCCGGCTACGAGCGCGCCCTTGCCGCCGCGCTCGGGGACGACCTCGACGCCGCGCTCGAAGGGGACGCGCCCCGGCGCTGGCGCGGCGCCGAGGCCGAGGCCGGCGATCCGCCGCTGCCGCGCGGGTGCGAGAGACTGGCGGACCATGTCGCCGCACCGGCCGCCCTTGCGCGCCGGCTCGCCCAGATCGGCGTCGTCGAGAAAGACGACGGCGCGATCGTCCTCGCCGTCGGCCAGCGCCTGGTTACCCGGGACGGCCGCCTGCGCCGGTGGGACGGCTTCACCGCGAACGGCCTCGGCGCCGCCGCCGCAGAGCGGCTGATCCGGGTCAACCGTCTCGCCGAGATCGAGCAGGCGCTGCCCAGGGCCGCAGCGACGGTCGCCGCCGCGCAGGCGCGGATCGACGCCGCCCGCGCCGGCATCGAAGCCGCCCGGGCCGACGCCGACGCCGCCCGCCGCGCCGAGGCCGAAGCTTCGGCCGCGATCCGCGCCGCCGCGCAGGCCGAGGATTCGGCGAACGTCGCCATCGAGCGGCTCGAGCTCAAGCGCACCGGCCTTGCCGAACGGGCGGGGATCGCCGAGGCGGACCGCGCCGACACCGCCCGCGCCGCCGACGAAGCCGCGGCGGTGGTCGCGGCGCTGCCGGACGCCGCCGCGACCGAAGCGCGCGTCGCCGAGCTGCGCGGCCGCGCCGAGGCGGCCCAGCAGGCGCTGGCCGAAGTCCGTGCCGAAGCGGCGACCCACGCCCGCGCCGTCTCCGCTGACAAGCAGCGCGCCGAGGCCGCGAAGACCGAGAGCGAGGACTGGCGCGTCCGCGCCGGCGAGGCCGACAGGCGCCACGCCGAGTTCCGATCGCGCATTGCCGAGACCGAAGCGGAAGCCGAACGCCTCGCCGGCGCCCCCGAGCGCATCGCCGCCCAGCTCGCCGAGATGGAGGCGGCCAGCCTCGAAGCGTTCGAGGCGGCGGAAGCGGCGGCGGCGGCCGAGCGCGGCGCCGAGGAGGCGCTGCGGGAGACCGAGCAAAGGCTGGCCGATGTCGGCGAGGCGCTCGCCACCGCCCGCGAGGCGCGCGCCGGCGCCGTCGCCCGTCACGAGAATCAGGAATCGCGCCGGATCGAGATGGGCCGCATCTCCGGCGAGCGCTTCGAATGTCCGCCGCCCTTGCTGCCCGAGAAGATCGGCTTCGACGCCGCGTCGCTCGCGGCCGCGTCCGAGGAATCGGCGCGGATGGACCGCTTGAACGCCGAACGCGAGCGGATCGGCCCGGTCAACCTGGTCGCCGAGCGCGAGCTCGCCGAGCTCGACGAAGGCCGCGAGAGCTCGCAGGCCGAGCGCGAGGAGCTGGGCCAGGCGATCAACCGCCTGCGCGGCTCGATCGGCAGCTTGAACCGCGAGGGCCGGGTGCGGCTCCTGGCGGCCTTCGAGCAGGTCGACCGCCACTTCCGCAGCCTGTTCACCACCCTCTTCCAGGGCGGCCAGGCGCATCTCGAGCTGGTCGAATCGGACGATCCGCTCGAGGCCGGGCTCGAGATCATGGCCCAGCCCCCGGGCAAGCGCCTCGCCACGCTCACCTTGCTCTCCGGCGGCGAGCAGGCGCTGACCGCGATCGCCCTCATCTTCGCCCTGTTCCTGACCAAGCCCGCCCCGATCTGCGTCCTCGACGAGGTCGACGCCCCGCTGGACGACGCCAATATCGAGCGCTTCTGCGACCTCCTCGACCGGATGACCGCGGAGACCGCCACGCGCTACCTGATCGTCACCCACAATGCGGTGACGATGAGCCGCATGCACCGCCTGTTCGGAGTGACCATGGTCGAGAAAGGCGTCAGCCGCCTGGTCAGCGTCGACCTCGGCGGCGCCGAAAGCCTGCTGGCGGCCGAATAGGACCGAGACCGTCATCCCGGCGAAGGCCGGGATCCCAGCGAGAATATGCGCAGGCGCAAATGGAGCGCTGCCTTTACGGCAGTGACTTTTCGTCCTGAGATCCCGGCCTTCGCCGGGATGACGAGACTTGCTACAGAGGCCCCATGCCCGACACCTCTCCCCTCTCGATCGCCTTCCTGCTCTATCCGGACGTGACCCAGCTCGACCTCACCGGACCCGCGCAGTTCCTGTCGCGGATCGGCGGGACGATCCACTATGTGGCTAAGGCCGCCGAACCCGTCCCGACCGATGCCGGCTTCTCCATCGTGCCGACCGCGACCTTCGCCGAAATCACCCACGCCGACATCCTCTGCGTCCCCGGCGGGATCAGCTGCGTCGAAATCATCGAGGACGACGAGACCTTGGCTTGGGTCCGCGCCGTCGGCGAGCGCGCCGAGTGGGTGACCAGCGTCTGCACCGGCTCGCTGATCCTCGGCGCCGCCGGCCTGCTCGAGGGCTATCGCGCCGGCTGCCACTGGGCCTGGCGCGAGCATCTGGCGCTGTTCGGCGCCGAGCCGGTCGCCGAGCGCGTCGTCTTCGACCGCAACCGGGTGACGGGCGGCGGCGTCACCGCCGGCATCGATTTCGCCCTCGCTTTGATCGCCGCGATCCGCGGCGAGGCCCATGCCCGCATCGTCCAGCTCGCCCTCGAATACGACCCCGCACCGCCCTTCGATTCGGGCTCGCCCGAGCGCGCGTCGCCCGAGCTCATCGCTTTCTACCGCAAGCGCATGGAGACCCTCGCGCCCGGCCGGGACGACCGCATCCGCGCCGCGGCCGAGCGGCTGCGCGAGCCGGCCCAATGAACGCGCCCTTCGTCCCTTCGCACCCGCCGCGCGGCGAGAGGCCGGTCGCGACCTGGCGCGGCTTCGTCGGCGAGCGGGCGCGCACCGCCGTCTACGGCTGGTCCGAGCTCGCCTTCCGCGAAACCTATATCCGGCGGCGGATTCTCGGCTTCAACGTCCACATCCCGCTCGATCCCGAGATGGTCCAGCGCGTCATGCTCGACAATGCGGCCAATTACGCCAAGCCCGACATCGTCAAGGGCCTGCTCGCGCCGGCGATCGGCCGCGGCCTGCTCACCTCAGACGGCGCGCTGTGGCGCGAACAGAGGAAGATCGTCGCCGCCAATTTCTCCCCCGCCGCCGTGGACGGCCTCGTCCCCGAGTTCGGCGCCGTCGGCCGCGAGGCGCTGGCCCGCTGGCAGCCGGGCGCGCGCAACATGGCGCTCGAGGCGACGCAGGCGACGATGCGGGTCATCTCGAACACCCTCTTCGGCGGCGACGCGCGCCTGACCAGCGACGCCGCCATGGCCCACATCACCGCCGCGCTCGAAGGCTTCAGCGAGGCGCGGCTGCAGGCGATGCTCGGCCTGCCCCGCATCCCTTGGACTCCGCGCGGCTGGAAGGCGCGCCGCGGCCAGGTCTATCTGCGCCGGACGCTGGAGGCGGTGGTGCGCGAGCGCCTCCCTGACGGCGGCGCCGACGATTTCCTCGGCCGCCTGATCCGGGGGCTCAACGCGAAGTTCGATCCGAAGGAAGCCGCCGCCCTCGCCGCCGACAATGCGATGACCTTCTATCTCGCCGGCCACGAGACCACAGCCAACGCGGTCAGCTGGACGCTCTACCTCCTCTCCGAGCAGCCCGAGCTGCAGCAGGCGGCCGCCGAGGAAGCGGCGGCGGCGCTCGCCGGCGGCGAGGGTCCCGAGCTGGCCGACCGGCTTCCCCTGCTGCGCCGGGTCCTCGAGGAGTCGCTGCGGCTCTACCCGCCCGCGCCGCGCTTCGACCGCCAGGCCATCGCCGCCGACAATCTCGGCGGCCACGACGTCGCGGCGGGAGACATCGTCTCGATCTGGCCGTGGCTGCTCCACCGCCACCAGTCTCTCTGGGACGAGCCCGACCGCTTCGATCCGGGCCGCTTCCTCCCCGAGCGCCGCGCCGGCCGCCATCGCTTCCAGTATATCCCGTTCGGCGGCGGGCCGCGGCTCTGCGTCGGCGCGCGCTTCGCCACCGTCGAGGCCCTGACCATCCTCGCCCACTGGCTCGCCGACTGGCGCTTCTCGCCGCTGCCCGGCCGCGACGTGCGCGTCCACGGTCTCGTCACCCTCCGGCCGCATGGCGGCCTCCCGCTCCAGATCGACCCGCGCTGATTTTTGCTATTGAGAATTATTCTCAGGAGCGATAGCCGACTCCCGACGCAAGGTTGCGCCAGGGAGTCTTTCCGTTGTTCGTCCGTGCCGTATCGCTTTTCGCCGTCTCGACTGCGCTGGCCGCTCCTGTCCGGGCCGAGGCCCCAGCCGTTGAGGCGGCCGGGGGCGCCGCCGTCGTCGAACTCGCCGCTTCCGAAAGCGAAGACGCGCAGGGTGGCGCGATCGTCGTCACCGGCCAGCGCGCCGAATATGGCGCCCGCTCGACGCGCAGCGGGACCCGCACCGACACGCCGATCCGCGACGTCCCCCAGGCGATGACGGTGATCTCCGAAAGCCAGATCGAGGACCAGTCGCTGCGCTCGATCGCCGACGTGCTCACCTACGTCCCGGGCGCCACCCCCGGGACCGGCGAGAGCAACCGCGACCAGATTACGCTCCGCGGCAGCAACACCACCGCCGACTTCTTCCTCGACGGGCTGCGCGACGACGCCCAATATTTCCGCGACCTCTACAATGTCGACCGGGTCGAGGTGCTGCGCGGTCCCAATGCGATGATCTTCGGCCGCGGCGGCGGCGGCGGCGTCGTCAACCGGGTCACCAAGCGGTCGAGCGGCGAGGCCTGGCGCGAATTCTCGCTGGGCACGGGCAGCGAGGGCGGCGCGCGCCTCACCGGCGACGTCGACCAGCCCCTCGGCTCCGGCCTCGGCCTGCGCGTCAACGGAATCTGGGAGCATGGCGAGAGCTTCCGCCGCGGCGTCGAGATCGACCGCTGGGGCGTCAATCCGACGCTGGGCGCCACCCTCGGCGCCACCCGCCTCGATCTCGGTTACGAATATTTCCACGACCGCCGCACGACCGACCGCGGCGTCCCCGCCTTCGGGAACCGCCCGCTCGAGGGCGCCGACCGCCTGTTCTTCGGCGATCCGGAGGACAGCTTCGCCGACGTCGACGTCCATATCGGCAGCTTCGCCGTCGAGCACCGCCTCGCCGAGGGCCTGACCCTGCGCAACCGCACCCAATATGCCGATTACGACAAGGCCTATCAGAACATCTATCCGGCCGATCTCGACGAGGCGACCGGCATCGTCAGCCTTTCCGCCTATCGCGACCTTGCGCGGCGCCGCAATCTGATCAGCCAGACCGACCTCGTCTGGCAGACCGGGGGCGCCGGCATCCGCCAGACCCTGCTCTTCGGCTTCGAGCTCGGCCGGCAGGAGACGCGCAGCCGCCGCCTCAACGGCTTCTTCCAGCCAGGCGACAGCGCCGGCTTCGGCGTCCCCGTCTCCTCCCCGACGATCGACGCTGACCTCATCTTCCGCCCGGTCAACACCAATGCCGCGCGCACGCCGGCCAACTGGAACGAGACCGAGGCGACGATCGCCGCCGTCTACGTCCAGGACCAGATCCGCATCTCGGACTCGTTCGAGATCCTCGCCGGCCTGCGCTTCGACCGTTTCGACCTCGACGCGGTCAACCTCAACAACGGCGCCCGCTTCGGCCGCACCGACGAGCTCGTCTCCCCGCGCCTCGGGCTGATCCTGCGCCCGGTTCCCGAGCTGACCCTCTACGCCAGCTACGGCCGCTCCTATCTGCCGAGCGCGGGCGACCAGTTCACTTCGCTCGATCTGACCGGCGCGGCGCTGGAGCCCGAGCGCTTCGACAATTACGAGGTCGGCGCGAAATGGGAGCCGGTGCCCGGCCTCCTAGCTACCCTCGCAATCTACCAGCTCGACCGGACCAACACCCGCGCCCCGGGGCCGACCCCGGGCACGATCGTGCTCACCGGCGCCCAGCGCAGCCGAGGGATCGAGATCGGCCTCGAGCGCAATGTCACCGACCGCTGGCAGGTCTCGGCGGGCTACGCGCTGCAGGAGGCGGAGATCAGCCGCACCACCGCCGCCGCGCCGGCGGGTCGCGACGTCCCCCTGGTGCCGCGCCATCAATTCTCGATGTGGAACCGCTACGACGTCACCGAACGGCTCGGCCTCGGCCTCGGCATCGTCGCCCGCTCGCGCATGTACAGCGCGATCAGCAACGCCGTGTCGCTGCCCGGCTATGCCCGCCTCGACGCCGCTGCCTTCTTCGAGCTCAGCGAGGGCATCGAAGCCCAGCTCAACGTGGAGAACGTGGCGGGCGCCGACTATTTCGCCACCGCCCACAACGACAACAACATCGCCCCCGGCGCCCCCCGCACCCTCCGCGGTACGCTGCGGTTCAGGTTCTAGCCGTCATTGCGAGCGCAGCGAAGCAATCCAGCGGCGGCAGAGCCATGCCCCGACGTTCACTGGATTGCTTCGTCGCTTCGCTCCTCGCAATGACGCAGAACAGAACATCATTGCGAGTGTGAGCGAAGCAATCCAGTCTGCACAGGCTCTCGCGGAGGAGCCTCATGAAGCAGCCGGCCGTCTACATCATGGCCAGCAGGCGTAACGGCACGGTCTATACCGGCGTCACGTCCAACCTCGTGCAGCGCGCCTGGCAGCATCGCAACCTCCGCAAGGGCTTTGCGGGCAGGTATCAGTGCGTGATGCTCGTCTGGTATGAGGTGCACGATGAGATGCGCAGCGCCATCGCACGCGAAAAGCAGCTCAAGGGCGGGTCGCGAAGGAAGAAGCTCGCGCTCATCGAGGCGATGAACCCGGAGTGGGCGGACCTGTTCGAGAGCATCTGCTGATCGCAACGCGCCCTCCTCCGTCATTGCGAGCGCAGCGAAGCAATCCAGAGGGCCGCCGCGCCAGGCTCCGGCTCACGCTGGATTGCTTCGTCGCTTCGCTCCTCGCAATGACGAAGCTTCGGACCTAGTTGTCAGGGCATGAACGTCGGCATCCTCGAGACCGGCCGCCCGCCGGGCGACCTCGCGGCCCGGTTCGGCGATTATCCGGCCATGTTCCGCCGCCTGCTCGGCCCCGACTTCGAGACCACCACCTACGATGTCGCCGCGGGCCAACTGCCTGAGCGGGCCGACGCGCACGACGCCTGTCTCATCACCGGCTCGCCGGCCGGCGTCTATGACCCCCTCCCCTGGATCGCCCCGCTGAAGGACTTCCTCCGCCACGCGAAGGGTAAGGCGAAGCTGGTCGGCGTGTGCTTCGGCCATCAGGTCATGGCCGAGGCGTTCGGCGGCAGGGTCGAGAAGTCGGACAAGGGCTGGGGCGTCGGTCTCCAGACCTACGATCTCGTCGGCGAGGCGCCTTGGCTGGACGGCACCGAAGGCATTGCCGTCCCGGTCTCGCACCAGGACCAGATCGTCGTGCAGCCGCGTCGCAGCAACATTCTCGCCGCCTCCGCCTTCACGCCATTCGCGATGCTCGCCTGGCGCGACCAGCCGGCGATCTCGATGCAGTTCCACCCGGAGTTCGCGCCGGAATATGCCAAGGCGCTGATCGCGCTCCGCCGCGATATTCTCCCCGATCCCGATGGGGCGCTGGCTTCGCTCGACCGGCCGGACGACCGCGCCCGCGTCGCCGGCTGGATCCGCCGCTTCCTCGCGGAGGGCGCATGACCGACTGGCGTGCGATCGAGGCGGACATCACGACGCTCGACGTCGACGCGATCGTCAACGCCGCCAACGAGAGCCTGCTCGGCGGCGGCGGCGTCGACGGCGCGATCCACCGCGCGGCGGGCCCGGAGCTGGTCGCCGAATGCCGTGCCCTCGGCGGCTGTCCGACCGGCGAAGCGCGGATCACCCGTGGCTATCGCCTGTCCGCCCGCCACGTCATCCACACGGTCGGGCCGGTCTGGCGCGGCGGCGGCAACGGCGAAGCCGGGCTGCTCGCGTCCTGCTACCGCAGCAGCCTTGCCCTGGCACGCGAGCACAGGCTGCGCACCATCGCCTTCCCCGCCATCTCGACGGGCATTTACGGCTACCCCGCGCCGCTCGCGGCCGCGGTCGCGGCGGAGACGGTGGCCGGCGAGCTCGCCGCACATCCGGACGCCTTCGACGACATCCTGTTCGTCGGCTTCAGCCCCGAGGCGACGCGCATCTACGCCGAGGCCATCGCCAGCGCGCGCTAGGCTGAAGTCGCAAAAAAGGGGACAGTCACAGTGACTGTCCCCTTTCCTAAGGACGCGATGGAAGCCGCCGGCGCGCCCTAGAAGAAGTCGACCTTGTCGTAATGAACGGGCGGAGCGATCACCTCCATCCGCTCGGTCAGCAAGGGCCTGAAGCTGGGGCGGGACTTGATCACCGAATACCAGTCCGTCGTCTGCTTGTGACCGCGCCACTCGATCCCGCCGAGATAATCGGCGACCGACAGGTGGGCTGCGGCGGCGAGGTCGGCGAGGCTGAGCACCGGCCCGGCCAGCCAGCGCCGGTGATCGAGCAAATAATCGAGATAATCGAGATAATTGTTGGCGACCTTCATCGCCTCGCGCAGCACTTTCGTGTCGGGCGGATCGCGCGAGACGAGGCGCTTGGTCATCCGCTCCTCCATCATCGGCGCCACCACGTCGCGATAAAGGCGGTCGTCGAGCCAGGCGACGAGGCGGCGGACCTCGGCGCGGTTGACGGCGGTGCCGGGTATCATCGGCGATTTCTGGATGGTTTCCTCGAAATATTCGCAGATGGCGAAGCTGTCGATCAGGACGGTGCCGAGCTTGTCGTCGACCAGCACCGGCGTCTGGCCGGCGGGGTTCATGTCGACGAACTCGTCGCGCCTCAGCCAGGGCGATTCGCGCACCAGCTCATGCGCCACGCCCTTCTCGCCGAGCAGCAGCCGGACCTTGCGCGAGAAGGGGCAGAGCGGGAACTGGTAGAGCTGCCACATGAGAACAGGCTCTTAGCGCCCGCGGGCGATAGGTCCACGGAGGAAAACAGGGACAGTATACATTTAGCGGGCGCCGACGCCCTCCTGCGGCTGCTTGCGCGACGCTAAATGTATACTGTCCCTGTTTTTCGCGCGGGTGCGCCTCAGCGGCGGCCGCGGCGGGCGCGGGCGGCGTCGACGGCGCGGGCGACGTCCTCCTCCATCCGCTCGAGCGCACGCCGCATTTCCGGCGCGGCCACGGCGAGCTGCGCGGCCATCACGCCGGCGCCCGTGGTCGCGGCGCGGATGTCGTCCCGCAGCCGGTCCTCGAAATAGGGGTCGCCCTGGGCGGCGATGTCGCCGAGCGTCTCGTCGTGGCGGTGCGGCCGGCGGGTGCGGGCGCCGGCCGGATCGGCGGCTTCGATCGCGTCGACCAGCGGCCCAACCGGCACGGCGAGCAGCGCGCCGACCACCCGGTCGACCGCGTCGCCGGCGGCCTCGATCTCGGCGGGATGCGGGATCGCGCGGGCGATCTCGGCATCGTCCTTGGGATGGGCGGCGGCGGGTCCGGCGGCCGCGAGGGCGGCGAGGCCGATCAGGATCCTACGCATACAAGCCTCCTATGCTGACCAGTGGCGCACGCGGAAAAACGCCCGGGCGCGCGACTCGGTTGCCCCAGCCTGACCCGCCGCGCCTGAGCCGAGCCTGAACGGCCGTTCAGTGATGGTGATCCCCGCCGTCATGGTCGTGATCCTCGGCCGGCTGCTCGGCGCGCGGCGCCGGCGGACGCGGCAGGTGCGCCGTCGCCTGCTCCACGCGCTGCATCGCCGCCGGGATCTGCATCGCGACGCGCGGCAGGAGCAGCGCGAGCCCGCGGACCAGCGCCGGGTCCTCGATCGCCTGGTAAGTGCTGACGTTGAGCCGGCGGCCGGCCGGCGACGCGAAGAAGGCGGTCATCCCCTCAAGCTCGGCGACGGTGAACTCGCAGGCGTAGAAATTCGCCGCGATCCGCTTCCAGTCGGGCCCGATCGCCGTGCCGACCCGCGCGATCTCGCCCGCGCCGAAGCGCGCCAGCACCGGCAGGCGGCGGCTGAAATGCGGATCGAAGCTGGTGGCGATGGCGGCGAGGGTCGCATTGGGATCGAGTCGCGCCTGCGGCGGGAGCGGGATTCCGAAGTCGCCGACGCGCATTGCAGCCAGCGCGTCCAGAGCCGGAACCAGGTCGAGCGGGCGATCGAACAGGCCGTCGGGCCAGATCGCGTCGGCCATCCCGGCCGCGGCGGCGAGGCGGGCGGGATCCGCCGCCGGGAGCGGCGGAGCGGCCGGCGCCCGGCGCGAAGACGGCGACGCCCGGCGCGACCGCGCACCCGCCGCCGGCCGCTGCTCGCCCGGGAAAGGCGGGATGTCGGCGGTCGCGGCGAGATAGCGCTGATCGGCGCCCTCCAGCGCCCTCTCGACCTGCGGCGTCAGCCCGCGCATCGCGCTGTCGTAACCCGGGCTGAGGGCGATATCGACGGCTCCCTCGAAGAAGCGCCGGCCGAGCGGGCTGGCGTAGAAGCGCGCCCCTTCCTCCAGATCGGCGACCGAGAAGCGCCGCGCATAATATTCGGTAAGCAGGCTGCGCAGGTTGGGATCGACATCGCGCAGGATGCGGCCCGCTTCCTCGGTGACGACGCGCTCCAGGATTCGCGTCCGCTCGGCGAGGTGCGGGTCGCGCCGCGCCAGCTCCGGGTTGTTGCGCTCGGCCTCGGCCGCGCTGTGGACTCCGGCGGCGATCCCGCGCTCGATCAAGGCATGCTGATAGGCAGCGTCGACGAAGCCGCGCGCCGCGGCCAGCCGCGTCGGATCGACGGCCGGAGCCGGCGCGGCTGCGGGAGGCGCGGCAACCGGCAAGGTCTCGACCACCGGCGCCTGAACGGTCGCCGGCGGCTGCTGCGCCGCGGCCACGGAAGCGGACGTCGCCAACAAAGTCGAAATAATCATCTTGCGAATCATGCTCTTGTCACCCCCGATATGGTCGCCGCAGACTGCCCAAGACGATCGCGAAGTCAACGGGCGGCGATCAGGTCTCCGGCCTCCGTAGCGCCGCTGCCTGCTCGGCCTCCCATTCGGCGATCGTCTCGGCGATGCGGCGCTGCAGCTCGGGCTGGCGGTCGGCGGCGGCGCGCAGGCCGATGCGCATCAGCTCGGTCATGAGCTGCGGCCCCACCTCCTCCATCCGGCGCATCACCGGATTCTGCTGGAGCCGGTGCAGCTCGCGCAGCTCCTCGACGCTGAAGTAGCGCGCATAGAGCATCGCGGCCTGATTGCGGAAGGTCGGCAGCATCGCCTGCGCGGTCGCGCGGTTCTCCTCGAGCAGCAAGGCGCGCAGCCGGGCGAGCAGCTCGGGCGGCATCTCCTCGCCGCGCCGCCGCATCGCCTGCGTCTCTTCGTCGATCACCGCCTCGGTCATCTGCATCGTGCCGGCGAGGAGCTGTTGCTCGATCCGTTCTCTCGGCAGTAGCTCGAGCGCGGCGGCGATCGCCTCGGCGCTCGGCGCGACCTCGGAAGGCGGCTGCGCGGCGAGCGGAGGGGCAAGGGCGAGCAGGGCGGCGGCGATGGCGATGCGCATAAAGGTCCTTTCCGAGGGCGCCCGCCACACTGCCCGGCGGCGGCGCCAAGTCAACCGATCCGGGTGAGCCGCGCCGCGAGCGGGACGAGCATCGGCATCGCGCCGAGCAGGCGCATCAGCGCGCCGCGCGGCCCGCTGCGCTCCGCCGCGCGGCGGAGGCGCTCGGCGACCGCGACGGGCCGCGCGGCGCGGCGA
>DASVVP010000005.1:0-29071 GCA_036386495.1 Allosphingosinicella sp.
TGATCCGCGCGCGCGAAGTGGAAAAGCTCTGAAATGGGGAAAGCCATGACCGGATTTTCGCGCGCGGCCGCGGCGCTCGCCGCTTTGCTGGCAGGACCGGCGGCGGCGCAGCCGGCCGACGGACCGGCGCCGGCGGCGGCCGCCTCCCCGGTAGCGGCGGCCGCCGCCGCCGCGGCATTCCGCGCCGACATCGCCCGCCTCTACGCGGTCGACGCGCAGGCGAGGCAGAGCCGCGGCGGCAGGGAGGGAATCTCGGGCGAGCTCGATGCCTTCTGGGAGCGGGTCAAGGCGGACCGGCCCACCTATCTGCCGCTGCTTCGCGCCGAGCTGGCCCGCGCCGGCAACCCCGCCTTTTTCTATTTCGACGGCGCGGAGCTGCTGCGCAGCGCGTCCGAGCTGCGCGAGGATCGTGCGCTCGCTCTCGCCGCGACCGCGCGCGCCGACCTCACCAGCATCGATCCGGCGGGCTATCTCGCCGCGATCGTCTGGTACGCGAACAACGGCTTCGACACGCGCGCGGCGGCGCTGCGTTTCCTCGAGCTTCCGCGCAACACCGAGATCATCGTCCAGCCCTTCCCGCACGTCTTCACCTATTCGAGGCTGGAGGCGATGGTCTTCACGCTCTTCCCGATGGACGAGGCCCGCTTCGTCGGGGACCTCATCGCGCGGGTCCAGACGGCGAGCGACGACATGCACATCTTCTATCTGCTGCACTGCATCTGGGCGAGCGCCACGCCGGAGGGACGCGCCGCGCTCGCCGCTTACGCCGAAGATTCCGGCAAGCCGGAGGCCGCGCGGCGCTACGCGCGCGAGATGCTCGCCCATCGGGGCGACGGACCGATGCCGAGCGAGAGCGCGGACGAATTGCGGCGGCAGCGGCGCGCGATCCTCGTCGACCCTTTCCAGCACGGCAGCTTCGAGCGATTCCACGCGATCACCGACCAGCTGGTCAGAATCGCGAGCTAGGCACGGCGCCGAAATGGGCGGCCCGAGCGGCCGCGGCCCGCCCCCCTCAGCGCCCGCGCGCGGGCGACGGCTTCGGGCAGCGCCTGCTCCAGCATGCGGGCGCGGAAGGCGCGGCCGTCATTGGCGCGCCACGGCAGGACCTGGTCCGGGAGGATTCCGCGCACCTCGTTGGAGCCGTCGGCGCGGAAGCGGGCGCAATCGGGGATGGTAAGGGTGGCGCCGCTGTTCGGCAGGCGCGTCGGGGTTCCGCCCGAGGTGTGGCCGCAGCCGAGGCCGGCGGTACGGGAGCCGAGGATGAGGGCGGCGCGATTGTCCTGGAGGATGGCGGCGAACTCCTCGGCCGCCGACGCCGTGTCCTGATCGACGAGAACGATCACCGGCCCGTCCCAGGCGCCGTCGCGATAGCTGTGCCGGGCGGGGGTGAAGACGTGGGCCGCCCAGTCGCGGCCGTCGAACGCGCCGGCGGGCGCCTCGCCGACGAGACCGGTGGCGAAGCCGGCGCGGCCGAGCCAGGGGCAGGCGGGATCGCCCGTCGGCGGGCAGCGGCGCCGGGCCTCGGCCTCGGCCGCCTCCGCCTCGGCGGCCCAGGCGAGCAGGCGCGTGCGGTCCGCGGGGGCGGCGTTCTCCGCGGCGGTCCGCAACCGCGCGGCGGTCTCGCGCCACTGCCGCTCCCAATGCTCGCCGCGCACGAAGCCCAGACGCGCCGAGCGCAGCGGCCGCCGGCTCAGCATCCGCGCCGCGGCCTCGGCCCATTCCGAGCCGCCGCCATTGCCGGTGAGGTCGACGATGAGAATGCGGGCGCCCTCGGCCCGGAGGCGGAGGAGGCGGTCCTCCATCGCCACGCCGAGGCGGCGATAGGCTTCGGCCGCCAGCAGTCCGGCGCATTCCCGGTCGCAGGGCCGATCGAGCGGGAAAGCGAGGGCGGCGACGCTCTCGAGGCAAAGGCGGCTGCTCGCGCGCGGCTCGAACAGCGCGATGCGCAGGATCCCGGCGCGGGTGGCGCCGACCCGGACGGTGCCGGCCGGAAGCAGGTCACCCTCGAAGAGCGGGGTGTAGCCCGGGAGCGACGGACCGAGGCCCGGGCCGTCGGGAGCGGACGAATAGCCCTGGGCGCGGCAGAAGGCCTCGGCGGTCGGCGGGGGAGGGGGATTTGTCGAGGCTGCCGGGGCCGCGGCAGGCGCCAGCGGGCGGCGCCAGCTCAGGGTGACGTGGCCGTCGCCGATGCGCTGGACCAGGCGGTTTAAGATCGCCATCGCCTCGGCTTCGCTGCGGGCGCCGCGCAGCGCCGCCTCGGCCCGGCCGAACAGGGCGCCGAGATCGAGCTCGCGCTCGGTCAGCAGCCATTCGAGATTGGCGTAGCGCGTGGTGAGCGCGGTCCGGGCCTCGGCGAGGTCGGCGAGCCACGGCTCGGGGCTGAACGCCTGCGGCTGGGCGGGAGCGGGCGAACTCGCGAGAATGAACCCCGCCGCCGCGGCCGCGAGAAGGCCTCTGCGCATCTTGTCTCCAAGTACGTGTGTTAGTCGCCTATAACAGCGGTGGCGCCGAGACGCAAGGCGGCGGTGCTAGCTGATCTCGGCAGAGCCCACGCAATCGAACCTTATCCAGCGCGGAAAGCGCGGCGCGAGCGGCGTCAGCGTCCAGCCTCCGGCGCCGCGCGCGATGCGCAGCGGGAGTCCGCCGACCCGGACGACCCGTCCCTCGCGCAGGCGAACCTCGCGCGCCAGCGGCCCTCGCTCGCCCCATTGCGGAAAGGGCGTGTGGTTGAGCTCGACTATGAGCCGGACGGTGTCGCCCTGGACGCGGGCGACCCGGATTCTCCGCGACGCGACCGTCTCCACCTCTCGCGTCGCCACGTCGAGCCGCTCGAGCCGAACGGCGGGGCGGAGAGGCACCTCGCTTCGATCAGGACTGGCATAGTCCAGGACGATCGCCCGCCGATATCGTCCGCCGCTGTCGCGCTCGGTAAGGCAGAGCACCACCCCCTCGGTCTGGTCGTTCCACATGTGGTCGAAGCACGGATGTTCGCCAGCGCCGGAGCGCGTGAGAGTGAGGATCGTGCCGACGGGAAACACCCATTGGCGGATGCGCATCGCGTCCAGGTTTCGCCAGGTGGGCTCGGTGAAATTCTGCGTCTCGAGCGCCACGACGGCACCCTCTTGCACGGCAACCGGCTCCAGCGACACCGCGACACCCGGGGTCGCCTCGCTGACGGTGCGGATGGCGTCTGGCCGGTTTGGAGGGCAGGGGTCCCAATAGGGGTCGGACCCTGCGAGCAGGGCTGCGATAATCGTCCAATGCAGCATCATTCACCTCGACGGCGAATTGAGCATGATCGCAGGCGCTGGTGAAGTGTCGCCATCATCATTGTGCGCCGCCGCCCGGCCGCTAAGCTCCCGGCCATGAAGAACCGCCCCTTTCGCGAGCGGCTCGGTTTCGCGCTGGCCGGGATCCGGATCGTCTGGAAGCGCGAGGCGAGCTTCCGGACCCAGTGCGGACTCGCAGTTGTCGCGGCCGTTGTGACCGCGGCGCTGCGGCCGGGCTGGATCTGGGCGGCCCTGATCGCGCTGTCGGTCGCTCTGGTGCTGCTGCTCGAGATGGTCAATGCCGCGATCGAATATGTGATCGACCGGCTTCACCCCGACCGCCACGACGAGATCATGTTCGCCAAGGACGCGGCCGCGGGCGCCGTGCTGCTCGCCAGCTTCGCCTCGCTGGTGATCGGCGGTCTGATGGTCCTGTCGGTGGCGCTGCGCTAGCAGATCTGTTTCACGTCCAAGCTGCCTGCGGCCAGCGGCTTCAGCATATCGGTCGCCGCGACCGCCGGGTCGAGCCAGCGCGCCCAGTCATCGCGCGAGAGGAGGGCGATCTGACGGCTGTGATAGGGGGCGACGTCGGGGCCTGGCTCCGTGGTCAGCAGGGTGAACGCCTCGCCGACCGCCGTGGGGCGCCACAGGCCGGCGATGCAGAACCAGTCCTCATCGCGCTTCGTGAACAGCCATTTGTGCTTCCGCTTCGCCCTGGGATCGGCGGGGGCGGTATATTCGTAGAAGCCGTCGGCGACGACGAGGCAGCGGCCGCCCGTCGCCGAGAAGCCGAAATCGCGGCCTTCGGAGCGCATGTTGAAGACCGGCTTGCCGCCCGGGCCGGGCCAGCTCCAGCGGCGGACGACCAGTTCCGCGCCCGGCTCGTCGGTGGTGCCGGGGCGGATGATCGCATTGGGATCGGTGATCCGGATGCTGTCGAGCGGCGCGAGATTGGGCGCGCCCTCGGGGAAGCGGAGCGGGATGCGGGTGAAGCTGAAATCGTCGCGGATCTGGCCGAGCGCGACGGTGCGGCGGACTTCGTTGCACATGCCGGCGCCTGCTAGGGGCCCTACTCAGTTCCCGCAATGGTCGGGATCGTCCGCGGCGCGGCAAACCGGCTGGCTTCGACCTCCCTTTGAGCGTGCCGAACGGGTATCCCTGCGCGCGCTGAAGCGAAAAGCCGCGCAGCGCGGCCCGGTGCGGTGGCGGCGGACGCGCGATGCGAATAGGATCGCCCTCTTCGACTCGGGGGGAGACACGAAATGAGTAGCGCCGCCGCACCAGCATTGACCGCTGCCGACCTGAAGGCGAGCCTTACCCAGCCCTCGGCCGCATCGGACCGCCTCAATCTGGCCTTCATCCAGCTCTGCAAGATCAGTTACGACGTCCACCCGAGCGACATTGCGCCCGCCGTGTCGGATCCGGCGCAGGTGACGCCATGGGGCGACGGGGTCTGGTCGTGCATCTGGGGCCCCGCCGTCGACTGGGATCTCGCCAACCTCGTCTACGTCGCGGCCTATCGCGATGTCGCCAGTGGCCGCCCACTTGCCCTGGCGGTGGTGGTGCGCGGCACCGACATCACCGGCGACTGCTGGTCGGACTTGAAGCAGGTCTTCGAGGACCTTGCTGTCACGTCGCAGGAGAAGCTGCCCTGGCTCGCCGGCTCCGAGGCGCGCGTCGCCGAAGGAACGCTCGACGCCCTCACCACGATCGAGAAGCTCAAAGGCCAGGGCACCGGCCTTCGCGAGTTCCTCGCCGGCTACCTGAACGATCCGGCAAACGACAAGCCCGTGCTCGTCGTCACCGGGCACAGCCTCGGCGCCTGCGTCGCCACCGTGCTGGCGCCCTGGCTGAGCGAATCGCTGGCGACTGCGGGCGTCTCGGTCCCGATCGTGCCGGTGACCTTCGCGGGGCCGACTGCCGGCAATGCCGGATTCGCGGCCTATTATGACGGCCTCTTCCCCTATTCGCCGCGCTACTGGAACTCGCTCGACGTCATACCCTGCGGCTGGGCGGAGATCGACAGGGTGAAGACCATCTATGCCGGCCACGGGCTGGCCACTCCGGAAATCGTGCGGATTCTGATCGACGGCTACGATTATTTCATGCGCGAGGCGAAGGCGAGCTACGTCCAGCCTGGCGGAGCCGGAATCGCGCTCCAAGGCACCTTCTGCGCCAACCTCAGGGACTGGTTCGAGCAGATCAGCGCGCAGCACGATCCCGGCGCCTATATCGCCATGCTGCAGGGGGCCATCCCGCCCTGCCCGAGCCTGACCCGTCCGCGCAACCAGGCCTGGCACCCGGACGAGCGCGCCGCGACCTTGAGCCTCGCGCAGCCGGCGCCGGTGCAGCCGGCGACCTAGAGGGTCAGCGGAAGCTCGAGCTCGCGCGGCGCTTCGGCGCCGGCCTCGCTCAGATTGGAGAGGCTGGCGCCGAGCAGGCGTATGCCCATTTCGGGCGGGAGCAGGGTGCGCAGCAAGGCCGCGGCGGTGCCGGTGAACTCGTCCGCGCCGGCGACGTTGCGCGGCAGGGACCGGGCGCGCGTGACGATTCGGAAGTCCCGGTATTTGACCTTGAGGGTGACGGTGCGGCCGGCAAGGCCCTTCTTCTCGATCCGCTCCCAGACGTGGCGGCCGATCCGATCGAGCTCGGCGAGCAGCCGGTCGCCGTCGCTCAGATCCTCCAGGAACGTGTCCTCGGCGCTGACCGATTTGTAGGGTCGATCCGCCCGGACTTCGCGGTGGCAGATGCCGCGGGCGAGGTTCCAGTAATAATCGCCGGAGCTTCCGAAATGGTGCTCGAGGAAGGCGCGGCTCTGGGCGCGCAGGTCGGCGCCGGTCTCGATGCCCAGCCGCGCCATCCGCTCGGCCGTCTTGGGACCGATGCCGTGGAAACGCTTCACCGGCAGCGGGGCGACGAACGCCTCGCCTCGGGTCGGAGGAACGACGCAGAGGCCGTCGGGCTTGTTCTGGTCGGAGGCGAGCTTGGCGAGGAACTTGTTGTAGGAGACTCCGGCGGAGGCGGTGAGGCCGGTCTCGGCGCGGATGCGGGCGCGGATCTCCTCGGCGATGCTTGTGGCGATGCCGATGCCCTTCAGGTCCCGGGTGACGTCGAGATAGGCCTCGTCGAGGGAGAGCGGTTCGACGTGCGGCGTGTAGTCGGCGAAGATGGCGCGGATCTGGTTCGAGACGGCGCGATAGGCATCGAAGCGCGGCTTGACGAAGACGAGGTCGGGGCAGCGCCGCTTCGCCGTGACCGAGGGCATCGCCGAGCGCACGCCGAACCTGCGCGCCTCGTAGGACGCCGCCGCCACGACGCCGCGGACGCCGCCGCCCACCGCGAGCGGCTTGCCCCTCAGCTCCGGATCGTCGCGCTGCTCGACCGATGCATAAAAGGCATCCATGTCGACATGGATGATCTTGCGGAGCGGCGGAGCGGCGGGCGCGTCGTTCACTCTTTGATCCTAGCGCATCCGCCGCCGCGCCGCCAGCCTCCCGATGCGTCCCCGGAAGCGCGCGCGCTTCCCGGCAAAGCGGTCCGACGCGCCCATTCCAAGATCAGTCCATTTCGGAGTGAATATGGCCCCGTTTGAGCTCGCTCGCGACTCCCCTCAGGCGGCGCGGCGGCAGGCTGAAACGCCGCCTTCGACGGCCCCATCCGACTGCGGACGATCCGGCAGTGGCATCCAGTGCGACGGAAGAGGAAGGATCTCGAACGTCCGCGCGTCCATGAACGTCGGCTCAAGGCAATAATAATCGGGCGGAAATGCGAGGGCGACGACGGCCTGCTCGCCGTCGAAGACGAGGATCGGCTGGCCTTCGGGAATATTTCGGGAGAGCGGATACCACCTCACCGCCCATTGGTTGGCTGGCAGGTCCATGCGCTGCAACGATTAGTCCGATTCGGACCAAATTAGCCGGTGCGACGCCTGCGCCGACAAAATCGTTGCCCGGTACGGTCGGAGTGAGCTCGCGTTGGCCGTTCGCGCTAGGCTGCCGGGTCGGCGCAGAAGGTCGCGTTGAGCCACAGTTCCATGCGCCACGCGGCAGTCTCGGCAAGCTCGACGTAGATCCGCCGGCTGTCGGTCGGGTCCGGGCGGCGTTCCACAAGTCCGCATTCTTCGAGCCGATCGACCCAGCGCAGCGCCGTCGTGGACGGCACGCTGGCGGCCGCGCAGGCGCTGGAGACGCCGATCCGGGTGCCTTCGAGTTTGCAGGCGTACAGATGGAGGAGCATGTCCCACGCCGGATCGGCGAAGATCCCTCCGGGGAACAGGCCCTCGCGAAGACGCCGCGCCCGCAGATAGCAGCGGGTCCGGGCCGCCAGGCTCGCCTCGCCGGCGTGCAGCTCAGCGGCCTCGACGAGCTGGAGGCGCGGCCGGTCCGCCTCCGGACCGACGCGTTCGGCGGCGGCGGCCAGATTTTCCGCAAGCATCTGTGCCGTCGCGGCCAGCTGCTCGAGCGGGAGATCCTCGCAGGTGGCGGCGAGAGGAGGCCTACGGCTCATGCCCGCCGCTCCCGCCGGCGCCTGCTGCCGATGCGCGCGCCCTCGAAGCGGCTCGCCGATCCAGCTCGACGCCGATGAGCAGGCTGAGGAGAACCGGAATCGCCCAGAAGCTTTCCATTGCCTTGTACATGCGTGGCGTGAAACTTGGCGCGAGCATGGTGCTGAGATGCGTGACGACGGTGACCAAATGGAAGCCGACCATCCAGATTGGCCAGTAGCGACGACTGCCGAGCAACAACACGTACAGGCCGACGAGGAGGAGAAGGTCGACGGCCAAGATGGCCAACTCCGTTTCGCCCCAGGCGCGACCGAACAGCGTCGCCGGCGCGGTTAATCCCGCCGCTGCGAAGATCAGAAGGGTCGCCCAGCGCCCGTCGGGCCCGCCGAAGAGAACTGCATAGCTGCAGCACAGCAGCGCGAGCATCCAAAAGAGCAGGCCGATCAATACGGCGTCGGGCGTCATTACCCCGCACTACGCGTCAAGCGCCCACGGTCACAATTGTCGGAGCCGCCTCACCGGTTGGCCTGAATTCAGCAGAGGCCATTTCGAGCCAGCCAACAGGGCATCCGAAATCCAGCGGCGCGAAATTGCTGCGGCCCTTTATGTCCGTCATCTGCCGGATTGCCGCGACCATGTCACCGCGGCCGTTCAGGACGGCCTGAAGACCCGATGACATGGAGACGAGCAACTTCTGACTCTCGCCGACGGGAAGATTGGAGCCCTGCGTCGCTTCGATGATCGATGCGATGAGGCGGGCGCTGTTGAGCAGCGCATCGTCGACGGCGGCGACGGCGTTCTTGGTATCCGCGGCTACGACGGGGCCTGCGCCCGGGCGAAAATTGAGCATGAATCATCTCCTCAAGCCGGACGGACCGGCATGTTGTTGAGCTTCGCAATGTCGAGACTGTCAGTTGAAGGTCTGGAAGAGTCCGGCGATCCCGAGGGCGAGGGCGATTACGATCGCTGTTGAAATCACCGCCACCAGCAATGCCTGATAGGTCTTCTGCGACCAGTTCAGATCATGAAAGCCTCCCCCCACCGGAGGAGGGCGGACCCAGCTGAGCCATCCCGTCGTTCCGGTCGTGGAGGCTTGATCAGGCCGCGGCCCGGAGTCCGCAAGCCTCAGCGATGGTGATCCCAAATTTGGGGATAGCTCGGACGCGACCAGAATCCTGGCCGCTTCGCGCCGGCTGGCGACGCCGAGGCGCGCCATCGATGTCTTGAGGTAGGTGTCGACGGTCTGCGGCGTCAGGCCCAGCTCCTTCGCGATCTCCTTCGACGACATTCCCTGCGCGACGAGCCGCAGACAGGCTTTCTGTCCCTCCGACAGGGTCGTGATGGATTCGGGCAAGCTGAAACTCCGCCGATCGAAACGCTGCCGGACCGTTATAGCCACCTAGGGCGGGGGCTGTGGAGTCGCTGCGGCACAATGTGCCAGGCCGAGAGGTCCGCCGCACCGCTCGACGCCGTTGCGGCGGCGCGGTTGGCGGCCGCGCGGAGCCGCCGGGTGCTATCGAGCCCTTCGGCGGGGCGGCGGACGGGCTAGTGGCGGGGGCCGGTCGTGGCGACGATCTTGTCCATCACCGCGAGCATCACGCCCGACGAGATGAAGACGAGGTGGATGATCACCATCCAGAACAGCTGATGCTCCTTGCCGCTGGTCATGCCCGCCGGCTCGAGCGCCATGAAGTGCTTGAGGAGGTTGATGCCGGAAATGGCGACGATCGAGGCGATCAGCTTCAGCTTGAGGCCCGCGAAGTCGACCTTCCCCATCCAGTCGGGGCGGTCCGCGTGATCGCCGATATCCATCTTCGACACGAAATTCTCGTAGCCGGCGAACAGCACCATCAGCAGGAGGTTTCCGGTCAGCGCGATATCGATCAGCGACAGCACCGCGAGCACCGCTTCGGACTCGGTCATCGCCAGCGTGTGGGTGGCGATGTGCCAGCTTTCCTGCGTGAACTTGACGAGCAGCATGCCGAGCGCGCCCACCATCAGCAGGTAGAAGGGCGCCATCAGCCAGCGGCTTCCGAACAGCACGATTTCGAGGCCGTGCTCCACCTTCTGCAGCTTGGTCGCCTCGGCGCCGTCGGCCACGATACGCGTATGCTTCATCGCCATCCCCCGTTCGCCGCACCGGTAGCGCGAAGATGGTTAAGACGATGCTAAGCGCGTGCGCTGCTCACCGCCCAGTGTGGTCCGCTACCAGCCCAGCTCGGAATGCGAGCCTAACCGGACGAGTTGCAACGTGTTCTCGTCAGGCTTGCGATAGATGAGCACCAGATCGGGCTTCACGTGGCAGTCGCGGTGATCCTTCCACTCACCGGTTAGTGCGTGGTCGCGATGGCGAGCGGTAAGCGGCTCGTCTGCCGCGAGAAGTGCGATAAGCTCGTCTAATTCATCTGCGAGCACGCGGCGGTACCGGCCTTTCAATTCCCGCTTAAGATCCTTCTTGAACCGCCCAGTCGGATCAATCGTCCGGATCGAGATCAGCCAGCAAGGCCTTGAAGTTCGGGTAGGACTTTAGATTTCCACGCCGTGCTTCCTGTATTGCGGCGATCGTGTCCGCATTTGGCCTCAGAGGCTCGAACGGCAGGGCCTTGTCGTGCGCGACACGGGTCAGCATCAGCCGCACAGCGTCCGACACGGTGAGGCCCATGGTGGCGAGCACAGCGGCCGCTTGATCCTTCACCTCGCCATTGATGCGGGTCTGCACGAGGGCGTTCGATGCCATGCTCTGTCTCCTTGCATGACAATGTAATGCAGGAACTGCTTTTGTCGAGCAGCCAAGCCGCGGCCGCTGCACGGCTACAGCTTCTCGGTCAGCTCCGGGACGATCTTGAACAGGTCGCCGACCAGGCCGATGTCGGCGACCTGGAAGATCGGCGCGTCCTCGTCCTTGTTGATGGCGACGATGACCTTGGAATCCTTCATCCCCGCGAGGTGCTGGATCGCGCCCGAGATGCCGATCGCGATGTAGACGCCGGGGGCGACGATCTTGCCGGTCTGGCCGACCTGATAGTCGTTGGGGGCATAGCCCGCATCGACCGCGGCGCGCGAGGCGCCGACCGCCGCGCCCAATTTGTCGGCGAGCGGGTCGATCAGAGCATGGAACTGGTCCGAGGAGCCCAAAGCGCGGCCGCCCGAGACGATGATGGTGGCGCTGGTCAGCTCGGGACGCTCCGAATGCGCGACTTCCTGGCCGACGAAGCTCGACAGGCCCTGGTCCCCCGCCCCGGAGACGGCCTCGATGGTGCCGGAGCCGCCCTCGCGCGACGCCTTGTCGAAGGCGGTGCCGCGGACCGTGATCACCTTCTTCGCATCGCACGAGCGGACCGTGGCGATCGCGTTGCCGGCATAGATGGGCCGGGTGAAGGTGTCCTCCCCCTCGACCGAGAGGATATCGGAGATCTGCATCACGTCGAGCAGGGCGGCGACGCGCGGCGCGACGTTCTTGCCGGTCGTCGTCGAAGGCGCGAGGAAGGCGTCGTGATGGCCCATCAGGCCGGCGACCACGGGCGCGACATTCTCGGCGAGCTGGTTGGCGAGGGACGGATCGTCGGCGACGTGGACCTTGCCGACGCCGCCGATCTTCGCGGCGGCTTCCGCCACGCCGCCGACATTCGCGCCGGCGACGAGCAGATGAACCTCGCCGAGCCTGGACGCGGCAGTCACCGCGCTCAGCGTCGCGTCCTTGAGCCGGCCCTCTTCATGCTCGACCAGAACCAGCGTCTTCATCCGACCACTCCCGTCTCGCGCAGCTTGTCGATCAGCTCGTCGACCGAGCCGACCTTCACTCCGGCCGTCCGCTTCGGCGGCTCGACCAACTTCAACGTCGTCAGCCGCGGCGCGACATCGACTCCGTAATCCTCGGGCGTTTTCATCGCGAGCGGCTTCGACTTGGCCTTCATGATGTTGGGCAAGGTGGCGTAGCGCGGCTCGTTGAGGCGGAGATCGGTGGTGACCACGGCCGGCAGCTTCAGCCGCACCGTCTCCAGCCCTCCGTCCACCTCGCGGGTGACGTCGACCGCGTCGCCGGAGACCTCGACCTTCGAGGCGAAGGTGCCCTGGCCCCAGCCGAGCAGGGCGGCGAGCATCTGGCCGGTCTGGTTCGAATCGTCGTCGATGGCCTGCTTGCCGAGCACGACCATTCCGGGCTGGTCCTCTTCGACGATCTTCGCCAGGATCTTGGCGACGGCGAGCGGCTCGACCTCGGCGTCGGTCTGGACGAGGATGGCCCGGTCGGCGCCCATGGCGAGCGCGGTGCGCAGCGTCTCCTGCGCCTTGGCCGGGCCGATCGAGACGGCGACGATCTCGGTCGCCACGCCCTTCTCCTTGAGCCGGATCGCCTCCTCGACGGCGATCTCGTCGAAGGGGTTCATGCTCATCTTGACGTTGGCGAGGTCGACGCCCGTCTGGTCCGCCTTGACCCGCGGCTTCACGTTGAAATCGATCACCCGCTTCACGGGGACGAGAAGTTTCATACGTTCATCCTTCTCCCGGTCGCGAGGGTCCTTCGATACGGGCCTTCGCCAAGCTCAGTCCCTACTCAGGATGAGCGGTTCAATTCCACCCTTCGCTCGTCCTGAGGAGCCGCTGAGCCTGCCGAAGCGGCGTCTCGAAGGATCACGCCGCCTCCTTCACCGCGGCGACAATCTTCCGCGCCGCGTCGCCGAGATCGTCGGCCGGGACGATCGCGAGGTTGGATTGGGCGAGGATCGCCTTGCCCTCCTCGACATTCGTCCCCTCGAGCCGGACCACCAAGGGCACCTTGAGATCGACCTCGCGCGCGGCGGCGATGATGCCGTCGGCGATGATGTCGCAGCGCATGATGCCGCCGAAGATGTTGACCAGGATGCCCTTCACGGCGGGGTCGGAAAGGATGATCTTGAACGCCGCCGTCACCTTCTCCTTGGACGCGCCGCCGCCGACGTCGAGGAAATTGGCCGGGAAGGCGCCGTTCAGCTTGATGATGTCCATCGTCGCCATGGCGAGGCCGGCGCCGTTCACCATGCAGCCGATATCGCCGTCGAGCTTGATATAGGCGAGGTCGTGGCGCGAGGCCTCGAGCTCGATCGGATCCTCCTCGGTCTCGTCGCGTAGCGCGGCGAGGTCCGGGTGGCGGAACATCGCGTTGGAGTCGAAGCCGACCTTGGCGTCGAGGACCAGCAATTTGCCGTCGCCGGTCACCGCCAGCGGGTTGATCTCGATCTGCGAAGCATCGGTACCGAGGAAGGCCTCGTAGAGCTGGAACGCGACCTTCTGCGCCTGCCTGGCGAGATCGCCCTCCAGCCCCAGCGCATGAGCGACGGCGCGGCCGTGATGCGGCATGAAGCCCGTCGCGGGGTCGATCGCGATGGTGTGGATCTTTTCCGGGGTTTCGTGGGCGACGTCCTCGATGTTCATGCCGCCCTCTGTCGAGACGACCATGGCGATCCGGCCGGTGGCGCGGTCGACGAGCAGAGCGAGGTAGAATTCCTTTTCGATGTCGACCCCGTCGGTGACGTAGAGGCGGTTGACCTGCTTGCCTGCGGCCCCGGTCTGGATGGTCACCAATGTGTTGCCGAGCATCTCCGAGGCGGCCACCCGCACTTCCCCGGCCGTCTTGGCCAGCCGGACCCCGCCCTTGGCATCGGGGCCGAGCTCCTTGAACCTGCCCTTGCCGCGGCCGCCGGCGTGGATCTGCGCCTTGACGACGTAGAGCGGCCCGGGAAGCTTCTCCGCCGCGGCGACGGCTTCGTCGACGCTCATCGCGGCAAAGCCCGCGGGAACGGGGACGCCGAACTTCGCGAGCAGCTCCTTCGCTTGATATTCGTGGATGTTCATCGCTTCGGGGCGGATCCTGCGGGCTGAGAATGTGCGGCCCTAAAGCACAAAAGAGCGGCCGATGGGAAGCGACTCCGCCGTGACGCCGCGGCGCCGCCGCTTCCTCCATTGCGGATCAGATAGGTCGCCCTTCCCTCCGTTTCGGACGCGGTTCGGATACTCCCGCCGCAGCCTTGGGCGCAGCCTCCCGGCGAGGGGGACTCGTCATGTCAAATCGGATTTTGCTCCGCGTCGCCGCGGCTGCGCTGCTTCTGGGCCTTTCGGCTTTCGGCGGATGGTCGCCGGCGGCCGCCAACTGCACCGCCCCGGAGCGGACCGCCGCCGACGCCCAGCTCACCCTTAGTGCGGCAGATCAAGCGACGTCGATCGCGACGCATCTGCCCTGGGGCGTGCCCACGGCAAGCGGCCGGACGACGAACGAGCGCCTGCTGGTGCAGCGCGACTATGTCATTCGCTACGATTCCGACCTGCGCGTGCCGCTGTGGACCGCCGAGCGCGTCGATTCCGCGCGCCTCGGCGCAGTCAGTAGGGCGGACTGCTTCCGGCGCGATCCGCGACTTCCAGTCGCCGATGCGTCGGCGCCGTCCGACTATGACGAGCCGATCTACGACCAGGGGCACATGGCGCCCTTCGCCAACCAGTCCACGTCCGCGATCGCCGGCCACAACTCGTTCATCATGACGAACATGGCGCCCCAGACCTGTCAGTTCAATCGCGGCATCTGGCAGATATTGGAGGGGATCACCCGTCTTTGGGCGACCGAGAACGGGACCGTCTTCGTGTTCAGCGGCAGCGTCTTCGACCGCGACGGCAACCGCGCGCGCGACCCGGACGCGGCGGCGCAGCGGATGTTGGCGCGCAACGGGACCTCGCGCGTCGCGATCCCGTCGCATTTCTACAAGGTGATCGGGCTCCGTCGCGCCAGCGGCCCGGTCGAGACGCTCAGCATCATGATGCCGCATGACAACTCCAACCCCGACGGGCCGGCCGCGCTGCGCTACCTGCAGGCTCATGTGACGACGATTGCGGCGATCGAGCGGGTCGCGGGGATCGACCTGTTCCCCGGCACGACGGGCATTCGCGAGGCGAGCAGCGTGTGGCCGTTCCGGGGAACCCAGCCTCGCTCGCTGTGCAATGTGGGGCGGACGACCAGCTGAAGGTTCGGTCCGTTTCGGATCAAACGGCGGGCCGCTCGATCCGTTTCGGACACGTCTCGAATCCAGTGACGGCCGCATGAGGCGCAGCCTCCCCGCGAGGGGGACTCGCCATGATCAAGCTGCTTCGCTGCCTGCCGCCGCTTCTCGCCATGCTCATTCTGTCCGGGTGGAGCGCGCCCGCCTCCGCCTGGGGCGATACCGGGCATCGCCTGGTCTGCGAGATCGCGCTTCGCAATCTGACGCCGACCGCGAGCGCCGAAGTCGCGCGGCTGCTCCAGGCGAACGCGACGATCAGGGGCGCCAATACGCGGAACTCCGAATATGGCTGGGCCTGCACCTATCCCGACCATCCGGCGGACGGCGCGCCGCCAGCGCTCGCGCGGCGCAGCCCGCTGCACTTCGCCAATTATCCGCGGACGCTGCTGGCGGTGACCGCAGGCTCGGGCTGCGGGGCCGCGGCCCAATGCATCGTCACCGCCATTCCCGGCGAGATGGCGGTCCTGCGGAGGACGGGGGCCAGCGACTCCGACCGCGCCGCCGCGATCGTCTATCTCGGCCACTGGCTCGGCGACATCCACCAGCCGTTGCACAGCTCGTTCGAGGACGACCGCGGCGGCAACGACATCAACGCCTCCGGGCTTTGCACGAGCAACCTCCATTCGGCGTGGGACACCTGCATCCTCCAGAACCGCTCCCAGCTCGGCGCCGGCCCGTCGGTCGAGGCGGTGCGCGCGCTGGCCGCGACATGGAGCGCCTCGGCCGGCGACACCGATCGCGCGCTGTGGCTGTCGTCGCTGCCGTGGCAGTGGTCGGCCGAATCCTATGCGGTGACGGTCCGGCCGGAGCTCGGCTATTGCGTGCTCGTCCAGCAGGCATGCCGCTACTCGGCGACCCAGCCTGTCCTGGCCGAAGGGCAGCCGAAGCGCAGCGTGCCGATCGACGCGGCCTATATGGACCGTGCCTTCCCGGTCATCCGCCAGCGCATCGTCATGGGCGGCATCCGCCTCGCCCACCGGCTGAACCTGGCGCTCGATCCGGCCTATCGCGGCTGACGGAGCGGATCAGCGGCCGTCGAAGGCCCTTTGGAGCTGCGCGATGTCGAGCTTCACCATGTCGAGCATCGCCTGCATGGCGCGCTCGGCGGCGGCACGGTCTTCGCTGGCGATCATTTCGAGCAGCTGGCGCGGGGTGATTTGCCAGGAGAGGCCCCAGCGGTCGCTGATCCAGCCACAGGCGCTCGGCTTGCCGCCATTGCCCTCGATGGCGTCCCACAGCCGATCGACCTCTGCCTGGTCGTCGCAATGGACCTGGAACGACACCGCCTCGGTAAACTGGAATTGGGGCCCGCCGTTGAGGCCGGTATATTTCTGTCCGTCGAGGGTGAAATCGACGACGAGGACGCCCCCTTTCTTCATGCTGGGGTTGTCCGCGGGCGAGCGGACGACCCTGTCGATCCGGCTGTTCGGCAAGAGCGTTACGTAGAAAGCGGCGGCCTCCTCCGCGTCGCCGTCAAACCACAGGCAAGGGACGATCTTCTGCATCATGTCCTCCTCAGCTCTTCGCGGAGACGAGGGCGAACATCCCGCCCTGCGGGTCGAGGCCCTGGACGATGCGGCTTCCGTCGGGAACGTCCATCGGGCCGTTGATCACCTGGCCGCCATTCGCCCGGATGCGCCCGGCCGCGGCGTCGGCACTGTCGACGACGAAATAGAACAGCCAGGCGGGCTTCGGCATCTGGGCGGGCCTGGTCATCATCCCGCCGACGGCCTCGCCGCCGTCGGGCGACCAGAGGCGGTAGGTACCCATCGCGCCCATGTCCATGACCGAGGATTCGGTCCAGCCGAACAGGTCCGAATAGAAATGGAAAGCAGCCTCGCCGTCCTCGGCGTACAGCTCGTGCCACCCGATATGGCCGGGGGTCATGCGCGGCGGCGTCGGCGGGACGTCGTCGCGCGGGATCGGCGTCAGGACCATGAAGACGGCGCCGCCCGGATCGGCGAGGACGGAGAAGCGGCCGACCTCCGGGATGTCGGCGGGAGCGCGGAGGATGCGTCCGCCGGCGCGCTCGGCCGCCCATGTCGCCGCATCGGCATCCTCGACTCCGACATAGCCGACCCAGCCGGGCTCGGCGCCCTTCTCGCAGGCTTCGTCGGGGAGGATCATCATGCCGCCGACGCCGCGGCCGGCGGCATTGAGGATCGTATAGCCGGCGTGCGGACCGCCGAGATCCTGAGTCTCCCATCCGACCACCGCGCGGTAGAAGGTCTTTGCCGCCTCCGCGTCCGAGGTCATCAGCTCGTACCAGATGAAGCCCGCCATCGCCGTCACTCGCTTTGGGCGGTGTCGAGAATGGGAGCGAAGCCGCCCCAGAACATGCGCTTGCCGTCGAACGGCATCTCGCCGTCCGGCTTCATCCGCTCGTCGGCCATCACTTTCTCCCAGCCGGCGACGCGGGCCTCCTTCGACGGCCATTCGATCCACGAGAAGACGACATTCTCGCCCGGCTCGGCCTTCACCGCGCGGAAGAAGTCGGTGACCTTGCCCTCCATGAGGTCGTCCCCCATCGCCTCGACCACGCGGGTCGCGCCATGCTCCTCGAAGATCGGCGCCGCCTTGGCGGCCATGGCGCGATAGGCCTCGGCCTTGCTTTCGTGCACCGGCGCGACGAAGCCGTCGACATAGCCCATGGCGCCGCCGGCGCCGTGCTCGACGATCGAGGCGAAGCCGGACATGATCATGCGCTTGCCGTCGAACGGCATCGAGGCGCCCATCTCCTCCATCCTGGGATCGGACATCATCTTCGCATTGGCGGCGTTGCGTGCCTCCTTCGAGGGATATTCGAACCAGGAGAAGACGACCGTCTCTTCCGGCTTCGCCTGGACCGCGCCCTTGAAATCGGTGACCTTGCCGTCGGGCACGTCGTCGCCCCAGGCCTCGACCATCCGGGTCACGCCGAACTCGCGGAAGAGGGGCTCGGCGCCGGCGGCGTGGCGGAGATATTCATCCTTGCTGGCGGTCGGCACGGCGACCACGAAGCCTTCGACATAGGGCATATCTTCTCTCCTTCGAATATTGCGGGGGTCAGGCGGCGGCTGGCGCCATCGCCTGCTGCGCGGCCTCCAGGTCCATCCACATCACTTCCCAATGATGGCCGTCGGGATCCTCGAAGCTGCGGCCGTACATGAAGCCATGCTCCTGGACGGGCCCGGGATCCGCGACGCCGCCGGCACCCGCGGCGCTCGCCACCATGGCGTCGACCGCGTCGCGCCCGTCCGCCGAGAGGCAGAGCAGGACCTCGCTCGACGCATGGGCGTCGGCGATCGGCTTGGACGTGAACTGCCGATATTTGTCGTGGGTCAGGACCATGACGTTGATCTCGGGCGTGAACGACATCATCGCTGCCGTCTCGTCGCTGAACTGCAGGTTCTGCTCGGCGCCGAGCGCCCGATAGAAAGCGATCGACCGCGCCAGGTCGGTCACCGGCAGGTTCACGAAAATCATTCGAGCCATCGTCACGTTCCTCATCCGAATCGCTGTTTGACGTTTCTGCCGCCTTAAGTTATAAAAAGCAACTGTGTCGTTACAAAAAGTAACAAAACAATCTGCATCAAGGCGTTACAACGACGCCTGCGGCGCCGCGCACGCGCTCGACCTGGTCGGCGAGCGCTGGGCTTTGCTGGTGATGCGGGAGCTGATGCTCGGCCCGAAGCGATTCTCGGACTTGAAGACCGATCTCGCCGGGATCAGCGCCAACGTGCTGACGCAGCGGCTCGAGGGGCTGGAGGCGGCCGGGATCGTGCTGCGCCGCAAGCTGCCGCCGCCCGCTTCGGCGCAGGTCTACGAACTCACCGCCTGGGGCTATGAGGCGGAGCCGATCTTCCAGGTGCTCGGGCGCTGGGCGGCGCGCTCGCCTAGCCACGACCCCCGGCTGCCGCTGAGCGCGGCCTCGCTGATGCTGTCGTTCCGGACCATGTTCGATCCGGAGCGGGCGCGGGATTTCGCCGCGCGGGCCGGGTTCCGGCTCGGCCAGGAGAGCTTCCTCGTGCGGATCGCCGAAGGCGCGATCGAAGCGGGGCGTGGACCCGTCGAGGGCGCCGACTTCGTCTTCGCGGGACCGCCGCCCGCAGTCGCCGCCGCCGTCTATGGCGGCGTTGCGATCGAAGCACTGACAGCATCGGACGCGCTCGACCTCACCGGCGACCGCGCTCTCGCCCAGCGTTTCGTAACCCTGTTTCCCTTGCCTTCGAAGATCGAGGTCTGAGCGCGAATCTGCCGATCGCCGGCCGCTTTCGACCATGTGGCTACGCTCTCCCAGGTCGACCCCCGGACACGGTTGTTGACCTTCGCAAGCAACCCGCAGCATCGTTGGACCGAAACGGCGCGGGGCGGCGATGGACACTGCATTCATGGCGGTCATTGAGGAGGTGCAGGCCCGCAGGAATGAGCTCGGATGCTCGCGTTCCGGCGCGTTCTACCGCGGGCACTCACATGCGGCGCACCGCTTGGTCCCTTCACTCCTGCGGATCGCGGTGGAGCCGGACACCGAGCTCAACATCTTCCACGAATGCTTCGCGCGGGCTCACCATATGCTCTCCGGGAAGGCGAGCTCGTGGGAGGCGCTGGCGCTGCTGCAACATTATGGCGTCCCCACGAGACTATTGGATTGGACCGAATCCTTCGCGATCGCTCTCTTCTTCGCAATCTCCGCGCCCGACCCCGAGCCCCATCTGTGGATCACGAACGCATTCAGGCTCAACAAGGCTGCTGGTGCGCAGGGCAGCCCCCGCATATTCGTCATCGGCCTCGACGAGGTCCCCGAATATCTCCAATGTTTCGCCCATCAGGACCGGCAGTGCATGTGGCCGTACCGTAAGCCGCTCTTCGTGCAAGTGCCCTGGACGTCCGATCGCGTGCGGGCACAGGCGGGATTTTTCACCATCCACTCCGACCCGGCGCCCTTGGAGGAAGTGTGCCCTAAGCATGTGCGCAAGGTCGCCGTGCCGCCAGAGGCGCTCGAGGGGGCACGCAAATATCTGGAGCTCACCGGCATCAGCGAGCACACCATCTTTCCCGACTTCGTCGGGCTCGCGCAGTTCCTGAAGCGCAGCTACGGTCTTTGACTCCCGCGGCGCCGCGACCCGCCGCCCGCCCACCGCTCATCCGAACAGCCAGTGTCCCATCAGGCGATCGAAGGGGAAGGTGAAGAAGCCCGCGACCAGCAGCGCGCCGATCACCATGCCGCGGACGGCGGCGCGGTGCCTGGCGTGGTGGTGGCGGCGCGCGGCCCAGACGATCAGCGGGACCTGGATCAAAGTCCAGGCCGACAGGATGTGGATCAGGCTGAAGCCGCCCTGGTTGATGCCGCGGACGCCGAAGCTGAACAAAGCGGTGAGGGCCATGGCCGCCGCCCAGACCCAGCCGAGGCGGCGGTGGAGCCGGTCACCGCGGCGGCGAAGCAGCATCAGCGGCGTCAGCGCGACCGCGGCGACGATGGTGGCGAGGTGCAGCCAGACGAAAGCAGGGATTTCGTGCCATTCGCTCCGGCCGCGCCACAGAGCCGCGAGCACGAAGCCGAGCAGGACGGTCGCGGCGGCCGCGAGGAGGCGGTCGAGCGGATCAGGCGCGAGGCTGATCTTCTTCGGCCGCGACGGATCCGCCGCAATCGTCGTCGCCATGGGCCGTCCCCCTCGACGGCAAGCCTACGCCGGACCGCGGCCAGCGCAAGTTGCAGGGATGCTCAGGGGACCGGCTGGCCCTCGGGATTGGTGCGCCGGTCCTCGCGCGCCTGGCGCATCATCTCTTCCCAGCAGCCCGTGAAGCCGCCAGGGCCCACGGTCGAGCAGCTCTGAGTGCCGGTGCGGCCGACATATTCGAGGCTGCGCGCATTGACCGCCCAGCTCCGGTTGTCGCTGACGGCGGAGTTTCCGCGCAGCGGCTCCGGGATACGATAGCGGTCGTCCTCCGGACGGCGGGCGCAGACCACGATCTCCTCGGCGTTGCTCGCCGGGCAGGGATCGTCGCCATAGACAATGATCTGGCTGAGGCGCCGGTTCGGGCCGGGCGTCTCCTGGGCGGCGGCGGCGACCGTGAGGCTGGCGCCGGCGGCGAGCGCAAAAGCGAGCGGGACAAGGCGATTCATGGCGGTCTCCTCGAGGCCAGGGCTTAATCCGGGCCTTTATGGAAAAAGGAACAGGTCCGGCGCTTTGTTCCCGTGCAGAGCAGCGGTCAATCGTCCTCGCTCTGGTCGCGCTCGATCTCCTCGGCCTCGCGGTCGATCCGGCGGAGGCGGTCCCGGCGCGCCTCGTCGATCAGGCGGCCCCAGCTGATCCCGCCGACGGCGCGCCGCTCCGCCTCGGCGCGGCGGACGAGCTCGTTGTGGCAGCCGATGAAGCCCCCTGCACCGGCCGGGGAGCAGCTGCCGATGCCGGAGCGGCCGAGATAGGAAAGCTCGATCGCTCGGTCCGTCCAGCTGCGGCTGCGCGGGTCGTCAGGCCGGTCGCGCATGCCCCGCGGGATGCGGAACCGTTCCTCCTCCGGCAGCCGGGCGCAGACGATGATCTCGGCTTCGTTGCTCGGCGGGCAGGCGTCGTTGCCGTAGACGATGAGCTGGTTGATCCGCGCCTCGGGCACGGCGGGAGCCGATTCGTCCTGGGCCAAAGCGGGGGCGGCAAGCAGCGCCGCCGCGGCGAAGGGGATGAGGCGTCTCACCCGTTCAGATCCTTTTCGAAAGCGCGATCGCGGCTCGGCAGCCGGCGCGGATCATGGCGGAGAGGATGGGGTAGCCGAACGCGTCTTCGGCGCCGGCCGCAATCGCGGTGTCGCGATGCTCGAGCTCGTCGGCCTGGAATTCGCGGATCGTGTCGGCGAGCCCGGGATCTTCGGCCCCGAGCGTGGCCAGCTGCTCGGAATAATGCTTGTCGATCTCGGTCTCCACGGCCGCGGTGCAGGCCATGGCGGCATTGGGGCTGATCAGCGCCGTGATCGCGCCGAGCGCGTGGCCGGCATGGTCCCAGAGCGGCTGGAGCAGGGTCGGGCGGACGCCGCGGGCCGGGAGAAGCGCGTCGAAATGCCTGAGGTGCCGTTCCTCCTGCGAGGCCATGCGGCGGATCAGGCGGGCACAGGAGCCGCGGTCGCCGAGCACCGCGAGCTGGCCGGCATAGATGCGGGTCGCCCCATATTCGCCGGCCTGGTCGACGCGCAGCATCGAGGGCACGTCGGGACGCACGTCGCCGGGCCGCCAGGCGGGGGCGCGGCTCAGGTCCGGATGCGCGGTCGTCTGAGGCTCAGCCATAGGATCACGCATGCGAACCCGATCGAGAGGATCGCGTTCCACCCCGCCATCGAAATGCCCAGCAGCGACCATTGCACCTGGTCGCAGCGCACCAGCGGGGCGGAGAGGATGTCGTGGAGCGAGTTGCCGGCGCCGAGGCCCGAGCATTGGGTGAAGCCCTCGAAGATCTTGAGCTCGACGCCGGCATGATAGGCGCCGATCGCGCCGCTGGTCAGGATCGCGAGCGCGGCCAGCCAGACGAGGCTGCGGCCGCGATCCGGCATGCGCGCCGCGAGGGCGAAGGAGAGCAGGCCGAGGGCCAAAGCGAGGAAATGCGGCCAGCGCTGCCAGTAGCACATCTCGCAGGGCGTGAGCCCGCCCAGATATTGCGAGCCGTAGGCGCCGGCGAGCAATGCCGCCGGCACCAGGACGGCGAGCAGCCTCGCGCGGTCGAGAGCCGTCACCGCCGCGGCGAGGTCCGCGCCGGCGCCGCCGGCGTCCCCGGCGCCCGGGCGAGGCGCGCCACCGTCTGCAGCGCGTAATGAAGCTGGAAGTCGGTGACGCCGCGCTGGCGCAGCTCCTCGGGCGTCGCGGCGAAGCGCGGATCGGGGCGCTGGTCGTCCTGGATCACGTCCTCGCCGACCGCGGCCTCGTTGACCAGGTGGCGGCGAAGATCCGATTCGCGGACGCGGGTGCGCGAACGATAATCGGGATCGGAGATCTGCGGCACCGGCACGTCGGGGTTGATCCCGCCCTCCTGCACCGAGCGGCCGGCCGGCGTGTAATAGCGCGCCGTGGTGAGGCGAAGGGCGGTGGTGCCGTTGCCGAGCGGGATCAGGGTCTGGACCGAGCCCTTGCCGAAGGTGCGCTCGCCCAGCACAAGGCCGCGGCGGTGATCCTGCAGCGCGCCGGCGACGATCTCGGCCGCCGAGGCGGTGCCGGCATCGACGAGGACGACGATCGGGGCGCCGTTGGTGGCATCGCCCGGCCGGGCGTGGAAGCGCTCGATGTCGTTGCGGCGGCGGCCGCGCTGCGAGACGATCTCGCCGCGCTCGAGGAACAGGTCGGACAGGCCCACCGCCTGGTCGAGCAGGCCGCCGGGGTTCGAGCGCAGATCGATGACGTAGCCGAGCGGCTGGCCGCCGACCTGGCGCTGGATCGACTGGATCGCGTTGTTCACCGCCTCGGTGGTGTTGCGATTGAAGGTGGTGACGGTGATGATCCCGACCCGGTCGCGGACTTCGAAGCGGGCGGCGGGGATGTCGATGATCGCGCGGGTGATGGTGACGTCGAACGGCCGCTCGCGGCCCGCACGGACGATGGTCAGCCGGACGCTGGTGCCGGGGGCGCCGCGCATCGCCTCGACGGCTTCGTCGAGGGTGCCGCCGTAGAAGAGGCGCCCGTCGACATGGGTGATGAAGTCGCCGGACTTGATCCCGGCGCGGTCGGCGGGGGTGTCGCGGGTCGGTGCGATCACCTTCACCGCGCCGTCCTCGAGCGTGACGCTGAGGCCGAGCCCGCCATAATTGCCCTCGGTGGTGGTCATCAGCGAGCGGAAGTTGCGCGCGTCGAGATAGGAGGAATGCGGGTCGAGGCTGGCGAGCATGCCGTCGATCGCCCCCTTGATCAGCCGCTCGTCGTCGACCTGCTCGACATATTCGGCGCGCACCCGCTCGAACACGTTCATGAACTGGTCGAGCTCGCGATAGGTGCTGACGTCGACCTGGGCGAGCGCGGCCGTCGCCGCCGGCACCAGGGCGATGGCGCTGACGAGGCCGAGGGAACGGAGGAGGTTGGAGGCCATCGGGTCATCCTGCGGGAGGGCGGTTCAGGGACGCTTCTACCGACAGAATAGCGTGGCGGAAAGCAACCTTGGATGAACGCCCGTTCAGGCGGCGCTTCAGCCCGCGAGCAAAGGCGCGATCGCGACCGGCCGGCCGCCGCGGCGCAGCTCGACGCTGATCCGCGGCTCCTCGCTCCCGGCGCGGCCGATCCGGTCGCCGCGCCGCACCCGCTGGCCGCGGGCGACGCCGATCGAGGCGAGATCGGTGATGACGCTGATCCAGCCCCGTCCGTGATCGATGATGACGACCTCGCCGTAGGAGCGGAAGCGGGCGGCGTGGATGACGATCCCGTTGGCCGGAGCGACCACTTCGGCGCCCGGCTCGGTCGCGAAGAGAAGGCCGCGGGAGTGCACGCCGCCGTCCGAAATCTCGCCGACGCCGGTCAGCAGCCGGCCCTCGACCGGCAGCGTGTACGGCGTGCGGGCGGCGGCACCGGTGGCCGGCGAGCCGGGCCGCGGGACCGGTCCAGGCAAAGCGGCGAGCCTCGCTTCGAGACGTTGCTGATAGTCGCGGGTGCCGATGCGGCGCGAAAGCTCGCGCGCCTGCTCGCCGAGCGCGAGGGCGCGGTCGGATTCGCTCAGCGCCGATTCGGTGAGGGTGGCCGAGCGGCGGCGTTGCCCGGCCTCGAACCGGGCCAATGCGAGGCGGCGCCGGCGCAGCTCCTCACGGCTGGCGAGGAGGGCGCCCCGCGCCTGGGCGGCTTCGGCGCGCAGGCGGTTGAAGCGGTCGAGCTCGACGCGCAGCGCGGCGGTGCGGGCGCGGATCACCGGCAGGGTCGCGGCGAGCAGCGAGCGGACATGGGCGACGTCCTCGAACGAGCCGGGGCGGATCAGCGCCAGCGCCGGCGGGCGCCGTGCCATCGTCTGCAGGGCGGCGGCGAGCCGGGCCAGCGGCTGCTGGCGCTCGGCGAGCCGCGCGCGCTGCAGCGCCGCGGCGGCTTCGACGATCCGGAGCCGAGTCTCGGCCGCGGTGATGTCCGCTTCGCTCGCCTCGATCCGGGCGGCGAGCGCCTCGGCGGCGGCGCGGGCGCGGGCCGCCTCGCTTGTGGCCTTGCGGGCCTCCTCCTCGAGCCGCTGGTAGCGCGAAGCGGCCTGCTGCGCCTCCTGCTGCGCCTCGCGCAGCGCGCGCGACTCGTCCGCCCCGCCTTGCGCCGCGGCGATCCCCCCGGCGCAGGCGGCGGTCGCCACAGCGAGGAGGAGAAGACGGCGCATGGCCTCATCCTTCGCGATGATAGGGATGTTTCGCAAGGATGGACGTCGCGCGCCACAATTGCTCGGCGAGCATGACGCGGGCGAGCAAATGCGGCCAGGTCGCCCTGCCGAAGGCGAGGAGCAGGTCGGCGCCGGCGCGCTCGGCGTCGCCGAAGCCGTCCGCGCCGCCGATCAGGAACCGCGCCTCGCGCCGCCCGCCGTCCCGCCAGATGCGGAGTCGCTCGGCGAAGGCCAGGGAGCCCAGCTGATCGCCTTTCTCGTCGAGCAGCACGGTGAGCGCATTGCCGGCGCGAGGGGGAAGCTTGCCGCCGCTTTCCGGAAGCTCGCTGACTTTCACCGGCCAGGCCACGCGCTTCAGATAGCGCTCGACAAGCTCGGCTTCGGGACCCCGCCCGATACGCCCGCGCGCGATTATGTGGAGGAGCACGGCCTCAGGCCGTGGCCGGCGCGGCGGCCTTTTCCTCGAACGCCCACATCCGCTCGAGATTGTAGAAGCTGCGGACCTCCGGGCGGAAGATGTGGACGATGACGTCGTCGGCGTCGATCAGCACCCAGTCGGCGACCGGCAGGCCTTCGACGCGGACCGGGCGGCCCATCTCCAGCTTGATCCGCTCGCTGAGCTTCTGCGCCATCGAGGCGACCTGGCGCGAGGAGCGCCCGCTGGCGATCACCATATGGTCGGCGATGCTGGACTTGCCGGCGAGAGCGATGGAAACGACGTCGAGCGCCTTGTCGTCGTCGAGCGAACGAAGCACCAGCTCGTGCAGCTGGCCGGTCCGTTCATTGGCTCCGTCTTCAGGCGGAGCGGGCTGGTTTGCGAGCAATGTGCCTCCTTCGGTCGAGCGGGCGCCGCGTCACGCCGTCACGCAACCCCCTGGGGTGGAACGCATTCTCTGCGGCTAAGTGCCAAAAGGCGTCGGCAGCGCGAATGGCGGTGGCGGAGGTCGGATCGAGCGGCAGGCGAAGCAGCACGAGCGACGGCAATCTCCATTCGGTCCACTGCCTCAGATTGGCGGCGGGTTGGACGAAGCGCCGCAGCCAGCCCATCGCGCGAGCCCGACGGGCGCGGCCATGATAACCCGGCCGCGTCACCACCGCAATCGGAACCGTCGCCGCGATCTTGCGCCAGTCGCGCCAGCGGTGGAACTGGACGAGGTTGTCCTCCCCCATGATCCAGACGAAGCGCCGCCGCGGATAGCGCCGGACCAGCGTCTCGAGCGTATCGGCCGTATAGGGGCTGCCGAGCTCGCGCTCGATCGCCGTGACGCGGACCGGGGCGCGCCGCGCCGCCCGCCGGGCCGATGCGAAGCGGGCCTCGACCGGCGCCATGCCCCCAGCCTCCTTGAGCGGGTTGCCCGGCGAGACCAGCCACCAGATTTCGTCCAGCCCGAGCGCTTCGGCGGCGGCGAGGCTGATCCGCCGGTGGCCGCGATGGGCGGGGTTGAAGGAGCCGCCGAAAAGGCCGGTTCTGGTCATCGGCCGGGGCGATAGCATGGCGGCAGCGGGGGGGCGAATGGTCTCGACGCGGCCACATGCTTGCGGCACAAGCCGGCGCGGGAGGATCGGGGATGAGCGGAGCGCTCGAAGGGGCGGGCGATGCGGTGACCGGGGCCGTCCTCGCCCGGGCGGTCGAGCCGCGGTCGGGCGAGGCGGCGACCGGCCACGACGACCGGCCGGGTAACTGCCTCAATTGCGGCGCCCCCCTCGCCGGCGCCTTCTGCCACGCCTGCGGCCAGCCGGCGCACGTCCACCGCACCGTCGCCGCCTGGTGGCACGACCTCGCCCACGGCGTGCTCCATTTCGAAGGCAAGGTCTGGCGCACCTTGCCGATGCTGGCCTGGCATCCGGGCCGGCTCACGCGGCGCTATATCGACGGCGAGCGCGCCCGCTTCGTCTCGCCGATCGCCTTGTTCCTGTTCACCGTCTTTCTGATGTTCGCCATCTTCAGCATGCTCGGCGCGAGCCTCGTCAGCCTCGACGAGGCGCCGGCGCGCGAGCTCGCGGCCGAGGCCAGCCGCGCCGAGGCCGAGGTCGCGCGCCTCGAGGCCCGACGCAGCGCCGAGGGACAAGCGGGCCGAACCGATCCGCAGCTTGAACAGGCGCTTCGTCAGGCCCGTGCGGCGCGCCAGGCGCAGCAGGCGGTGTTCGGAACCGACGGTCGGATGTTCGACCAGGACCCGCATACGGGGTGGGCCCGGCTCGACGCGGGGCTGAAGAAGGCCAATGAGAATCGCTCGCTGCTCGCTTACAAGCTGCAGAACAACGCCTACAAATTCTCCTGGGCGCTGATCCCGATCTCGCTGCCGTTCGTGTGGCTGCTCTTCCTCCACCGGCGGCGCTACCGGAGGGAATACAAGGCCTACGACCACCTCGTCTTCGTGACCTATTCGATCAGCTTCATGAGCATGCTGCTGATCGCCTTCGTGATGGTGCGCTCGATCGGCGTGAACAGCGGCTTCGTGAACTTCCTGTTCGTGCTCGCTCCGCCTGTCCACATCTATCGCCAGCTGAAGCACACTTATGCATTGTCCCGCTTCGGCGCGGTCTGGCGGACCGCGGCCGTGCTCGTCTTCGCCCTCATGTCCGGGCTGCTGTTCCTGCTGCTCCTGCTCGCCCTCGGCGTGCTCGCCTGACCCCGGCGGCGGCCGGGCGCAGGATCAGGCGCCCTGGGGCGCCGGGCCGCCGATGCCGCCGCGCGGGCGGCGGGTCGACGGGATCGAGGAACCGGTGACCGGGAGCAAAGACGACTGGGACGAGCCGTCGCCGCGGCCGATATCCTCGCCGCGGATCGCCTTCTTGGCCTCCTCGCCGGTCAGCGTCTCATATTCGAGCAGGTTGGAGGCGAGGCGGTGGAGCTCGTCGAGATGCTCGGTGAGGACGCGGCGCGCCGCGCCTTCGGCCTCCTCGATCAGGCGGCGGACCTCCTGATCGATCAGCCGCGCCGTCTCCTCGGAGACGCTCTGGCTGCGGGCGACGCTGTGGCCGAGAAAGACCTCTTCCTGATTGTCGCGGTAGCGCAGCCAGCCGAGCTTCTCCGACATGCCATATTCCATCACCATGGCGCGGGCCATGTCGGTCGCCTGCTGGATGTCGTTGGAGGCGCCGGTGTTCAATTCCTCCTCGCCGTAGATGAGCTGCTCGGCGATGCGGCCGCCGAAGCAGAGCGCGAGTCGCGCCTTCATCTGCTTCATTGTCATCGAGTAGCGGTCGCGCTCGGGCAGGTTCCAGGTCACGCCCAAAGCGCGGCCGCGCGGGATGATGGTCACCTTGTGGAGCGGGTCGCAGCCCGGAACGTGCAGCGAGACGAGGGCGTGGCCGGCCTCGTGATAGGCGGTGGCCTTCTTCTCGTCCTCGGTCATCACCATCGACTTGCGCTCGGCGCCCATCATCACTTTGTCTTTGGCGAGCTCAAATTCCGACATCGCCACCAGGCGCTTGCCCTTGCGGGCGGCGAGCAAGGCGGCTTCGTTGACGAGATTGGCGAGGTCGGCGCCGGAGAAGCCGGGCGTGCCGCGCGCGATCGTGCGCGGATCGACGTCGGGCGCCAGCGGCACCTTCTTCATATGGACGGCGAGGATCTTCTCGCGCCCCTCGATGTCCGGGCGCGGCACCACGACCTGGCGGTCGAAGCGGCCCGGCCGCAGCAAGGCCGGATCGAGCACGTCGGGGCGATTCGTGGCGGCGATGATGATGATGCCCTCATTGGCCTCGAAGCCGTCCATCTCGACGAGGAGCTGGTTCAGCGTCTGCTCGCGCTCGTCATTGCCGTTGCCGAGCCCCGCGCCGCGATGGCGTCCGACCGCGTCGATCTCGTCGATGAAGATGATGCAGGGCGCGTTCTTCTTCGCCTGGTCGAACATGTCGCGAACGCGCGAGGCGCCGACGCCGACGAACATCTCGACGAAGTCGGAGCCGGAGATGGTGAAGAAGGGCACGTTCGCCTCGCCGGCGATGGCGCGGGCGAGCAGCGTCTTGCCGGTGCCGGGA
>DASVVP010000006.1:0-5489 GCA_036386495.1 Allosphingosinicella sp.
GCGAAACGGGCGGATGCCAAGGGGCGCGACCCTGCAGGCGGCGGCGACGCCGGCGGCCCAGGCCCCGGCGGCGTCGACGATCGTCGCCGCCTCGAACGTCGCCTCGCGCGTCCGCATGATCCAGACGCCGCCGCGCCGCTCCGCCTGCTCCAGCCGCTGGCCGCTGACCAGCCGCGCGCCGGCCCGCTTCGCCGCCGCCAGACAGTCGCCGTGGAGTCGCGCCACGTCGATATCGGCGCAGCTCGGCTCCCACAGGCCCTCGCTCCAGCGCGGATTGAGGGCGGGCACCCGCTCCCGAAGCTCCGCGCCCCGGAGCCGGTGCAGCGTGACGGCCGCTCTCGACTCCGCTTCGAGCTTGTCCAGCGCCTCGGCGCCGTCCGGCTCCGCGATGTGGAGGGCGCCGCGCGGGCTGAGATAGCCGCCGTCGCGCAGATGCGCGCCCGACACGGTGGTGAGCGGCTGGACCAGCGGCCCGCCATAGCTCTCCGACCAGAAAGCCGCCGAGCGTCCGGTCGCATGATAGCCCGGATGGTCCTCCGCCTCGATCAGCAGCACCGACAGATGCGGCGCGAGCGCGGCGGCGAGGCTCGCGCCCGCCATGCCGGCGCCGATCACGGCGACGTCGCAGCGGGTCACGGCGAAGCGACCTCCTCGAGAAAGGCGTCGATCTCGGCCAGCGCCTCGAGCCGGACCGGATCCGCCTCGCGCAGGATTTCGTGGCCGGCCTTCGCCCACATTCGGAGCCGCGCTTTGGGCAGAGCGGCGGCCGCGCGGCGAATGGCGTCGGCGCTGACCAGCCGGTCGGTCTCGGTGCCGAGCAGCAGCACCGGGGTCTCGACCTTGCGCAGCCGCTCGGCGGTTAGGCCTGCGCAGGAGCGGAAGGCTGCGTCGAGCCAGCCCCAGCTCGGCGCGCCGATGTTGAAGCCCGGCTCGCGCTGCCACCACCAGAGCTCGTCCGAGTAGCGGTCGGGGCAGGAGGTGAGGAAGCGCTGTCGCGACGCCGCCGGGGGCGAGCCCGACGGAGGGGTGCGCCAGACCGGCTCCCGCCCCCAGCCGAAGCTGGCGAGCAGCGCGGCGGTCCACCCCGCGGCCCAACCGGGCAGCGGCGCCGCGTTGATCATCAGCATCGGCGCGACCAGCACCGCCGCGGCCGGGCGCACCCGCTTCTCGACCAGCGTGCGCAGCAGCACATGCCCGCCCATCGAATGGCCGACGACGACGAGCGGACCCTCGGCCTTCGCTTCGAGCTCGGCGACGATCGCCGCAAGATCATCGACCAGCAGGTCGAGGCTGTCCGGCCCGCCGCCGTCCCCTCGCGACGCGCCCTGGCCGCGCCAGTCGAAGCCGACCACCGTCCAGCCGCGGCCGTGCCAATGCGCCATCGCCTCGAGATACTTCTCGATGAAGTCGCCGCGGCCGCCGGCGAAGAGCAGCGTTCCGCGCCCCGAGCCGGCGGCGGCCGGCCAGCCGATCCGGCGCAGCTTCCAGCCGTCCGCTGTCCGCCATTCCGAGAAGACGGCCCCTTCCGGACGGGCGCGGCGGTCGAAGCTGGCGGTCATCGGCGGCTGGTTACGGTTTTGAAAGCAAGGCCGTCTAGACCCTGAAGTCATGCAATGGGGGATCTCCGAGCTGTTCGTCCTCGTCCTTGCTGCGGCCCTCGTCGCGGCGGCGGTCGGCGACCTGCGCACGCGGACGATCCCAAACTGGCTGAACCTCGCCGTCGCGCTCGCCGCCATCCCCTTCTGGTATGTCACCGACCTCGGCCTCTGGCCCGAGATCGCGATCCGGATCGGCGTCGCGGCCGCCGTGTTCGGCCTGTTCGCCGCGGCCTTCGCGCTCGGCATGATGGGCGGCGGCGACGTCAAGCTGCTTGCCGCCCTCGCTTTGTGGCTGCCGCCCCCCGCGGTGGCGATACTGCTGGTGGTGATGTCGCTGGCCGGCGGCGCGCTCACTCTCTTCCTCGCCGTGCGCCACCGGATGGCGCGCCGGCAGGAGAAGCTCGAAATTCCGTACGGCGTCGCGATCGCATTCGGGGGGCTGTGGCTGATTGGCGAACGGTTTCTTAACCAATTTGGATGATGGGTAGACGCGAGATTTTGGGCGGCCCGTCAAGGAGGCGACTGGCATCATGGACGTGAAGAAAATCGTGCTGCTGATCGGCGCGCTGGTGATTGCGGTCGTGACCGCGCTCATGGCCAAAAGCATGCTCACCGGTTCCGCGGCTCCGCCGCAGGCCGTCGCCCGCCCCGTCGCTCCGGCCGGACCCGAAGTGCTCGTCGCCACCCGCTCGCTGCCGGTCGGCACGATCATCGATGCCGAGGCCTTCCGCTATCAGATCTGGCCCGCGGGCCTGGTCCAGCCGGCCTACTTCATCCGCGGCAACCGCGCCATCAACCCACAGGACCTGGTCGGCACCGTCGTCCGGACCGAGATCTCGGCCGGTCAGCCGGTCACCCAGGGGGCCTTGGTGCGTCCCGGCGAGCGCGGCTTCCTCGCCGCCGCACTGTCGCCCGGCATGCGCGCCATCACCGTCTCAGTCTCCGCGACGAGCGGCGTCGCCGGCTTTGTCTTCCCGGGAGACCGCGTCGACATCGTCCTCACGCACGAGGTGAAGCCCCTGGGCGAGCCCGACGACGCGCAGCCGCTTCGCATCTCCGAGACGATCCTCCGCAACGTGCGCGTGCTCGCTACCGACCAGCGAATCAACGCCCGGGACGCCGAAGGCAATCAGGTGGCACAGTCCATCTCTACAGTGACGCTGGAGGCGACGCCGCGCATCGCCGAGCGCATCGCCGTCGCCCAGACGATCGGACAGCTTTCGCTCTCGCTGAGGTCCCTCGCCGACAATAGCGCCGACCTCGAGCGGGCGATCGCCTCGGGCGAGGTCCAGGTGCCGGAAGGCACCGAGGCCGAGCGCCGCATGATCGCCGCCATGGGGAGCCGCCCGGTCGAAGGCAGCCCCACCTTCACCGTCGGTGGCGACATCTCGCGCTTTCAGCGCCGCAGCCTGACCCCGCTCCGCACCTCGCAGACGCCGGGTTTCACCCCTTCACCACAGCCCGCGCCGCAGAGCGGGCCGTCCAGCCAGCCGGTTCGTCCGGTCGGCCCGGTGATCCGCGTTGCCCGCGGCAACACTGTTACCGAAGTTCCGGTGGGAGCCCGTTGAGATGAACAGATTGCACAAGATCGGGCGCGCGAGCGTCGGAACCGCCCTGGCGGCGGCCCTGGCGATCGGTGTCGCCGCCTCGATGCCGAGCCGGGCCGCAGCCCAGCCGGCGGGGGCAGCCGCCCCGACCAACGACCTGACGCTCAGCGTGGGCGCGGGCCGGTTGGTCCAGCTTCCCGGCGCGGCCGCCGACGTGTTCGTCGCCAACGATACCGTCGCGGACGTCTATATCCGCTCGAACAACCAGATCTTCGTCTTCGGCAAGGGCACCGGCCAGACCAGCGTCTACGCCACCGACCGCGCCGGCCGCGTGCTCTACTCGGCCAATGTCCGGGTCGGCAGCAATCTCGGCTCGGTCGACGAGCTGCTCCGGCTGGCAATGCCCGACGCCGACATCCGCGCCACGCCGATGGCCGGCACGGTCCTGCTCACCGGCACGGTGCGGCAGCCCGCCGACGTCGAGGAGGCGCAGCGGCTCGTCCAGGCTTTCGTCGGCGAGGGCACCCAGGTGATCAGCCGGCTGCGCAGCGCGACGCCGATGCAGGTCATGCTTCAGGTGCGCATCGCCGAGGTCAACCGCAGCTTGCTGCGCGAGATCGGCACGAACATCACCACCCGCGACACCAGCGGCGGCGACATCAGCTTCGGCCTCTTCCGTGGCAACGCCGGCAGCTTCAACGACGACGGCAGCGCGGTCATCTCGCGCCCCGAGGGAACGAACGTGATCGGCCTCGCGGCGCGCAATCTGCTCGGGCTCGACGTGCTCGGCGCCCTGAACCTCAACGAGACGAACGGTCTCGTCACCACGCTGGCCGAGCCGACGCTCAGCGCGCTGTCTGGAGAGACGGCGAGCTTCCTCGCGGGCGGCGAGTTCCCGGTTCCCAGCGCCCAGGGCATCGGCGGCACCTCGATCGAGTTCAAGCAATATGGCGTCAGCCTCGCCTTCACGCCGGTCGTCCTCGAGGGCGGGCGCATCTCCATGCGCGTGCGCCCCGAGGTCTCGGAACTCTCCACCGAAGGCGCGATCCGGCTCAACGGCTTCACCGTGCCGTCGCTCGTGACCCGCCGCGCGGAAACGACGGTCGAGCTGGGCTCTGGTCAGAGCTTCATGATCGCCGGGCTGCTGCGCAACACGAACTCCAACTCGGTAGACCGCGTGCCGGCTCTCGGGCGCCTGCCGGTGCTCGGGGCCCTGTTCCGCTCGAACGGCTTTCGCCGCAACGAGACCGAGCTGGTAATCATCGTCACCCCCTATCTGGTACGGCCGGTGAACGGTCGCGACATTGCCCTTCCGACCGACGGCTTCCGTTCGGCTGGAACGGCGCAGCGGGTGCTGGGCGATCAGCAGCACAATGGGGTCAGCGGCGCGCGGCGTCCGGGACCCAGCGTCGGCGCGCCGGAGACGGTCGCACCCGGCATCGGCCCCGTCGGCGCAGCCGTGCCGGCCCGGCCGCAGCAGCGTCAGCAGGCTGCGCGCGAGCCGCAGCCGCAGCCCGCCGCCAGCGCGCCCTCGCCCGGTTTCAACTTCTGATGAGCGCCCGAAAGGACAGTAAGATCATGGTCCGCAGCAGAAACGTCGCAGCCCTCCTCATCCTCGGCGCCGCCGTCGCCGCGTGCGGCACCACGGGCGCTCCCGAGGCCAATCGGAGCCTCTATTCGGTCAACCAGCCGGTCGTGCAGCGCACCGACTATGTGCTCGATCTCGCCACCGGGCCCGAAGGCGTCCCGGCCACCGAGATCGGCCGCCTCCACGGCTGGTTCCAGGGGCTGCAGGTCGGCTACGGCGACCGGATCACGGTCGACGAGGCGAGCGGCGGCTATGGCGACGGCACGGTCCGCGAGGCGATCGCCGCCGCTGCCGGGCGCTACGGCCTGCTCCTCGACGACCAGCCGCCGGTGACGGCCGGCCAGATCCAGCCCGGCACCGTCCGGGTGGTGGTCAGCCGCACCACCGCAAGCGTCCCCAATTGCCCGAACTGGGAGGATCAGTTCGGCGGCCTGAGCGCCACGTCCCCCAATTTCGGCTGCGCGGTGAATTCGAACCTCGCCGCCATGGTCGCCGATCCCAACGACCTGGTCCTCGGCCAGACCGACTCGGGCACCGGCGATCCGCGCGCCACATCGCGCGCGATCAGAACCTACCGCGACGCGCCGCCGACCGGCACCCGCGGCCTCCAGGACACCAGAACCAACTCGGGATCCCGCTGATGAACGCGCCCTTCCCCGCGCCCCGCGCGCCGACGCTCAGAGACCCCTTCACCGCCTTCGTCTGCGACGAAGAGACGGCCGAGATGCTGCGGCCGATCGCCGTCGAGCACGGCTG
>DASVVP010000007.1:0-12517 GCA_036386495.1 Allosphingosinicella sp.
CGACCGCCACCCCTCCCTCGATCCCTCCCCCTCAAGGAGAGGGAGGAAGCGTCGGCCGCGACCGCCTCGCCCGGTTGATGAAGCGCAGCACCGATTTCCTCGGCTGCGAAGTCGCGATCCTGGGCGGAGCGATGAGCTGGATCTCCGAGCGCAACCTGGTCTCGGCCCTGTCCAACGCCGGCGCGTTCGGCGTGATCGCCTGCGGGGCGATGAACCCGCAGCAGCTCGACACCGAGATCGGCGAGACCAGGGCGCGGACGCGGCAGCCGTTCGGCGTCAACCTCATCACCATGCATCCCCAGCTCTCCGAGCTGATCGACGTCTGCGCGGCCCACAGGGTGAGCCACGTCGTCCTTGCCGGCGGCCTGCCTCCCCCCGGATCGATCGACCGGATCAAGGGCAACGGCGCGAAGCTGATCTGTTTCGCTCCGGCGCTGGCGCTGGCCAAGAAGCTGGTCCGCTCGGGCGTCGACGCGCTGGTGATCGAGGGGATGGAAGCCGGCGGCCATATCGGCCCGGTCTCGACCTCGGTGCTCGCGCAGGAGATATTGCCGCCGCTCTCGGCCGACGTTCCGATCTTCGTCGCCGGCGGGATCGGCCATGGCGGGCTCATCGCCGGCTATCTCGAAATGGGCGCGATCGGGGTCCAGCTCGGCACCCGCTTCGTCTGCAGCCACGAATGCATCGCCCATCCGAACTTCAAGAAGGCCTTCATCCGCGCTTCCGCGCGCGACGCGATCACCTCGGTCCAGATCGACCCCCGCCTGCCGGTGATCCCCGTCCGCGCCCTCAAGAACCGCGAGATGGAGGCGTTCGCCGCCAAGCAGCGCGAAGTGGCCGACCTGCTCGACCGCGGCGACGTCGAGATGGCCGAGGCGCAGCTCCAGATCGAACATTATTGGGCCGGCGCCCTCCGCCGCGCCGTCATTGAGGGCGACGTCGAGAGCGGCTCCGTCATGGCCGGCCAGTCGGTCGGCATGGTCAAGCAGGAACAGAGCGTCGCCGAGATCATCGCCCAGCTGGTCGACGAAGCGGCTCACGCCCTGGAGCGGCGCTCAGTTCACGCCTGACTAGCCTTGGATTGCCGCCGCGCTTTCTGTTAGCGCTGCCGCGACATGCCGACCCCCTCCGTCGCCTCCTCGCGCGAGATATTGACCGGGCTTCACGACGTAATGGCGTCGCGGGCGTCGGCGCAGGCCAAGCTCAACAAGGTCGTGCAGATCATCGCCGACGCCATGGCGAGCGAAGTCTGCTCGATCTACCTGCTGCGCGACGGCGTGCTCGAGCTGTTCGCCACCGTCGGCCTCAAGCAGGACGCGGTCCACGTCACCAAGCTCGCTCTGGGCGAGGGTCTGGTCGGCACGATCGCCAGGAATGTCGACGTGCTCAACCTCGCCGAGGCGTCGAGCCATCCCGAATTCGCCTTCCGGCCCGAGACCGGCGAGGAACTATTCCACAGCTTCGCCGGCGTCCCGATCATCCGCAAGGAGCGGGCGATCGGGGTCCTCGCCGTCCAGCATGCCGATCCGCGCGCCTATGACGAGCTCGAGATCGAGGCGCTGCAGACGGTGGCGATGGTGCTTTCCGAGCTGATCGCCAATGCGGGGCTTGCCGACAAGGCCAGCTCCGCGTCCGGCTCGACCCGCGACGACGGACCGGTGCGGCTTACCGGGCTCCGGCTCGTCACCGGGATGGGTCGTGGACATGCTGTTTATCACCAGCCGCGGATCCTGATCGAGCACACCGTCGCCGAGGACACCGAGGCCGAGCGCCACCGCGTCTATTCCGCCTTCCGCAAGATGCGCGAGCAGATCGACAACATGACCAACGCCGCCGAATTCGGCACGGCGGGCGAGCATCACGACGTTCTCGAGACCTACAAGATGTTCGCCTATGACGAAGGCTGGTCGCGGCGGATCAACGAGGCGATCGACAGCGGCCTTACCGCGGAGGCGGCGATCGAGCGCGTCCGGCAGCGCATGCAGACGCGGATGCGCCAGATCGACGACCCGCTTCTCCAGGACCGGATGCACGATCTCGACGATCTGTCGAACCGGCTGCTCCGCATCGTCTCGGGCCAGCTCGGCACCGCGGCGCAAATGGGCCTTCGTCAGGACACGATCCTGATCGCGCGAAATCTCGGGCCGGCCGAGCTGCTCGAATATGACCGGCGCCGGCTCAAGGGCGTGATGCTCGAGGAGGGTTCGCTCACCGCCCATGTCACCATCGTCGCCCGCGCGATGGGCGTGCCGATGCTGGGGCGGGTACGCAACGTCCGCCAGGCGGTCGGCGAGGGCGACTATCTGCTGCTCGACGGCAGCGACGCCGTCGCCTTCGTCCGGCCGTCCGGCGCGGTCGAGGAGGCCTTCAAATCGAAGCTTGCGGCGAGCGCCCGCCGGCGCGCGGAATTCGCGGCCCTGCGCGACCTGCCGCCGGTGACGAAGGACGGCACGCGGATCGTTGTGATGGTCAATGCGGGCCTGCGCGACGATGCCGAGGCGCTCGATGCGGTGGGGGCTGACGGCATCGGGCTGTTCCGCACCGAGTTCCAGTTCCTGATATCGGCCGGCTTTCCGGGTCGCGAGAGCCAGCAGCGGCTGTACAAGGCGGTGCTCGATGCGGCGGGGGTCAAGCCGGTGATCTTCCGGACCGTCGACGTCGGCGGCGACAAGGCCCTGCCTTATCTCGACGGGGCCAGCGGCGAGGCCGAGGAGAATCCGGCCATGGGCTGGCGCGCGATCCGCCTCGCCCTCGATCGGGACGGGCTCATGAAGGCGCAGGCGCAGGCGCTGCTGGAGGCCGCGGCCGGGCGCGAGCTCAACGTCATGTTCCCGATGATCTCCGAGCCGTGGGAGTTCGACGCGGCGAAGGCGATCGTCGAGCATGAGCGCGAGCGGATGGCGGAGCGGCGCAGGCTGCTGCCGATCCGGGTGAGCTACGGCGCGATGCTCGAGGTCCCGGCGCTCGCCGAGACGCTGGACCTGCTGCTGCCGAAGCTCGATTTCCTGTCGATCGGCACCAACGACCTCACTCAGTTCCTGTTCGCCGCCGACCGCGCCAATCCCAGGCTCGCCGAGCGCTACGACTGGCTCTCCCCGGCGATCCTGCGCTTCCTGCGCCGCGTCGTCCGCGAGGCGAATGCGCATGAGGTTCCTGTGGGAATATGCGGCGAAATGGGCGGGCGGACGCTCGAAGCGATGGCCTTGATCGGGATCGGCCTTGAACGATTTTCAATCACACCCGTCGCCGTAGGCCCGATCAAGGCGATGATCCGCTCCCTCGACCGCGCCGCCGTCGCGGCCGAAGTCGAGCGGCTGCTCGCCAAGCCGCCCGCCGACATGCGCAGCGCGCTGGCGAACTGGGCCGAGACCAACGGGGTTTCGACCGGATGAGGGGATTGCGGGGCTGTTGACATCATCCCGGCCATCTTCAAGTGATGCCGGTTAGCTGCCTTTCCGGATGGATGCTTCATTGATGGCGGAGATGGATCAGGACCAGGATTTGCCGATCGGCGAACGGCTCCGCCAGGCGCGCGAGTCCCAAGGGTTCAGCCTCGACGAGCTTGCCGGCCAGACGCGCATCCCGGTCCGCCATCTCCAGCATATTGAACAGGGCGAATGGGACGCGCTTCCGGCCGCGACGTACAGCGTGGGGTTCGTCCGTTCCTACGGCAATGCGGTCGGGCTCGACGGCAGCGCGCTCGGGGCGGAGCTGCGCCAGCAGCTCGGCGGCGCGCGGCGGGCGGCCGTGGTTTCCGAATATTACGAGCCCGCGGACCCGGCTCGGGTGCCGCCGAAATGGCTGGCTATGACCGCAGCGGCGATCGCGGTTCTGTTGATCGTGGGCTATCTCGTCTTCAGGAGCGGCGTGGACGATGGCGGCGATATGGCGGCGCACGAGGAGCAAAAAGTCCCTGCGCAACCGGGACCGCGCGCTGCGCAACCCGCGCCGCAGCCGCAGAACCTGGCCGGGCAGCCGGTGACGCTCTCCGCCACGGGCCCGGTCTGGCTCCGCATCACCCAAGGCGGCGGCACGGTCGTGACCGAGCGCACCCTGGACGCCGGCGAGACCTATCAGCTGCCCTCGGGGCTCGATCGTCCGCTCCTTCGCGTCGGCGCACCCGAGGCGCTGCGGGTCAGCGTCGGCCAGACCGCCATCCCGCAGCTCGGTCCGTCCGGTCAGCCGATCGGCAACGTCTCGCTGGTCGCCGAGGAGCTCGCCGCCCGCGCCCAGACAGGCGGTCCGGCGCAGCCGACGCAGCCGCCGGCGCAGTAGGGTTAATCCCGTCTGGTAGCCGCGGCCTTTCCGGATTAGCATCCGCGGCCAGTGACTTTCGTGGGGGGTCGTATGCGTTTTCACCTGATGTGCGCGCTGCTGCTTGCCGGGGCGGCGACACCCGCCGGCGCGCAAGACCGGCCGAACGTCGAGCAACGGGTCGAGCGGCTCGAGCAGCAGCTTCGCGCCGTCCAGCGGCGCGTCTTCCCGGGGGGCGCGCAGGTCGAACCCGAAATCCAGCCAGGGACGGCTCAGCCCGCGGCCCGGCCGGCCACCGGCTCCAGCGCGGTCGGCGATCTCACCGCCCGGGTCGACGCGCTCGAGGCGCAGCTCGCCGGCCTCACCGGCCAGATCGAAGAGAATGCCCACCGTACCCGCCAGATGGAGGCGGCGATCGCCCGGCTCCGCGAGGAGACCGTCGCCCGGCTGCAGCGGCTCGAGACTCCCCCCGCACCAGCGCCGGCACCGGCGGCAGCCGCGCAACCGGCGGCGGAGCAGCCGGCGCGGCCGGCCCCGACCGCCGCCACACCGGCCGCCGCGGACCCCGCTCCCGCGGCAGCCGCGGGCGACCCGGCCGAGGAGGCCTATAGTGCCGGGTTCCGGCTCTGGGAGGCGAGGCGCTACGAGGAGGCGCAGGCGGCGCTGCAGGCGGTCGCGGAGCGCTATCCGCGCAGCCGCTGGGCAAGCTGGGCGAGCAACCTCGCCGGCCGCGCCTATCTCGACGACAACAAGCCCGCGACCGCGGCCCGCATCCTGCTCGCCAATTATCAGAACAACCCGCAGGGCGAGCGCGCGGCCGACAGCCTCTACTTCCTCGGCCAGGCCCTGGTCGCGCTCAACCGCCGCCCGGAGGCGTGCCGCGTCTATGACGAGCTGGCGCGTGTCTATCCGACGATGCGCGACTGGCTCCGCCAGCGCCTCCCGGAAGCGCGCAGCACCGCGCGCTGCGCGGCTGCTGCCGGCTAGGCGCCAGAAGCAGTTTGTTGGCTTGGACCGGTTGGTTAGGCCCTCGAGGCCTAAGCGGCGCGCGGAATAATTCTGTCGAGGTCCCCGTTCAGCGCCCGCTTGGCCTCGAGCAGCTCATAGTCGGCCTGCAACCGGAGAAAGAATCCTTCCGACATACGGAAGTACCGGGCGAGCCGCAGGTCGAGCTCGGCGTCCATGGGTGCCGATCCGGCGACGACCGCCTCAACGTGCTCTGCACGGGCGCCGATGGCGCTGGCGAGCGTACGCGCGTCAAGCCCAAGCGGCTCCATGAACTCGCTCGCCAAAATCTCGCCCGCGGTCGCGTTGTGCAGCCAATCCGGGTTAGTGGTAGTCCGTGATCTCGACACCCTCGACGCCTCCGTCGCGCCAGACGAAGCATATACGCCATTGCATGTTAATTGAAATGCTGTGCTGTCCGGCGCGGTCGTCCTTCAGCGCATGCAGGCGGTTGCTGGGCGGGTTGCGCAGGTCGTCCAGGCTCTCGGCCTGGTTGAGCATCCTCAGCCGAATGAGCGCCCGATCCTGAATGTCGTAAGGCAGCTTGCGGCTGCGGTCGCCGTTCCAGATGCGCTCGGTCTCTTTTTCGGCGAAGCTGCGGATCATGGCTGCCTCTCGTGAATTGGCAGCCCCCTATGAATCTACGATGCGACCCACATGCAACAACAATCTCATGCATCACCAGGATATCCCGCACTTATCCACATCGTTGCGCGCGATCAGGACCGCCTGCCGCCCATCTTCCGGCCCATGCGGATCGCCTGCTGCTTGCCGTAGCGGGTCTTGCGGGTGCCCGGCTTGCCCTCGGTCGAATGACCGAGGATCGGGGCGCGTTTCTGGGCGTCGGGGATGCCGAGTTCGTCCGCCTCCAGCCTCCTTATCTCGTCGCGGAGGCGGCCGGCTTCCTCGAATTCGAGCTCGGACGCGGCCTTGCGCATGCGTTGCTCGAGGTCGGCGATATAGGCTTTGAGATTGTGGCCGACGAGGTGCGGCCGCTCGTCGTCGCCGGTATCGACGAGCACCCCGTCGCGCTGGCTCACGTCGGCGAGGATGTTCTGGATGTCGCGCTTGATCGTGGTCGGGGTGATGCCGTGCGCCTCGTTATACTCGACCTGCTTCTGGCGGCGGCGGTCGGTCTCGCGCAGCGCCCGCTCCATCGAGCCGGTGATCCGGTCGGCATAGAGAATGACGCGGCCCTCGACGTTGCGGGCGGCGCGGCCGATCGTCTGGATCAGCGAGGTCTCGGAGCGCAGAAAGCCCTCCTTGTCCGCGTCGAGGATGCCGACGAGGCCGCATTCGGGGATGTCGAGCCCCTCGCGCAGCAGGTTGATACCGACGAGGACGTCGTAGACGCCCAGCCGAAGATCGCGAATCAGCTCGATGCGCTCCAGCGTCTCGACGTCGGAGTGCATGTAGCGGACGCGCAGGCCCGCCTCGTGCATGAACTCGGTGAGGTCTTCGGCCATGCGCTTGGTGAGGGTGGTGACGAGGGTCCGGTAGCCCTTCCTGGCCGTGATCCGCGCCTCGTTTATGAGGTCGTCGACCTGGTCCTCGACGGGCTTGATCTCGACCGGGGGATCGATGAGGCCGGTCGGGCGGATCACCTGCTCGGCGAAGACGCCGCCGGTCTGCTCCAGCTCCCACGGGCCCGGCGTCGCCGAGACGGCCACGGTCTGCGGGCGCATCGCGTCCCATTCGTTGAAGCGAAGCGGCCGGTTGTCGATGCAGGACGGGAGGCGGAAGCCGTACTCGGCGAGGGTGATCTTGCGGCGATGGTCGCCGCGCGCCATCGCGCCGATCTGCGGCACGGTCTGGTGGCTCTCGTCGACGAACAGCAACGCGTTTTCGGGGATATATTCGAACAGGGTGGGCGGCGGCTCGCCGGGCAGGCGGCCGGTGAGGAAGCGGGAGTAATTCTCGATGCCGGCGCAAGAGCCGGTGGCGGCGATCATCTCGAGATCGAAATTGGTGCGCTGCTCGAGGCGCTGCGCTTCCAGCAGCTTGCCCTCCGCATGAAGCTCCTTGAGCCGCTCGGTGAGCTCGTGGCGGATCGCTTCCATGGCCTGCTTCAAAGTCGGCCCCGGCGTCACATAGTGGCTGTTGGCGTAGACCTTGACGTAATCCAATGCGGCGATCTTCTTGCCGGTCAGCGGATCGAACTCGACGATCTCCTCGATCTCGTCGCCGAAGAAGGCGACGCGCCAGGCCATATCCTCATAATGCGAGGGGAAGATTTCGAGATTGTCGCCGCGCACCCGGAAATTGCCGCGGGCGAAGGCCTGGTCGTTGCGCTTGTACTGAAGCGCGACGAGCTTCCGCACGATCTCGCGCTGGTCGACGGTCTGGCCCTTCTTCAACGAGAAAGTCATCGCGCTGTAGGTCTCGACCGAGCCGATGCCGTAGAGGCAGGAGACCGAGGCGACGATGATGACGTCGTCCCGTTCGAGCAGCGACCGCGTCGCCGAGTGGCGCATGCGATCGATCGCCTCGTTCACGCTCGATTCCTTCTCGATGTAGGTGTCGGAGCGGGGGACGTAGGCCTCGGGCTGGTAATAATCGTAATAGCTGACGAAATATTCGACGGCGTTGTCGGGAAAGAAGCTCTTGAACTCCCCGTAGAGCTGGGCCGCGAGAATCTTGTTCGGCGCGAGCACCAGAGCCGGCCGCTGCAGCGCCTCGATGACCTTGGCCATGGTGAAGGTCTTGCCGGAACCGGTGACGCCGAGCAGGACCTGGGTCTGCTCATCCTGGCGCGCGGAATCGACCAGCTCGGCGATCGCGGCGGGCTGGTCCCCGGCCGGCTCGTAATCTGAGACGATCCTGAACTTGCGGCCGCCCTCGGCCTTTTCGGGCCGCTGCGGCCGATGCGGGACGAATTCCTTGCCCGTGGCCGGCTCGTCGAGGCCGGTCCTGATCGCGATGGTGCGCATGGCTTCCATATGGTCATTCCGCCGGCGCCGCGCTAGCTTGCGCCGCAAACGGGAGGGGAAGAACGATGAGGCTGTTGGTGCTGGTTCCGCTGGCTGCGCTGGCCGCATGCGGGGGCGAAGGAGAGCAGAAGGCGAAGGCGCCGCCGCCGGTGCAGGCGCTGCAGGCAGGCCAGTGGGAAATGACGTACGAAGTCTCGAACTTCCGCCAGGCGGACGAGGGCCGGCCGCGCCTCAACATGCCCGTCGGGACGCGCGGGAGCGCCGCGGCCTGCATCGGCGAGAGCGAGACCACGCGCCCCCCCATGGGGGTGTTCGCCGGCTCCGAATTCGAAGACTGCGAATGGGGCGAAAATTACTATATGAGGAACGGCCGCCTCGTCTCGTCGGGCCTCTGCCGGCGGGACGGCGTCGGACAGGTCGAGGTGACGATCTCGGCGGACTTCACCGCGACGACCTTCCAGGGCACCGCCGAAATGCTGACCCGGCTCCCGACGGACGGGGACGTCGTCCTCGCGACGCGGATCAACGGCCGCCGCACCGGCGCCTGCACCGCTGGAGCGGCGGACGGCAACCGCTCGCAGACGAAATAGGGGGCGCATCATGATCGGCTATGTGACGCTCGGCACCGACGACCTCGACCGCGCCCGGACCTATTACGACGCGCTTCTCGCGGAGCTCGGCGGAAAGCGGCTGATGACCATGGACGAGAATGGCTTCACCCTGTGGGCCACCGATTGGGGGAAGCCCGGCATCGCCGTCACCCGTCCCTATAACGGTCGGCCTGCGGTGGCCGGAAACGGCAACATGATCGCGCTCGCAGTGAACGAGCGGGCGAAGGTGGACAGGCTTCATGCCCGGGGGCTTGAGCTGGGCGGCAGCGACGAGGGCGCACCGGGCCTGCGCAGCCCGGAAGGTCCACGCGCCTTCTACGGCGCCTATTTCCGCGATCCCGACGGCAACAAGCTCTGCGTGTTCCGCATCGGCCCGGCCTGAGCCGGTGCGGGTCCGCGCCATCGTCAATCGCGGCGGCGGGACCTTGCTGAGGAGCGGCGATGAGGACCCGCAGAGCGGCCTCGAAGAGGCTTTTAGGGCCGCCGGCGTCAAGGCCGAGGTGCGCTGCGTGGAGGGCGACTGCCTGATCCCGGAATTCCAGGCCGCACGCGACGACCCGAAGGTCGATGCGGTGGTGGCAGGCGGCGGCGACGGCACGATCAGCTGCGCGGCGGGACAGCTCGTCGACAGCGTCAAGCCGCTGGGCGTGCTGCCGCTCGGCACGCTCAACCATCTCGCGCGCGACGCCGGCATCCCGGCCGATCTCGACGGCGCCGTCGCGACCATTGCCGCCGGCAACATCAGGCTGATCGACGTCGGCGAGGTCAACGGCCGGATCTTCGTCAACAACAGCGCCATCGGGCTCTACCCGCACATGGTCAGGCACCGCGAGGAGCTGCAGGAGCGGCTCGGCCGCTCCAAGCGGCTGGCCATGCTGACCGCGAGCCTGCGCACGCTCCAGCGCTTCTCCCAGCACTGTCTGACCATCGATCTCGGCGGTCTCTGCGCGCCGATCGAGACGCCTCTGCTCTTCATCGGCAACAATATCTACGAAACCAACCTGCTGACGCTGGGGCAGCGCAAGGCGCTCGATCAGGGCGAGCTCTGTCTCTACGCGCCGCTGGTGCGCGGACGGCTCCACTTTCTCTCTCTCGGCCTCAGGAGCCTGTTCGGCCTCGGTCGGCAGCGCGACTTCGCCAGCCTCACGGGGATCGCCGAAGCGACCGTGCATTCGCGCCGCGCGGCGCTGACGGTGGCGCTTGACGGCGAAGCGGCGGTCCTCGAGACGCCGCTGCGCTACCGCATCCGGCCCGGCGCGCTCCGGCTCATCGCGCCGCCGCCAGCGGAGGAACGCTGAAGGACCGGCCGACCTCGGTGACGACGAAGCGCCCGGGCGGGACGCTGCGGGCGCGGCGGAGCGCGGCGATGCGCCGCGGCGGGTCGCCGATCGCCTCGAAGGTGAGCTGGACCGTGCCCCAGTGCACGCCGAGCGCGGCCGTCGGGTTCAGGATCTCGAAGATGCGCCACGCCTCGGCGGGATCGACGTGGCTGCCCATCATGACGTCGCGTGGCTCGTACGCGCCGATCGGGAGGATGGCGAGACGGAACGGGCCGTGGCGCGCCGCCTCGCGCGGCCAGCTGCCGTCGCCCCAGCCGGTGTCGCCGGCGAAGAAGATATTGCCGCCCGGCAGCCGCACGGTGAAGCCGGACCAGAGGGCCCGGTTGCGGTCGGTGCCCCAGCGCGTCGACCAATGGTGGACCCGCTCGACCACCACCTCGGCGGGCCCGGCGCGGACGGAGCCGCCCCAGTCCCGCGCCACGGCCTCGACGCCGTGGCTCCGGAGCAAAGCGTCGTTGCCGAGGCTGGTCACGATCAACGGCCGGTCGCGCCGCCAGAGCCGGCGCAGCGTCGCGACGTCCATATGGTCGTAATGGTTGTGGCTGACGAGGACGAGGTCGATCTTCGGCAGGTCGTCGAAGCGGACGCCCGGCGCGCGCACGCGGCGCGGGCCCACGAACAAGAACGGCGACGTTCGCTCCGACCAGAGCGGGTCGGTGAGGATGTTGAGGCCCCGGGTCTGGACCAGGACGGTCGAGTGACCGATCCAGGTGACCCGCATCACCTCCCCCGCCACGCGCCGCGGCGGGACGGTCGGCGTGACCGGCACGCGCTCCGGCCATAGGGCGCGGTCGGCCGCCTTCGCCCAGCGCCGGAAGAAGCGGCCAGCGTCGCGGCGCGGCGGCGGCGGCATGCGGGGATTGAAGAAGCGCTCGCCGTCATAATGGTCGCTCGGGGGCCCGCGATAATAGATGCGGTCGAGGAAGGGCGGGATCAGGAAGGGCGCCAGGCTGAGCGCGACGATCAGGAACAGGATCGCGGTGCCGAGGCGTTTCAGCAGCTTGCGCATGCCTGGCGCTCAGGGGACGATGGTGAAGCCGGCCGGGGCCCGGGTCTCGCGATGCTCCTCGTGATACATGTCCAAGACCACCGCCGCCCGGCCCGGCGCGGCGCGGCCGCAGTCGATCGGGTAGGAGGCGACCACCGATCCGAAGGCGCCGACGCCGGCGTCGCTGCGGGCGCCGATACTGGGCTCGGAGCCGTCGCCGCAGCGCAGCCGCGCGAGATAAAAGCGCTCGCCTTCGGGGCCGCCGACGCGGACCGGGTTCTGAAGGGTGCCGAGCGGGTGCGCGGCGGCGGCGGCAATGGCCTGGGCGAGATCGTCCTCGCCGGGGCCGACCCCGAACTCGGCGACCATCTGCGCGGGCGTGCGGGTGCGGTCGCCAAGGCCCGGCTGGGCGGCGGCCGGGGCGGCGAGGAGAGCGACCGCGACGGCGGCGGCGAGAGCGAAGCGCATATGAGAGTTCCTCGGGATTTGGGCGGCTTTCTAGGAGCTTGCGAGGCTCAATGGAAGTTGCGGCTCTTGACCTCGATGACCGGCTGGCGCGCCGGGCGGTGGCGCGGGTCGGGGCCGCCGAAGCTGGCCCCGTCGCCGGGGCTCACCCGGTGCGGGAAGTCCATCGCGGCGACCGAGTGGAGCCAGGGCGTCATGTCCTCCAGCGCGTCGGTGACGATGTGGACGACCTCGCCCTCGCGCTGGACGCGGCCCTGGACGCCGATCATCGCCGCGCCGAGCACGATCCGCCGATAGCGGTCGAACAGGCGCTGCCAGATGATGATGTTGGCGATGCCGGTCTCGTCCTCGATGGTCACAAAGGTCACATTGCCGGCGCCCGGCCGCTGGCGGACGAGGACGATGCCGGCGACCTCGACCTTGCGGCCGTCCTTCACGTCCATGAGGCCGGCGCAGGAAACGATGCGCCTGGCCTCGAGCCGCGGGCGGAGGAAGCGCAAGGGATGGGCGCGCAGCGAGAGCTGGACCGCGCGATAATCCTCGACCACCTCGCGGCCCTCGGTCATCGCGCGGAGCTGGACCTCGGGCTCGCGCTCGCGGGCCTCCGCGGCGGCGAAGAGCGGCAACGGCGCCGCGCCGAGCCCGCGCACCCGCCACAAGGCCTGCCGCCGGTCGAGGCCGAGCGAGGCGAAGGCGTCGGCGTCGGCGAGCCTTTCCAGCGCCGCGACCGGCACTCCGGAGCGCCGCCAGACGTCCTCGACATTCTCGAACGGTCGCTCGGAGCGGGCGGCGAGGATGCGGGCGCCGTGCTCGTTGGCGAGCCCCTTCACCATGCGCAGGCCAAGGCGGTGGGGGATTAGGGGTGAAGAAGACGCGGTGGAAAGCCCCTCCCCTTGATGGGGAGGGGTTTGGGGTGGGGTGGAG
>DASVVP010000008.1:0-44082 GCA_036386495.1 Allosphingosinicella sp.
GTGATTGCCAGACGCGATCTTTACCCTAGGCGAGAGACCTCGAAAACCCAGCTAAGTCATTGAAAAAGCAGCTGGAGCGGGTAGCGGGAATCGAACCCGCGTCACAAGCTTGGAAGGCTAGTGCTCTACCATTGAGCTATACCCGCCTGCGCCTCGCGGGCCATATGGCGCGCGCGGCTGCGGCGGGCAAGCCCGCCGGGACCGGTTCACGAAAAGGATCAGCCGCTCTTCTTGCGCCTGCGGCCGTTGCCGGAGCCGCCGGAGGCGCCGGCCTGGCCGCCGCCCGAGGCGCCGCCGCCGGACTTGCCGCGTCCGCGACCGCCGCCGTTCTTGGTGCCGCCCGCGGCCGCTTCCCCGCCACCGCCGCTCTCGGCGGCTGCACCGGCTGCAGGGCCGCGACGCCGGCCGAGGCCGATCGAGTGGGCGAGGGTGCGCCGCTGCTCGGAATAATTGGGAGCGACCATCGGGTAGTCGCGCGGCAGACCGTAATCGGTGCGATACTGGTCCGGAGTCATGTTGTGCGCGTTCATCAGGTGGCGTTTCAGCATCTTGTGCTTGCCGCCGCACTCCATGCAGATGAGGAAGTCCGGCTTGACCGAGGCGCGCACCGAAACGACGGGCGTCTTCTCCTTGCGCGCCGGTTCGGCGGCGCCCTGAGTGAGGCCGCTCAGCGCCTCATAGACCCGCTGGACGAGGGCCGCCATGTCTCCGACCGCAACCGTATTGTTCGCCGCGTGGGCGGCAACGATGTCTGCCGTCAATTCGACCAGCTTTTCCTGTTCCATTAGTAATGCTCCTCTGCGCCGCACACTCTTAGCGCGCGGAGGCCAAATATGCGAGTCTTGCAATAGTTAGAAGAAGAATCTTCATCGACGCGAGATTAACCCAAGATAACACATGCTTGGGATCGATTGAGCTTGGTCGATTGGCCGCGGGCGTTCGCGCGAGCAAGCCGATCGGCGCCCGTCATGTCGCGCAAGAGGCTGGTGGACAGGGCTGGATTCGAACCAGCGTACGGGAATCCCGGGCAGATTTACAGTCTGCTGCCTTTAACCACTCGGCCACCTGTCCGTGGGAGCGCCTAGATAGGAAGTCGGCCCCCATGGCGAAAGGCCGCGCGGCTGTCAACGCGCGGTCAGGGCGTCCACAGGCCCGCCATCGTCGCCGCGAAGCCGCGCCAGGCGGCGGTGCCCATCACGGGGAACATGACGATCTGGGAAAGCAGCATGGCGAGGCCGCCCCAGATCCAGACGCGGTGGACGCGGCCGCGCGTCCGCCAGTCGTAAAGCATCCCCGCAAGGACGATGACGTTCGGGAGGAAGGTGAAGGTGAAAGGCGCCCCGGCCTGCACCGCCGCGAGCGGGATGCGGGCGACCGCGGCGTTGAGGAGAGCGACGTTGGCGAGCAGGATCAGGCGCTTGTGGGTCTCCGCGCGTTCCCGCCACAGGAAGGCGAAAAAGACGGCCACGGCGAAGCCGTTGATCGCGAAGAACGGCACCGCATAGAAGACCAGAGGATCGCCGAGGCCGATGAAGCCGACGTGCATCGCGGCAATCGCAACGGCATTGCCGAGCAGGACCATCGTCACCGCCACGCCGAGCCCGAACCAGCCGAGGCGACGGTGCAGGGCGCGGTTCTTACCGGCGATGAGAAGAGGCTGGATTACCATCAGCACGAGCCACGCGGTGCAGGCCGCGCCGTGCGCGTGCAGGAGCAGGGTGATCTCGGGCGTGCCTGCCGGCGTGTCGAACCATGCCGCCAGATAATAGCTTCGCGCGAAGCCGGCGATCGCCAGCAGGAGCACGAGCACTCCCATGCCGGTATAGAACAGCCGGTCGTTCCTCGAGCGCCGCGGCGCGGCGGCTACAGTCGCCATCCTGGTCCCCCTGATCAGCCCCGCGGGGAGGCTAGCATGGCCGCCGCCGCTTGCAAGCCGCCCCCGCCGCCGCCATGGACGCCGCCATGCGCCGCAAAGCCCGCCAGGCATCGAAGCCGGAGAACCGGCCCCGCTTCTGGGGCCGTCACGCGGTCGCGGCGGCGCTCGCCAACCCCGAGCGAAAGGTGCTCCGCATCTGGGCAACGCGCGAGGCGGCTTCCGCCTTCGACATCCCGGCGGACGTCCCCGTCACCTTCGCCGAAGCGGCCGACCTCGCCCGTCACGTCCCCCGCGACGCGCCCCACCAGGGCATCGTCGCCGAGGTCGAGCGGCTCGACGACCTCCACCTCGCCGACCTGCTCGACCGGGCCGAGGACCGGCGGCCGCTGCTGCTCCTCGATCACGTCACCGACCCGCACAATGTCGGCGCGATCCTGCGCTCGGCGGCGGCGTTCGACGCGCTCGGCATCGTCACCCAGGACCGGCACGCGCCGCCGGAATCGGGTGCGCTGGCCAAGGCGGCGAGCGGGGCGCTGGAGACGGTGCCCTGGGTACGCGTCGTCAACCTCGCCCGCGCGCTCGACGAGATCGCCGAGGCGGGCTTCTGGCGTATCGGCCTGGTCGGAGAAGCGGAGGCGACGCTCGCCGAAGCGCTCGGCCCGCCTCGCGTCGCCCTCGTGCTCGGCGCAGAGGGCGAAGGCATGCGCCACAATGTCGAAACCCATTGCGATGCCCTCGCCCGCCTGCCGATCGGCGAGCGGATGGAGAGCCTCAACGTCTCCAACGCGGCGGCGATCGCGCTCTATGCGGCGAGGGCGGCGGGCGCGTAATCCCTCCCCATCAGCTTTGCTGATGGGGAGGAATCAATCCTCCGGCGCGATCCGGACCTTCAGCCCGTCGAGCTCCGGTCCGAACAGGATCTGGCAGGAAAGGCGGCTGTTCTCGACGCGATGGTCGGACGTGTCGAGCAGCTCGTCCTCCTCGTCCTTGATCGGCTTCAGCCGCGCCAGCCACTCCGGGTCGACATGGACGTGGCAGGTCGCGCAGGAGCAGCAGCCGCCGCAGAGCGCGAGCAGCTCGTCGAAGCCGTTGTCGCGGATATTCTCCATCACGCTCCACCCCGCGCGCGCCTCGACGACGCGCTCGGTGCCATCGCGGGTGACGACGATCAGCTTCGGCATGGGCTCCTCGCGCCGCGAAAAGGGGATGCGGGCGCGGCGGTCTATGCTAGGCGCTCCGGCGAGTTTCAAGCGGGAGCGGGGCCGTTGGGTATCGACGCCGAAAGGTTGCGCGCGTCGCTCGACGCGCTGGCGGCGGTCGAGCCGGCCTTCGCCGCCGCCCTCGCCCGCGCCGGCTATCCCGAGCCCAGGATCAGCGAGCGCGGCTTCGTCACCCTGCTGCGCGCCATCGTCGGCCAGCAGGTGTCGATCAAGGCGGCGGCCTCGATCTGGGCGAAGCTCGATGCGGCGACCGGCGGCGCGGCCGATCCTGCCAACGTCGCCCGCACCAGCGTCGAGGCGCTGCGCGGCGCCGGCCTCTCCGGCCAGAAGACGGCTTACGCGAAGAGCCTGGCCGAGGAGGTCCTCTCCGGCCGCCTCGACTTCGACCGGCTGCCGGAGGACGACGAGGAAGCGATCGCGCATCTGGTCCGGGTGAAGGGCATCGGCCGCTGGACGGCGGAGATCTACCTCCTGTTCGCCGAGGGGCGGAGCGACATCTGGCCGGCGGGCGACCTCGCCGTCCAGATCGAGATCGGCCGCCTGCTCGGCCTCGAGGAGCGGCCGAGCGAGAAGGCGATCCGCGCCCTCGCCGAGCCCTGGCGGCCGCATCGCGGGGCTGCGGCGGTCTTCGCCTGGCACCACCGCCGGGTGATCCCGATCTGATCATGTCGAAGCCCATTGCCACCAAAGCGCCCCCCGATCATTGATGCCTGACTGACTTCTTGGGAGACGATCCGATGATCCGTCATTCGCTCGGCGCGGCGCTCGCCGCTTCCTCGCTGCTCCTGGTGCCGGCGGGCGCAGCCTCGGCGCAGAACAGCACCGATCCGGCCACGACGACCACGCCCCCGACGACGGGGAGCGACCGTCCGACGACGGGCACGACCACGCCCGCCCCCACCAGCGAACCGGCGACGAGCGAGCCGGCGACGCCGCGGACCTCGACGCCCGAAGTGGTGACCGTCCCGGTCCCGGTGCAGCAGACGCCGCTGCCGCAGATCCAGCTCCAGGACCAGCCTTATCCGAACGGCTTCGCTGACCCCAATGCCCCCTTCGGCAACGACATGTCGGTCCAGGTCCGCGAGCAGGATGGCGGCTTCGACTGGGGGCTGCTGGGCGTCCTCGGCCTGCTCGGCCTGTTCGGTCTCAGGCGGCCCCGCGAAGGCTATCGCCACGTCGTCCAGCAGGAGCGCTATGAGGACGGCCGCCCCCCGCGCGTCTGACCGATCGGCGTCCCGCAGCATCGCGGTAGCAAAGCTGCAACCATTTGAGTGGCATAAGCCCCCGACGACGAACTCGTCGGGGGAAGAGATGAACGAATTGCGGTCGATGGTTTCGGGCGGCGCGCGCGGATCGCTGCTCGCAAAGCGCGCGCCCAAGCGGCGCCAGGGTGCCGACGAGCCCAGCCTCGCCGGCTTCGCGATCCCGCGGGTCGAGGCGCGCACCTCCAACCAGCGCCGCGAGGACCGCCACCTCAACCTGGTCGAGACCGCCGAGCTGAGCTTCCGCCGCCGCAAGGTCGAGGTCGACGTCGTCAACGTCTCCAATCACGGCGCGATGATCGAGAGCGACATCGACCCGCGCATCGGCGAGCGCCTGCAGATCCGCTTCGACGGCTGCAACCGGACTGAATGCGCGGTCCGCTGGGTCCGCGACGGTCGCATCGGCCTCGAATTCTCGCAGGAAACCGAGATCATCGCCTCGGCCAGGGTGCGCGATCTGGTCGTCAGCGGCCGCCGCGAAGGCGAGCAGGCGCCGCCTGAGCCGGCCGCCCCCGCCCAGCCGCAGCCCGAGCAAGCGGTTCAGACCGCATATTCGTCGTCGCCGCAGCGCGCGGAGCCGCAAGCGGAACGCGAACCGCGGCAAAGCCTGCTCTGGAAGGCCGTGCTCCACTGGGACCATGGCAGCCTCCTCGTCCGGGTCCGCAATATCTCGGCCGAAGGCGCGATGCTGGAGGCGGGAGAGGAGCTGCCGCCGGAGACGGGCGTGGTCGTCGACGTCGGCGAAGGCGGAACGGTCTGCGGAACGGTGCGCTGGTCGCGCGGCGGGCAGCTCGGCGTCCGCTTCGACCACCGCTTCGACCTGCGCCGCCTGGCGCGGCCGGAGCGGCCGTTCGAGCACAGCCCGGCGATGGTCAAGCCGCGCTACCTCCAGAGCGAGCTCGATCCGAACTCGCCCTGGGCGGCAGCCTGGGACACCTTCACCCCCGACGACGCCGAAGCCGACCTCGACCCCGAGGCCGACGCCGCCTGACGCAGCCTAGCGTGCTGATGAGTCAATTGTCCCTTTTCCCGTTCGGGCTGAGCCTGTCGAAGCCTTCTCCTTTCCCTTTCAGAACACGAAGGAAAGCCCTTCGACAGGCTCAGGGCGAACGGACTGGGATGATTCAATCAAACCTTCGACCATCTAGCGGGCATCGACCAGCACGATCTCGGCCTCGTTCAGCGCGCGGATCGTCACAAGCTCCTCGCCGGTGATCGCGACCCCGTCGCGCGGCTCGGCGCGGATCCCGCTAACCTCGATCGCGCCGCCCACCGCCACCAGATAGACGTGCCGCGCCGGATCGAGCTGGAGCTCGGCTGTCTCGCCCGCCTTCAGCGTCGCGCCCTGAACGCGCGCGGCGGCGTGGATCCGCAGCGCGTCGCCGTCCTCGGAAAAGCCGCTGGCGAGCGTAACGAAGCTCCCCGCCCGCGCGCCTTTCGGGAACTCCCTCGCGCCCCAGCCGGGCTCGGCGCCCGGCCGGTCGGTCTGGATCCAGATTTGGAACAGCGTGGTTGCCTCGTCCTCCAGATTATATTCGGCGTGGCGGACCCCCGTCCCCGCCGACATCAGCTGGACGTCGCCGGCGGCGGTGCGGCCCTTATTGCCCATCGAATCCTGGTGGGTGATCGCGCCCTGCCGGACATAGGTGACGATTTCCATGTCGCGGTGCGGATGGGGCGGGAAGCCGGAGCGGGCCGCGATCTCGTCATCGTTCCAGACGCGGATCGCGCCCCAGCCCATCCGGGCCGGCTCGTGATAGTCCGCGAAGGAGAAATGATGACGCGCGTTGAGCCAGCCATGGTCGGCCTGGCCGAGCGTCGCGAAGGGGCGGATGTCGATCATCATCGTTCCTTTCAGATCAGGCCTTCGGCGCGCAGCGTCTCCTGGACGGCGGGCCGCTCGGCAATGCGCTGGAGATAGGCGGCGAGGCCCGGCCAGCGGTTGATGTCGATCGAATGGACGCGGGTCCAGTTGAGCACCGCGAAGGCATAGGCGTCGAGGATGGAGAAGCGCTCGCCCAGGATATAGGGGCCGTCCCCGATCTGCTCCTGGAGATAGTCGAACTTCTTGCCCAATGCCTCGCGGGTCGCATCCTTGAAGGAGTCGGGCGTGGCCGGATTCCACAGCGGACCGAAGCCCTTGTGCAGCTCGGTGGCGATGAAGTTCAGCCATTCCAGCAGCCGGTAGCGCTCGCTGCCCTCGGCCGGCAGCGCCAGGTCGGAGCCGCGCGCCTGATCGGCGAGATATTGCAGGATGACCGCATTTTCGGTGAGCACGCTGCCGTCGTCGAGCTTCAGCGCCGGCACGGCGCCCTTCGGGTTGACGGCATAGAGGTCCTCGCCGTCGGTCGTCCGCTTGCTCGGGAACTCGACCTTGGCGAGGTCGATCGGCAGCTTCGCCTCGCGGGCGACGATGTGCGGGGCCTGCGAGCAGGCGGCCGGCGCGTAATAGAGCTTCATGTCGGGTCTCCTTGTGAAGCCCGAGATAAGCGCCTAGCTTCGTTGCCGCCAGACGCCCAACTGACACCATGGTGTTGCACGATATGGAACGCTCTTCGGTCGACCTGCTCGACGTCCTCGCCTTCGTCCGCGTCGTCGAGACGGGCGCCTTCGCCCGCGCCGCCGAGCGCATGGGCATGTCCAAGTCGATCGTCAGCCGGCGGGTCGCGCGGCTCGAGCGCCAGCTCGGCGCTAAGCTCCTGACCCGCAGCGCCAGCGGCGCGACCCCGACCGACATCGGGGAGGCCTATCATGCGCGGGCCGCCAACGTCCTCGCCGATCTCGAGGCGGCCCGCGAGGTGGTCGCCGACGCCGTCACCCAGGTCGCGGGGCCGATCCGCTTCGCCGGGCCGCTCTCGTTCGGCGTCCAGCATCTCGCACCCGCCCTCGCCGAGTTCGCGGCGCTGCACGCGAAGGTCGAGCTCGACATCTCGTTCGACGACAAGACGGTCGATCTCGTCGGCGGCGGCTACGACCTCGCGGTCCGGCTCGGCAATCTCGAGGATTCCTCGCTGATCGCGCGGCGGATCGCGCCGATGCGCCGCCTCCTGCTCGCCAGCCCCTCCTATCTCGACGCGCGCGGCCGGCCCGAGCATCCGCGCGACCTCAATGGGCACGACCATCTCGTCTACGCCAATGCCGGACGGGCCGAGCAATGGCGCTTCCGCACGCCCAAGGGCTGGGAACATGTCCGCCTCCGCCCCCGGCTCCGTACCGACAACGGCGACATGTTGCACGCCGCCGCGGTGGCGGGCCTCGGCATCTGCATCCTGCCCAGCTTCATCGCCGCGCCTGCGATCGAGAGCGGCGCCGGCGAGGTGGTCCTGCGCGACTATCCGCTCGAGGAAGGGGGCGTCCACGTCGTCATGCCGCCGGGGCGTGCCACGACCGCGCGCGTCCGCGCGCTCGCCGACTTCCTCGCATCCCGCTTCGGCCCGGAGCCCGACTGGGACCCGTGCTGGATGAAGGAGGGCGCCTGCTGAGCAGTGGACCCGCGCGGCTGACGCGCTAAAGAAGCGCCTCCATGGCCAAGGATCCGCGATGAAGCTCCGCCTCCCGCTTGCCGCCCTCCTCCTCGCCACCGCTGCGTGTACTGCCTCGACGCAACAGGGCACGGCCGCGCAGTCCGCTCCCGCCCAGCCGTCCGCCGCCACCGAGGACGCGCGCCTCCTCGCCTTCCTCGATGCGGCGTTCGAGGAGCAGATCGCCGACAACCCGCAGACGCTGACCAGCCTCGGCTCGAAGCGCCTCTACCACCGGCTCAACGATTATACCGATGCCTATCGCCAGCAGCAGCTGGCGCTTGTCGGGGCGCAACTGCAGCGGCTCCACGCCGAGTTCGACTCCGCGCGGCTCAGCCCCGCCGCCCGCATCAGCTACCGGATGTTCGAGGAGCAGGTCGAGGAGGCGCGGCAAAGCTTCGCCTGGCGCTGGCACGGCTTCCCGGTGACCAACAACGGCAGCCCGATGGGCTCGATTCCGGTCTTCCTGATCAACAACCACCGGATCGACACCGTCGAGGATGCGGAGGCCTATGTCTCGCGGCTGCGCGAGGTCGAGCGGGTGATGACCGAGATCTCCGCCAACATGCGGCGGCAGGCCGAGCTGGGCATCGTGCCGCCGCGGTTCAATTTCGCGCCGGTCCGGGCCGACGCCCGCCGCATCCTCACCGGCGCCCCGTTCGGCAGCGGGGACGACAGCGCCGTCCTCGCCGATTTCCGTGCCAAGGTCGGCCGGCTCCAGGCCCCGGACGACGTCAAGGCCAGGCTGGTCGCCGAGGCGCGCGAGGCGCTGACCGGGCCGTTCCGCCGCGGCTACGACCTCATGCTGCGCACGCTCGACGAGATCGAGCCTCGCGCCCGAGGCAATGAGGGCGCCTGGAGCCTCCCCAATGGCACCGAATATTATGCGCAGCGCGTGCGCCAATCGACGACCACGGAGCTGACGCCCGATCAGGTCCACCAGATCGGCCTGCAGCAGGTGATGCGCATCCACGGCGAGATGGAGCGGATCAGGGAACGGGTCGGCTTCCGCGGCACTCTCCGCCAGTTCTTCTCCCACATCACAGGTGGGCAGCAGTTCAAATATCCGAACACCGAGGCCGGCCGGCAGCAATATCTCGCCGATGCCCGCCGCTTCATCGCCCAGGTGATGGAGGCGGCCCCGCGCTTCTTCCGGCGGCTTCCGCGCGCGCCGCTCGAAGTCCGCGCGGTCGAGGCCTGGCGCCAGGAGACCGCCCCCGTCGCCTTCTACAACCGTCCCTCCGCCGACGGCTCGCGGCCCGGCATCTATTACGTCAACCTCGCCGACATGAACCAGGTGCTTCGTCCGCAGACCGAGGCGATCTCCTACCATGAGGGCGCACCGGGTCATCACTTCCAGATCGCCCTCGCCCAGGAGCTTCCCGCTATTCCCAAGTTCCGCCGGTTCGGCGGCTACGGCGCCTATACCGAGGGCTGGGGGCTCTATGCCGAGCAGCTCGGCCAGGAGATGGGCTTCTACGAAGATCCCTACTCCCTGTTCGGCATGCATTCGACCGCCTTGTGGCGCGCGATCCGGCTGGTCGTCGACACGGGCATCCATTCGCAGCGCTGGACGCGCGAGCGGGCAATCCAGTATTTCCGCGACAACGGCCTGCTCTCCGAGCGCGATGCGGCCCGCGAGGTCGAGCGCTATTTCAACAATCCCGGCCAGGCGACGAGCTACATGATCGGGCAGCTCAAGATCCTCGAGCTGCGCGACCGCGCGCGGGCGGCGCTCGGCGACCGCTTCGACATTCGCGACTTCCATGCCGTCGTGCTCGAGAGCGGCGCGCTGCCGCTCGACATCCTCGAAGAGCAGGCCGACTCCTGGATCGCCCGCACCAGAAGGAGCTGACACCGATATGGCGGACACGCCCCCCGATCGCCTGTCGATCAATCCTAGGAGCCCGCATTTCGACGGCGAGGCGCTGCAGCGCGGTGTCGGCATCCGCTTCAAGGGCCGCGAGCGCACCGATGTCGAGGAATATTCGATGTCGGAAGGCTGGATCCGCGTCGCCGCCGGCAAGGCGCTCGACCGCCATGGCCAGCCGGTGACGATCAAGCTCTCCGGCCCGGTCGAGGCCTGGTATTACGATTCCGTCGGCAGCGACGAGGCTTCCGAAGGGCAAAGCGAATGAGCTGATCCGGCCGACAGCGCGGTTGGAGCCCATCCTCTTATCAACTAAGCTCCGGGGCGCTGAGGGGGGATTGGCGGTGCGCAAGCGTCTGCGGATGGTGGGATGGTACGATCCCCTGCTCCTGATCCGAACCGGGATCAGGGCGGTCATATCGAAGCTGTTCGGACAGTTCGCCGACAAGCGCGAAGCGATCGCCGCGGGCAACGCGATCCAGGCCACGCCCGCAGACGGCGAGTTCGATTATTCGGGCGCGCTCGGCAGGGACGGCTTCTGGTTCGACTATCTCGCCGACACGGGCGACGGCTGGAACCCGGCCTACGCCATGGCCCGGCTCGTTGGGCAGGAGGCGATCACACTGGACGAGCACCGCCTGCCGCGCGGCCGCCTGCTGATCCTGGGCGGCGACCAGGTCTATCCGACCGCGTCGCGCGAGCAATATGAGCATCGGTTCCTCGGGCCCTACGAGCAGGCTTTTGAAGCGGCAGGCGGCCCCGACGGGTGGAAGGCCGGGGACGGCCGCCGTCCCGACCTCTATGCCATACCGGGCAACCACGACTGGTATGACGGGCTCAATTCCTTCCTTGGCCTGTTCTGCCGGCGGCGGGTGACCCGGCCCGGCGTCGATCTCGGCACCGACCGCCCGGGCAAGGTCATCGGCGGCCGCCAGACGCGGCAGACGCGAAGCTATTTCGCAATCCAGCTGCCGCAGGATTGGTGGGTCTGGGGCACCGACTGCCAGCTCGAAGGCTATATCGACCAGCCGCAGATCGACTATTTCCAGCACGCCGCCCGCTACTGGATGAAGCCGGGATCGAAGCTGATCCTTTGCGTCGCCGAGCCGGCCTGGATCCATGCACACAAAAAGAATCCGGCGAAGAAATTCTCCAGCTTCTCCTATCTCGAGCGCCTTGCGGGCGCCGCTCGAAAGCCGCTGACGCCGGCCGAAATAGCGGCGGGCAAGACGGCGGTGGACGAGGAGCGGATGGGCCACCGCCTGAAGCTCGTCCTGACCGGCGACAGCCACCATTATGCCCGTTACGTCGAGGATGACCGTCACTATGTCGTCTGCGGCGGGGGCGGCGCCTTCCTCCACCCCACCCACCAACTGCGCGACAACGCGTTCGACTACGAGTTCGGCAAGCCCGGAGGCACGTCGCGGCAGGGCGGCGAGCGCCGCTTCGAGATCGCGAAGAAGCCGGACGGCAAGCCCGCGCTCTTCCCAAGCCGCGGCCGGTCCTGGCTGCTGTCGTTCGGCAATCTCTTCTTCTTCTGGCACAACAAGGCTTTCGTCGCCGCCTTCGCGGCGGCCTACGCGCTGTTCAACTGGACGCTCGACTTCGCTGCGCGGGTCGCCGACCGGGGCTCGCTGTCCAAGGCGCTGCGCGATGGCGGCTACGACGATTCCCTGGCGACCTATTGGTCCCTCGTCTTCACCTCGCCGACGGCCTTCCTGCTCGTGGCGCTTGCCGGCCTGGGCTATGTCGCCTTCGCCAAATCGCCTTACTCGATGCCGCTGAAAGCGGCGATGGGGCTCACGCACGCCGCCGCCCAAGCCGCGGCGGTAACCGCCGTCACCTGCGCAGTAGTCCGCTGCACGGATTCGGTCGCATTGGCCACGCTCGCCTCGGCGCTCGCCTCGGGCATCGTCTTCGGTCTCTATCTGCTGACCTCGCTCGGCCTGCTCAGGCGGCACGCCAACGAGGCCTTCTCGTCGATGCGAATCGAGGGCTACAAATCGTTCCTGCGGCTCCACATCGGCGCGAAGGGGAAGCTGACCGTCTATCCCGTCGGCCTCGCCAAAGTGCCGCGCGACAGCGGGGAAGAGCCGTGCAATCCACCGCTGGCGGCGGAGCTGATCGAGCCGCCGGTCGTGGTCGCCTGACCGCTCAGCCCTTTGCGATCTCCGCCATCGTCCGCTCGGCGAGCGCGGCGATGGTGCGCGATGGATTGACCCCTACCGCCTCCGGCACGATCGCGCCGTCGAGGACGTGAAGGTTGGGGTAGCCGAACACCCGTCCGAGATGGTCGACGACGCCGTTCTCCGGCGTCGTTCCCATATTGCAGCCGCCGAGCGGATGCGGCGTGATCAGATATTTCAGCCTCGTCCAGGTGAAGGGCACCATCGGCGTGCCGCCTGCGGCAAGGGCGAGCTTCCGATGCATCGCCACGATCGCGTCGATCAGTTTCTGGGACTTGGCGATCTGCCAGGAGAGAGTGAGCTGGTGCCGGCCGAACAGCCACCAGCGGCGCCGCAGCGACAGCCGCCCGTCCGCTGCATCGACGCCCTGCGCGAACCACGGCATCACATGGTCGGTCGGTCCGTGGGCGAGCGCCTTGCGCAGGGCGGTCATCAGCACCCGGATCTTTGCGTGAGAAGCCTCGCCATTGCGGATCCACCCTTCGAGGAAATTGGGAAAGCCGCCGTCCTGGATCCAGTAGGATTGGCTCGAATCGCTGCGGTCGAGGAAGTCGATCGCGCTGCTGATCGTCGGGCCGATGGAAGGCTCCGGCCGGCGGTCGCTGTGCCAGGACGGCGTCAGGAAGTCGCCGTTGCTGCTCCAGTTGCGGCCCAGGAAAGGGCTGATGTCCGGGAGCGTCCTGGCGACGTCGCGGCACCGCAGCAGCAGCTCGGTCGAACCGAGCGAGCCGGCGGCGACGATCACGCGCTCGGCGGTCGCGCTGCCGGGCCTGCGTTTCCCTTCGCCGATGCCGTCGAAATGGACGCGGTAGCCCGTCCCCTCCCGCTCGATCGTGCGAACCAAGTGCAGTGGCCGGATCTCCGCCCCCTTGCGCTCGGCAAGGGCGAGATAGTTGCGGTCGAGCGTGTTCTTGGCGTCGGCGTCGCAGCCGATGTCGCAATTGGCGAGGTGGACGCATGTCCCCTGCTCCACCCCCTGGGCGTTGACGAAGCGGCGGCTGTGGCGGAGGTTGACCGGGTCCTCCAGCCCGTAATGAAAGCCCGCATCGAAAGAGACTGCGAGCTCGAGTTTGCGGAAGCGGTCGCCGGCGCCGATCTTGTCCGCCGCCTCCTTCATCAGCTTCATCCGGTTCGTCCACTGGCCGTCCGGGATGGTCTGGACGTTCATCATTCGGCCGACCGTGTCGTAATGCGGCGCGAGCGCGTCCCATGTGATCTCCGGCGGCCAGCCGGCATCGAAGGTCTCGCGCGGCGGCACTGCCGAGATGTTGGCGTAGATATGCGATCCGCCGCCCACGGCCGCGCCCTGGGCGACTGCCATGTGGCGGAAAAGGCGCAGGTCCAGCCAGCCGTTACTGCCGACCGGGTCGTGCTGGTCCCACAGCCAGTCGCCGCTGTGGAGCGGATAGTTGGTCTTGTCCCAGCGGCGGCCGCGCTCCAGCACGAGGGTCCTGGCGCCGGCCTCGGCGAGCCGGCAGGCCGAGACCGCGCCGCCGAAGCCGCTGCCGATCACGATCGCGTCGAAATCCATGGCCACCCCCCTGCCGCGGAGTCGCCAATCTAGCACGGATCGCTCAACCAATCGCCTGCTGTCGCGTTGGCGCCGGATGAGGATCGCTACCTTCAACGTCAACGGCGTCAACGGCCGCCTGCCGCGGCTGCTCGAATGGCTGAGCGAAGCCGAGCCGGACGTCGTCTGCCTGCAGGAGCTGAAGGCGCCGCAGGAGAAATTCCCTCTGAAGGCGATCGAAAAGGCGGGCTACGGCGCCATCTGGCAGGGCCAGAGCCGCTGGAACGGAGTGGCCATGCTCGCCCGCGGCTGCGAGCCGGTCGAGACCCGCCGGGCGCTCCCCGGCGACTCTTCCGACGAGCAGGCCCGCTACATCGAGGCGGCGGTGAACGGCGTCCTGATCGGCGGCCTATACGCGCCCAACGGCAATCCGGTGGGCACCGCCAAGTTCGCCTACAAGCTGGCGTGGCTCGAACGCCTGATCGCCCATGCCGCGGAGCTGCGCGACCTCGAATGCCCCGTCGTCCTCGCCGGCGACTACAATGTCATCCCCGAGGACAAGGACGTCTACAAGCCCGAGCGCTGGCTCGACGACGCCCTGTTCCAGCCCGAGCCCCGCGCGCTTTACCGCCGTCTCCTCGCCCAGGGCTGGACCGACGCCATCCGCCATCTCCACCCCGACGAGACAATCTACACTTTCTGGGACTATTGGCGGAACGCCTTCGCCCGCAACGCCGGGATCCGCATCGACCACTTCCTGCTCAATGCGCGGGCGACAAAGCGCCTGGAAGCCGCCGGCGTCGACAAGCAAGTCCGCGCCCGCGAAGGCGCCAGCGATCACGCACCCACCTGGATCGAGCTGGCGGCAAGCTAGCCTGGAGAGTGACTGTCCCCCTTTAGCGCAGCGGCCAGACGGCGAGGATCAGGGGTACGCCGACCAGCACCACCAGCAGCGACAAAGGCGCGCCGAGGCGGGCATAGTCGCCGAAGCGATAGCCGCCCGGGCCCATCACCAGGGTATTGCACTGGTGGCCGATCGGGGTGAGGAAGTCGCAGCCGGCGCCGACTGCGGTCGCCATCAGGAAGGCTTCGGGGCGGTAGCCGAGCTCGCCGGCGAAGGTGGCGGCGATCGGCGCCATCACCAGCACGGTTGCGGCATTGTTGAGAAAAGGCGTCACCGCCATCGCCGCCGCCATGATCAAGGCGACCGCCCCCCAGGGCGGCAGGCTGGTCGATACGGCGGAGAGCCAGGCGCCGAGCAGCTCCGAGCCGCCGGTCGTGCGCAGCGCGTCGGCGACCGGGATCAACGCCCCGATCATGATCAGGATCGGCCATTCGATCGCCCGATAGGCGTCGCGCGCCGGCAGCGCGCCGGCGAGCATGGTCAAGGCCGCCGCGCCAAAGAAAGCGAGCGCCACCGGCACCCAGCCGATCGCCGTCAATATCATCGCACCGCCGAGGATTGCGACGGGCACGAGCCCGCGCCGGGCGTTGCCGAGCCGCAGCTCCCGCTCGGCGAGCGGCAGGCAGCCCAGATCGCGAAGCCGCTCCGGCAGGGTGTCGAGCGGGCCCTGGAGCACGATGACGTCGCCCGGACAGAGGACGATGTCGCGCAGCCGCTCGGTGATGCGCTCCCCGCGGCGCGAGACGGCGATCAGATTGACGCCGTGGCGGGCGTGGAGCGCCATCCGCCCGGCCGCCCCGCCGGCGAGCGGCGAGCCGCGCTCGATCACCGCCTCGATCACGCCGACGTTGGACGAGCCGGCCGCGCTCTCGCGGTGATGGCCCTCCAGCTCGAGCCCGGCGGCCGCGATCGCCCGCTCGAGCGCCTCCGGCTCGCCCTTGAGGATGAGCACGTCGCCGGCGTCGATCACCGCGTCCGGCAGCGGCGCCCCCCGCCGCACCTCGCCGCGGTGAAGACCGGTGACCTCGATCTCGTCGTCGCTCATCGCCCGAAGCTCGGCGACGGTCTTGCCTTCGGCCGGCGAGCCGGACGGCACCTGCGCTTCCGTCGCATAATCCTCGATGTCGAGCGCTTCGCCCATGGTCGGAGCGGCACGGCGGCCCGTCGGCAGCAGCCGGTAGCCGAAGCGCAGGAACAGGAGCCCCGCCGCCGCCAGGCCGAGGCCCACTGGCGCGTAGTCGAACATGGCGAAAGGCTCGCCCGTCATCTGCTCGCGCACCCGGCTGACGATGATGTTGGGCGACGTGCCGACCAGGGTGATCAGGCCGCCGAGCAGGGATCCGAACGCCATCGGCATCAGAAAGCAGGAAGGCGAGGCATCGGACTTCTTCGCCATCTGGAAGGCGGCGGGCATCATCATCGCCAGCGCGCCGATATTCTTCACCATCGCCGACAGGATCGTCACCGATCCGACGATGGTGATGAGCTGCGTCCCGACTCTCTGCGTGCGGTTGGTGACGCGGGCGAGCAAAGCCTCGACGACGCCCGAGCGCTCGATCGCCGCGGACATGACGAGGGCGCTGCCGACGATGATGACGATGTCGTCCGAAAAGCCTGAGAACGCATCGTCCGGGGAGACGATTCCAACCAGCACCGCCGCCAGCAGCGCCAGTACGGCGACCATGTCGTAGCGGATGCGCCCCCAGACGAAGAGCGCCATCATCCCGGCGAGCACCGCGAAAGAGAGTATATGGGGGGTGGTCATTCAGGAGGCGCCGGCATCGGGAGCCGGGAGAACGCGGCAGTTGCGCCCTATATCCGTGGGCACCTCGCGCGAAAACAGGGACAGTATACATTTACCGTCGCGCTGGACGCGGCATGGAAGGCGTCGCACCAGGGTAAATGTATACTGTCCCTGTTTTCCCCCCCGCCTCGATTCTTGGACGCTAGGTCGCGAGCAGATCGGCATATTCCGGGTGACGCTCGACATAGCCGCGCACGAACGAGCATCGGGGCACGACTTTCAGCCCCCGCTCGCGGGCAAAGCCGAGGCCCGCTTTCGCGAGCCGCCCGCCGATGCCCCGGCCCTCGACCTGCTCCGGCACGATGGTGTGGGTGAAGACGATGGCGCCGTCGCGAAGGACGTAGGTGAGGATGGCGGTCGCTCCCTCCTCCTCGATCTCGAAGCGCCGCCGCGCCTCGTCGTGCCTCGCTTCGCTCATCCGCACTCGCTCCCGATTGCTTTTCCGCGCCCCGCCATTAGGAAGGCAGCGCCTTTCCTACCAGCAGGAGTTACAGATGAAGAAGCTCATAGTCCTCGCCGCGCCCTTGCTCGCGCTCGCCGCCTGCAACGGCGGCGACGACGCCGGCAATAACCAGGCGAACGGCGCCGAAGCCGCCAATGCGGCCGCCGGCAACGAAGGCGCGCCGGCGGGCAACGAGGCCAAGCCGGCCGACGGCAATACCGCGGACGCCGGCGCGGCTGCGGGCGGCGACAAGCCCGCCGAGGGCGCCGCTCCCGCTGAGGGCGAGGCGCCGGCCGAGGGCGGCGGCGACAAGCCGGCCGGCAACGAGCAATAAGCCGATCGGGCTGCCCGCTTCCCCTTTGTGGGGATCGGCGGGCAGCCCGCGGAGCCTGACATGACCTACGAGACCATCCTGGTCGAACGCCGCGGCGCGGTCACATTGATCACCCTCGACCGGCCAAAGGCGCTCAACGCGCTCAACGGGCAGGTCCTGGCCGAGCTGATCGAAGCGTTCGGCGCCTTCGACGGCGATCCCGAGCAGCGCTGCGCCGTCCTCACCGGCTCCGAACGCGCCTTCGCGGCCGGCGCCGACATCAAGGAGATGTCGAGCCAGGGCTTCGCCGACATGTACGCGTCCAACTTCTTCGCCGGCTGGGAGCGGGTGACCGCCACGCGCAAGCCGTGGATCGCCGCCGTCGCGGGCTATGCGCTGGGCGGCGGGTGCGAGGTGGCGATGATGGCCGATTTCATAATCGCCGCCGACACCGCGCAGTTCGGCCAGCCCGAGATCAAGCTCGGCGTGACGCCCGGTATGGGCGGCTCGCAGCGCCTCACCCGCGCGATCGGCAAGGCCAAGGCGATGGAGATGTGCCTCACCGGCCGCAACATGGGCGCCGAGGAGGCCGAGCGCGCCGGCCTCGTCGCCCGCGTCGTACCGGCCGCCGACCTGCTCGAAGAGGCGCTGAAGACCGCCGAGGCGATCGCTTCGATGGCTCCGCTCGCCGCGATGGCCACCAAGGAGATGGTCAACGCCGCCTTCGAGACTGGGCTGGCGCAGGGCATCGTCTTCGAGCGCCGACTGTTCCACGGCCTGTTCGGCAGCGAGGACCAGAAGGAGGGCATGGCCGCCTTCGTCGACAAGCGGAAAGCGGAGTGGAAGGGGCGTTGAGCGAGACCGTCATCCCGGCGTAGGCCGGGATCTCAGGACGAGATGACGCAGGCGCGAATGCAGAGCCCATCCTCGCGGAGATGCCGGCCTTCGCCGGCATGACGAATTTGGCTCGGCACTTTCTTAGGGAGCAAGTGAAATGGCACGCGTCGCATTCATTGGCCTGGGCAACATGGGCAGCGGCATGGCCGCGAACCTTTCCAAGGCCGGGCACGAGGTCCGCGCCTTCGATCTCTCCGAGGCCGCGCTCGCAAAGGCCGAACAGCATGGCTGCGTCCGGTCCGGCTCCGCGGCGGAAGCGGTCGCCGACGCCGAAGCCGTGGTCACCATGCTCCCGGCCGGCAGGCATGTCCGCGACGTCTATGAAAGCAGCGTAATCGGCGCGGCGCCGACGACGGCGATCCTGATCGACTGCTCGACCATCGACGTCGCCACCGCCCGCGAGGAGATCGCCAAGGCCGAGGCCGCCGGATATCGGATGGTCGACGCGCCGGTCTCGGGCGGCATCGCCGCTGCCGACGCCGGCACGCTCACCTTCATGGTCGGCGGCGGCGAGGAGGCGTTCCGGTGCGCCGAGACCTTCCTCTCCTCGATGGGCAAGGCGGTGATCCACGCCGGCGGCCCCGGCTCCGGCCAGGCGGCGAAGATCTGCAACAACATGCTGCTCGCGGCCTCGATGATCGCGACCTGCGAGACCTTCGTCCTCGCCCAGAAGCTGGGCCTCGATCCGCAGGTCTTTTTCGACATCGCCTCCAAGGCGTCGGGCCAGTGCTGGTCGATGACCAGCTATTGCCCGGTCCCCGGCGTCGGCCCCGCTACCCCCGCCGACCGCGGCTATGAAGGCGGCTTCGCCGCCGCGCTGATGCTGAAGGACCTGCGCCTCGCCATGGAGGCTGCCCAGAGCACCGACGCGTACACGCCGATGGGCGCCTATGCCGAGGAGCTCTACACCCGCTTCGCCGAGGGCCTGGGCGGGGGTGGGAAGGATTTTTCCGGCATCATCAAGATGATCGACGACAGCTGGATCGCGCCGGAGGGGACGGTGGTCGAATCGCCCAGGCCGGGCTCGAAAGTCTAGCATTCCTCCCCGGTACGGGGAGGGGGACCGCACGAAGTGCGGTGGAGGGGCCGAGCCCGAAGGGCGAGGTCTGACCCTCCGCTTCGCTCCGGGCCCCTCCACCATGCTGCGCATGGCCCCCTCCCCGTGCCGGGGAGGAGTTAGCGCAACACCGCCTCTACCGCCTTCGCCCAACCCTCCAGCCGCAGCTGCCGCGTCTCGGGCTCCATCGCCGGCTCGAACCGCCGCACCTCTCCGCGCATCGCCGCCGCCTCCTCCAGCGAAGCGAACATGCCGCAGCCGACGCCTGCGAGCATCGCCGCCCCCAGCGCCGTCGTCTCGACGAAGGCGGGCCGCTCCACCGGCACGTCCAGCACATCCGCCAGATCCTGGGCTATCCAGTCATTTGCCGCCATGCCGCCATCGATCCGGAGGCATTGCCAGGCGGCGCCGTCGGCGGCGAAAGCGCGCATCAGGTCGTGCGTCTGGTGCGCCATCGCCTCGAGCGCGGCGCGGACGATCTCGGCGCGGCCCGCGGAGAAACTGAGGCCCGAGATCGCCCCCATGGCGTGCGGGGCCCAATAGGGCGCGCCCAGCCCGGCGAGGGCAGGCACGATGAAGACGCCGCCGCTGGCAGAGGCGGAACGTGCGAGCTGTTCCGTCTCCGCTGCCGAGGCGACGAAGCCGAGCGCGTCGCGCAGCCATTGGACCAGGCTCCCCGCGACGAAGACCGACCCTTCGAGTGCGTAACTGCGCGCACCCCCGATCTGCCAGGCGATGGTGGAGAGCAGCCGGTGCCGGCTCGCCTTCATCTGCGCGCCGCTGTTGGTGAGCACGAAGGCGCCGGTCCCGTAAGTCGCCTTGGTCTCGCCTTCCCCGAGGCATGTTTGGCCGATCGCGGCAGCCTGCTGGTCCCCGGCCATGCCGGCGATGGCGATCGGCGCGCCGAAATGCTCGGCGAGCGTCTCGCCGAAGCGGCCCGCGCAGTCGACGATCTCGGGAAGCGCCGAGGGCGGCACGCCGAACAGGTCGAGCAAAGTCGCATCCCAGAGACCGGTGCGGATATCCATCAGTGCGGTGCGCGACGCGTTGGTCGCGTCCGAGACGTGGAGCCCGCCGGTCAGCCTGAACACCAGCCAGCTTTCGACCGTACCGACGCAGAGATCGTCGCCCGCTTCCTTGAGCTGCGGCCAGTTCTCCAGTGCCCAGGCGATCTTCGAGCCGCTGAAATAGGGATCGAGGAGCAGTCCGGTGCGCTCCTGCAGCCCCGCCTCCTCGCCCGCCTCCTTCAGGCGCGTGCAAAGATCGGCGGTGCGCCGGTCCTGCCAGACGATTGCCGGCGCCAACGCCCGGCCGGTGCGGCGACTCCAGAACACCACAGTCTCGCGCTGATTGGTGACCCCTATTGCCGCGATCTGCTCCGCGCCGCCCGCCGCGGCGACCATCGCCCGCGCGCAGGCGAGGCTGGCGGACCAGATTTCCTCGGAATCGTGCTCGACCCAGCCCGGCCGCGGATAGGATTGCGTCAGCTCCCTCTGCTCGCAGCCGAGACAGGCGCCGCCGCCATCGAACAGCATCGCTCGCGTCGAAGTCGTTCCTTCGTCGATCACGAGTATGCGGTCGCTCATCGGCACAGCTTCCACGGAAGAAATGCACCTGTCGAGCGGGAATGCCCTCCCCCTCGAGGGGGGACGGTTTGGGTGGGGGTGGACTCGTCATCCGGGCAGCGTCTCCTTCGAAGACTCCACCCCTCCCCAAACCCCTCCCCCTCAAGGGGAGGGGCTTCGCGACGGCGCCTTTCCCCATTACCGAGCGCTCATGGAGACCTACGACCTGCTCGTCGTTGGCGGCGGCATCAACGGCGCTGCGATCGCGCGCGACGCGGCCGGGCGTGGACTGCGGGTGCTGCTGATCGAGAAGGACGATCTTGCCGCCCATACCAGCTCCGCTTCCTCGAAGCTCGCCCATGGCGGCCTTCGCTATCTCGAGCAGCGCGAGTTCCGCCTCGTCCGAAACTCGCTCGCCGAGCGCGAGGTGCTGCTTCGCAACGCCCCGCACATCGTCCGCCCGCTGCGATTCATTCTGCCGCACGCCCCGGGAATGCGATCCTGGTGGACGATCCGGCTCGGCCTCCTGCTCTACGATTTGTTCGCCCTGCGCGGCAGCCTGCCGCGCTCGCAGCGCGTCTCGCGCCGGGACCCCGTGCGAGGGCCGCTTCAGAACGGCGCCTCCCTTCGACTCCTGTCTTACTGGGACGCGTCAGTCGACGATTCGCGCCTTGTCGCCCTCAACGCGCTGGACGCGGCCGAGCGCGGCGCGAAGATAGCGACGCGCACCGCCTTGCTCTCCGCCCAACGCGAGAGCGGCCTTTGGCGAGCGGAGCTGACCGGCCGGCGTACAATCTTGGCAGATGCCATCGTCAATGCCGCCGGCCCGTGGGTGTCGGAGGTGCTCGAGCAGCGGATCGGCGCGGACGCGGCCGGCGCGCTGCGTCTGGTTCGGGGAAGCCACATCCTGGTGGCGCCGCTCTGGGAGGAGGACCATGCCTATATCCTGCAGCAGCCGGACGGGCGCATCGTCTTCGCCATGCCATTCGAGGGCGCGACCGTCATCGGCACCACCGACGCGTCCGCCACCCGTCCCGAGGACGAGACCGCAACGCCCGAGGAGATCGCCTATCTTTGCCAAGCGGCGAGCCGGTGGTTTGTGCAGCAAATCACGCCGGCGGACGTAGTGTGGAGCTATTCCGGAGTCCGCGCTCTGTGGGACGACGGCGCACCTGACTCCCATTCGGTCAGCCGCGAACATCATCTCGAGCTCTATCCGGAAGCCGGACCGAAGCTCCTCTCCGTCTTCGGCGGCAAGCTCACCGGCGCCAGGGCCCTGGCCTCGGACGCGCTCGACCGTCTTGGCGCCCGGGGTCTCAAGTTCACCCGCACCACTCCGCTTCCCGGCGGCGACCTGGCCCCGCCCTTCCTCGCATGGCTGGAGACGCTCTCGAGCTGGATGCCGCCCGACCTCGTCGGCCGGCTCGCCCGTGCCTACGGCACGCGCCTGCGCGATCTGCTCGGCGATGCGGACGGCCTGGAGGACCTCGGCCGCCATTTCGGTGCCGGTCTCTACGAAGCGGAGGTCCGTTACCTGCGAGAGCAGGAGTTCGCCCGCACGGCCGATGACGTCCTCTGGCGCCGCACCAAGCTCGGCCTGCGGTTCAGCGATGCCGAGAGGACAGCGCTCGCGCGCTATCTGAAGGATTAGGGCCCTTCGTGCAGTGGATCGGTGCCGTGCGGCGGGACCGAATCCTGCTCCTGCCGGCTCTTTTCCGCTTCCGCGTCGATCTCGCTCTGATCCTGGTGCGGCAGGTCCTCTTCTTTCGGTCTGTCCATCGTCTAACCTCCTTCTCGCCGCCAACGCGCACCGTCCCGGAACGGCTCCGCCCCGCGCGTGTTGGAGCGGCATGGCACCCTCCGCGAAAGCCGCGCACGAGCAGGCAGGAAAAGGCGACGGCGTCATCGGCTGGAAGCTCGACCGCGGCCAGCGCACCGAGCTCCTCCAGCAATTCCCGCCCAGATACCGCAACGTCGACGCCGACCATGTGACCCTCACCGTCGGCGCCTCTCCCGACGCGGCCCTGCCCGAGGAGACCCATGGCGAGATCGTCGGTCGCGTCGACGACGGGCGCGGCGTCGAGGCGATGGTGGTGCGGATCGACGGCACCACCGACCGCCCGGACGGCAGCACCTACCACATCACCTGGTCGCTCGAGGACGGCCGCAAGGCGCACGAGTCGAACGACGTGCTGCGCGAGCGGGACTGGGCCGCGTTCGATCTGCCCATGCCGCTTCAGCTGCGACCGGAGCGCTGGCCGCGCGGCAGCTGATCGCGGACCCGTATCGACCTCAGGACGGGTGCGCCTCGGCCTCTTCCTCGCCGTCATCTTCCGCCTCCGCCGGCCGGCGCCGGCTGCCGAGCAGCAGGCCGACGCTCGCGGCAAGCGCCCCTGCGACTGCGACGGCCACTGCCAGGGCGTTGAGGGGTTTCCAGTTCATCCGATCGCTCTCCTGTCCAACCTGCGACGAACGGCGGGCAGGTCGGCGCGTTCCGCCTGAACCTTTGCCCGGCCGGCTCGTTCTCGCCGTATCCCCCTTCGAGTCAAATGGAGCGTATCACCCATGATGCAGAGCAACGAGCACGACATCAGCGTCGTCAACTCCCTCATCACCACCACCATTGACAGCGCCAACGGCTTCGAACGGTCGGCCCAAGATGCCGACGTGCCGCAGTTCGTCGAGATGTTCCGTTCCTTCGCCGGCGAGCGGCGCCAGGTCGTCGGAATGCTCCAGGGCCATGTCCGCACCCTGGGCGGCGAGCCTAACGACGACGGCTCGCTCAAGGCCGACCTCCACCGCCGCTGGGTCGACCTGCGCGACGCCATCTCGAAAGGCGGCGACCGGGAAATCATCGAGGAGGTCGAGCGCGGCGAGGATTATCTCAAGGGCAAGTACGACACCGCCCTCGCCGATACCCAGCTGTCCCCCGAGACTCTGGCGGTGATCCGCGAAGCCTATCAGTCGGTCCGCGCCGGCCACGATCGCGCCAGCGCCCTCAAGCATGGGATGCAGGCGACCGACGTCTGACGTTCCCGCAGCAACGACAAGCAGGAGAGCCCCGGCGCGATGGCGCCGGGGCTTTCTCTTAATGCAAATAAGCCTTTGAGCGAGGTGCCACTCGCCACGCCGATATCGTGCGATTGACATGCAAACGATCGAACCTCACCAACTTATCGATCGCCTTGGAGGGACGCGCTTGTTCAGGGCTCGAGCTCTTTCGACGACGCTGGCAATCGTCATCTGGACCATGGGCGCCGTTCCGGCGGGCGCCCAGACCGCCGCGCCGCAGCCTGCTGCCGCTCCGTCCTCGGATGCAGTGGACGCGATCGTCCGCTCGGGCATGGCGGCTGCGCATATCCCCGGTCTCTCGCTGACGGTCCTGCGCGGCGGCGAAATCGTCCGGCAATCGAACTACGGCTGGGCCAATCTGGAACACCGGCTACCGGTCGACGCCCAGACCGCGTTCAATATCGGCTCGGCGAGCAAGCAGATCATTGCAGCGGGCGTGATGCTGCTCGTCCAGGAGGGACGGGTCGAGCTCGACGCGAGCATCTCGCGCTACATCCAGGAAGTCCCGGCGCATTGGCGGCCGATCACCGTCCGGCACCTCCTCACCCACACGTCGGGCCTGGTGCGCGAAGCGCCGGGCTTCGCCCCGGAAAGCGACCAGCCGGTGATGGACGTGGTCCGGACCGCTTATCCGCTGCCGCTCCTGTTCAGCCCCGGGGAGAGGTTCGAATATAGCAACACCGGCTATTTCATCCTCGCGGAGCTGATCGCGCGCACGTCCGGCATGCCGTGGCCGCGCTTCTTCCACGAGCGCTTCTTCGAGCCGCTCGGAATGACCGCGACCCGGGCCACCAGCCGCGTCGACCTCATCCCGGGGCGGGCCGCGGGCTATGAATGGAAGGAGGACCGGTTCGAGAATGTGACGCCCTACCTCGCGCTGCGGCCGAGCGGAGCGTTCGTGTCCACTGCGTCGGACATGGCCAGATGGGAGCGGTCGCTGGTCCGCGGTACTTTGCTGTCGAGGCCGAGCCTCGCGCAGATGTGGACCAGGGCCCGCCTGAATAACGGTCAGCTGGCCCCTTACGGCTTCGGCTGGCGTCTCGAGGAAGTGGACGGTGTATCGGAGATAGGGCACGCAGGCAGCCTGCCGGGCTTCCGGGCCTATTTTGCGCGCTATCCCGACCGCGACCTGACGGTCATTGCCCTGATCAACGCCAACCACGGCCCGGCGGAGCCGACCGGCATCGTTCGCGCGGTTGCAAGGGAAATGATGGGTGCGGGGATCCCGGCCGGCGATTGAATACGAGGGCTAAGGAAGCCCGGCACATAGGCACCGATACTTCCTATTTAATGCAGGTTATTGCATAATTATGCGAACTTGCCCATAGGGCGGGCGTGGTGAATGCAGCAATCCTAGGCGCGTCAGGCTTCGTCGGAGCGGAGCTGCTCCGGCTGCTCGCCGGTCACCCGCATATTCATGCAAGCCGGCTGTGCGGGGACAGTCAGGCGGGGCAACCGCTCGCGCACGTGCATCCCCATCTCGCGCCCGCTTATTCCGGCGCCGCCGTCGAGCGCTTCGAACCCGCGCTGCTGGACGGCGTGGACATCGTCTTCGCAGCCCTCCCCCACGGCCACAGCCAGGCGATCGCGCCGCAAATCCTCGATCGCGGCATCGCTTTCGTCGATCTCGGCGCCGATTTCCGGCTCGACAGCGCCGACGGATACGAGACCTGGTACAAGGAGCCGCACCAAGTACCCGAGCTGCTCCCGCACTTCGTCTACGGCATACCAGAGCTGAATCGTGACCGCATCTCGGCCGCAAAGGCCGTCGCTGCCGCGGGCTGCTACCCGACCTCGGCGATCCTCGCACTGAGACCGCTTCTCGACATGATCGAGCCCGGCAGCATCGTCGTCGACGCCGCCTCGGGCGTCTCCGGCGCCGGCAAGGGCCTGAAGGACGAGACGCACTTCAACAGCGTCGACGAGAATTTCAGCGCCTACGGGCTGCTGACCCACCGTCACACGGCCGAGATGGAGATGGTGCTCGGCAGCCGCGTCCTGTTCACGCCCCATCTCGCGCCGATGAACCGCGGCATCCTCGCCACCTGCTACGCCATCGCCAAGAGCCCCTGCGATCCGCTCGCGGCGCTCCGCGACGCCTATGCGGCGGAACCCTTCGTCCACGTTTCGGAACGGTCGCCCTCCACCAAGTGGACGCTCGGATCGAATGCGGTCCACCTCACCGCCCGCTACGACGCGCGCACCGGGCGTATCCTCGCCATCGCCGCGCTCGACAATCTCGTCAAAGGAGCCGCCGGCCAGATGATCCAGTGCGCCAATCTGATGCTCGGCCTCGACGAGACCACCGGCCTCCCGCGCGTGGGACTCTGGCCGTGAGCGTGACTGCCCCCGAGGGGTTCGTCGCCGCGGGTTGCCATGCCGGCGTCAAGCGGCGGCGCTACGACATGGCGATGATCGCCACCGACGACCGGCACCCCGTCGCGGCGGCGGCCGTGTTCACCCAGAACAAGTTCTTCGCGCCCCCCGTCGCGGCGTCGCGGGAGCGGCTGCAGGCGAATGGCGGGCGGGCGGCGGCCGTGATCGTCAATTCCGGCAACGCCAATGCCGGCACCGGCGCCGCCGGACGCGCGGATTCGGAGGCGATGTGCGCCGCGACCGCCGAGGCGCTCGGCGTGGACTCGGGCGACGTGCTGGTCTGCTCGACCGGGATCATCGGGACGCCGCTGCCGATGGACAAGATCCTCGCCGCCACGCCGAAGCTGGCGAAAAAGCTCTCGGTCGCAGGCGCGCACGACGCGGCGCGCGGCATCCTCACCACCGACCACGAGAAGAAGGAAGCGCTGGTCCGCGGCTCGACCTTCACCGTCGGTGGCATGGCCAAGGGCTGCGGCATGATCGCGCCGAACATGGCGACCATGCTCGCCTTCCTGACCACCGACGCGGACGTCTCCGGCGAGGAGATGACGGCGATCCTGCGCGACGCCGCCGACCGGACGTTCAACACGCTCAACGTCGACGGTGCGACCTCGACCAACGACACCGTCTTCCTCCTCGCCTCCGCGCGCCGCGGCCGCCCGGACCTGGCCGAATTCGCCGACGCGGTGCACAAGGTCTGCGAGGACCTTACCCATCAGATGGCGCGCGACGCCGAGGGCATGACCAAGATGGTGGCCCTGCGGGTCACCGGCGCCGCCTCGGACGCCGAGGCGCGGGCGGCGGCGAAGGCCATCGCCGAGAACAACCTCGTCAAATGCAGCTGGTATGGCGGCGACCCCTATTGGGGACGCCTGCTGGCGGCGGCCGGCTCCGCCGGCGTCGCCTTCGAAGCGGAGAAAACGAGCGTCGCCTATGGCGGCATCGTCGTCTCGCGCGGCGGCACCAATTCCGAGCACGACCATGCGGGCGTCGCCAGGCACATGAAGAAAGAGCGCATCGAGATCGAGGTCGCCTTCGGTCTCGGCGACGGCTCGGCGCAGGTCATCGGGATCGATCTCGGCCCCGGCTACATCAAGGAAAATTCGAAGACGTCATGAGCGCTCCCCAGCCCAAATTCGGCGCCGCCGACGTCGCCGGAGTCCTCGTTCAGGCGCTGCCCTACATCCAGCGCTTTGCCGGCAAGTCGGTGGTGGTGAAGCTCGGCGGCGCGGCGATCGACGCCGATCTCGACCGCGCCCTCGCCCAGGACGTGCTGCTGCTCCGCTCGGTCGGCGTGCGGTGCGTGCTCGTCCACGGCGGCGGCCCGCAGGTCGACGAGATGATGCGCCGGATGGGCAAGGAGCCGGTGTTCCGCGACGGCATCCGCGTCACCGACGCGGAGACGCTCGACATCGTCCGGATGGTGCTGGTCGGCAAGATCAACCGCGACCTCGTCGGGACGATCAACCGCGAAACCGCCGAGGAGCCGGTCGCGGTCGGCGTTTCCGGCGAGGATGGCGGGCTGCTCACCGTCACGCCGCGCGATTCGTCGTTCGGCTTCGTCGGCGACGTCAGCTACGTTCGCGCCTCGGTCCTCCACCGGCTGCTCGACGAGGGCCTCACCCCGGTCGTTTCGACGATCGGGGCGGATGAGGCGGGCCAGCCCTACAACATCAACGCGGACGAGGCCGCGCGGGCCATCGCCGTCGCCATGGCCGCCGAGAAGATCGTCTATTTGACCGCCGCCCCCGGGCTGCTCGAGGACGTCAACGATGAGGAATCCCTCGTCCCCCGCCTCACCTCCGGCGAGCTTCGCGAGCGGATCGAGCATGTCAGCGTCTCGGCCGGCATGATCCCGAAGCTGCGCGCCTGCGCGGACGCGGTCGACGGCGGCGTCGGCTCGGCGCACATCATCGACGGCCGGGTGCCGCATTCGCTGCTCATCGAGATCCTGACCGACGAGGGCATCGGCACGATGGTCAAGCGGGAGCGGGGCTGGTGAGGGACCTGATCACGATCGCCGACCTCGAGCGGCAGGATCTCGAGCGGATCCTGGCCGACAGCGAGCGCGACCTCGGCCGGCTCCTTGCGGGCAAGGGCGTAGCACTCGTCTTCCAGAAGCCGAGCGCGCGCACCCGCAACTCGATGGAGATGGCCGTCGTCCAGCTCGGCGGCCACCCGGTCTATATTCAGAAAGAGGAGGTTGGGCTGGGCACGCGCGAGACCGCCGCGGACGTCGCGCGCACCCTCGCCTGCTACCACGAGGTGATCGCCGCCCGCGTCATGGATCATGGCGACCTCACCGCGATGGCGGCCGCGACCGACACGCCTGTGCTGAACCTCCTCTCCGACACCGCCCATCCGCTCCAGGCGCTTGCCGACCTGCTGACGGTGAAGCAGCTGCTCGGGCGGATCGAGGGCGCGCGCATCGCCTATGTCGGCGACGGCGACAACAATGTCGCCCGCTCCCTGGCCGAAGCCTGCGCGCTTCTCGGAGCCGAGCTGCGGATCGCCAGTCCCGAGGGCTACGGCCTCGGCGGCGCGCCCGCCGGCGTGACGCAGACGACAGACCCCGCGGAGGCGGTCGAAGGCGCGGACCTCGTCTACACGGACGTGTGGGTGTCGATGGGCCAGGATGGCGAGACCGAAGCGCGCATGGCGGCGCTCCGCCCCTATCAGGTCGACGAGGCGCTGATGGAGCGGGCACCGAAGGCCCACTTCCTCCACTGCCTCCCCGCCCGCCGCGGCGAGGAGGTCACCGACGCGGTCATCGACGGGCCGCGCAGCGCCGTCTGGCGCCAGGCCGAGAACCGGATGCACACGGCGCGCGCGGCGCTGGCCTGGATGGTGTCGTGAGCTCCGCAATGAAAACAGGGACAGTATACAATTTTCGGCTGTGGCGACGGCTCGGCCGCGGGGCATTTGTAAAAATGTATACTGTCCCTGTTTTCCCGGACGGAGCGCCATGACCGACGCCCGTCAGCGTCGCCAGAAGGCGATCGCCGAGCTGATCCGGGGCGAGCCTCTTGCGAGCCAGGAGGAGGTGACCGCCCGCCTCGCCGCATTGGGCTATGCCGTGACCCAGGCGACCGTCTCGCGCGACCTCGACCAGCTCGGCGCGGTCAAGGTGAAGCGCGGCGGCGTCCTGTCCTATTCGCTTCCCGACCAGCTCGGGGAAAGCGACTGGGCGGCGGCGCGGCTCGGCAGGATCTTCGCCGATTGGGTGCAGTCGGTCGAGGCCGCGGGCAACCTCGTCGTGCTGAGGACTCCGCCCGGCTCCGCGCATCTGGTCGGCCTCGCTCTCGACCAGGCGAAGCTCCCCGAAGTGGCCGGTACGATCTCCGGCGACGATACCCTGTTCGTCGCGCTGCGCGACGGCGTCATGCCTGGCATGATCGCAAACCGCTTCAAGAAGCTTTCCCGGGAGTCCTGACATGAATCCGCCCACGAAGGTGGTGCTCGCTTATTCGGGCGGGCTCGACACCTCGATCATCCTCAAATGGCTGCAGACCGAATATGGCGCAGAGGTCGTCACCTTCACCGCCGATCTCGGCCAGGGCGAGGAGGTCGAACCCGCGCGGCGCAAGGCGGAGCTGCTCGGCATCCGGCCCGAGAACATCTTCGTCGAGGACCTGCGCGAGGAATTCGTCCGCGACTACGTCTTCCCGATGTTCCGGGCCAACACCGTCTACGAGGGCCAGTATCTGCTCGGGACCTCGATCGCGCGGCCGCTGATCGCCAAGCGCCAGATCGAGATCGCGCGCGCGGTGGGCGCGGATGCGGTCTGCCACGGCGCGACGGGCAAGGGAAACGATCAGGTCCGCTTCGAGCTCGGCTATTATGCGCTCGAGCCCGACATCCGCGTGATCGCGCCGTGGCGGGAATGGGAGTATGCAAGCCGCGAGGCTTTGCTGGACTTCGCCGAGAAGCACCAGATCCCCATCGCGAAGGACAAACGCGGGGAGGCGCCCTTCTCGATCGACGCCAACCTCCTCCACTCCTCCTCGGAAGGGAAAGTGCTCGAGGATCCCTCGGTCGAGGCGCCGGAATATGTCCACCAGCGCACGATTGCCCCCGAGGACGCGCCCGACGAAGCGACGGTAATCGAGATCGGCTTCGAGCGCGGCGATCCGGTCTCGATCGACCGCGAGACGCTGTCCCCGGCGGCCCTGCTGACCCGTCTCAACGAGCTCGGCCGCGACAACGGCATCGGCCGCCTCGATCTGGTCGAGAACCGCTTCGTCGGCATGAAGTCGCGCGGCGTCTACGAGACTCCCGGCGGCACCATCCTGCTCGCCGCCCATCGCGGCATCGAATCGATCACGCTCGACGGCGGCGCGATGCATCTCAAGGACGAGCTCATGCCGCGCTACGCCCAGCTCATCTATAACGGCTTCTGGTTCTCTCCCGAACGCGAGATGCTCCAGGCGCTCATCGACAAGAGCCAGGAGCATGTCTCGGGCTCGGTCCGGGTGAAGCTCTACAAGGGCAATGTGACGGTGATCGGCCGCGAGAGCGCGCTCGCCCTCTACGACCAGGATCTCGTCACCTTCGAGGAGGGCTCGTCCAGCTACGACCAGCGCGACGCCGCCGGCTTCATCCGCCTCAACGCGCTGCGCCTGCGGATCGCCGCGGCACGCGCCCGGCGCCAAGCATAAAGGTCGGCTTTACATTGTAATATTAGTGTAAACATTTGCCTTGCCGCCTTTTTATTTGACATTGACTTCGCGGTCGCTTTAGCCTGAACCTACACGGTCAGCGCGGGGATCGTGCGAAGTGAGCGTATCGCGGTCGCCGCAGCGAGGCGGCCGCCTGGGGAGGGCCGTTTCATGCCGATGTATGTGTACGCGACCGACGGCGAGGCGGTCGGTTTCCTGTTCGAGAGCTTCCTGTTCGATTTCGACGGCGCGCCGCTCGGCCGCCTGCTGGGCTCGCGGGTGCACCGGCTCGACGGTTCCTATGTCGGCGAGTGGTTCCACCAGATGGTGGTCGAGCGCCGCGCCGGGTCCGTCCGCGCCCTGTTCCCGACGACGCAGGCGCAGCGCCCGCCGGTGCCCTCGCGCCCCGAGCCGCGGCGCCCGGTCGCCGAATACGGCCTGTACCCGGACGCCTTCCACCTCCTTTACGAGCCGCAGATCCTGCAAGCGGCGGAATAGCCGGCGTCTGTTTACGGGCGCGTAACCGGCACCGTGCCACAATCGCTCGCATCAGGCGGGAGAGGGCAGATGCTGGGCGTCGCGATGAGGGTGCTGGGCCTTTGCATGTTCGCATTCTGGGGGCTTGCGGCCATGTACGGCGGCGGCATGCAATATGCCCTGAGCGACGCTCCCGAGGGCTCGGAAGAGCGCATGCGCGACTATGCGGACTCGATGAGCGACAAGATTCCCGAAGGCACCTACGAGTCCAAAAGCCCCGGCGCCTACTGAGGCTGCTCAGCTGGGCAATTCCTTGAGCTGCCGGGAGCGGTCGGCGAGATCCGGGGCCGCGATCCGCGCCCCCTGCTCCACCAGCTTGCGCCCCTGCGCATAATCCCGGACCGCGTTGACGCAGTCGAGGGCGATCACCCGTCCGGCCGCCAGATAGACGAGGGAGAAGCTGCCGGACTCTGGATCCCCGCGGGTGACGATCTCGTCATAGCCGAGCCAGAGCCCGACGCTCTGGAGCCGCAGGTCGTACTGGTTCGACCAGAACCACGGCACCGCGTCGTATGGCCGCGGCTGCCCGGCGATGTCGCGCGCCGCCGTCGCCGCCATGTCGTGCGCATTCTGGACCGACTCCAGGCGGATGGATGCGCCGCCCGCCCAGCGGCTTTCGTGCAAAGCGCAGTCACCGACGGCCCAGACGTCGGCAAGGCTGGTGCGGCAGAAGCGGTCGACGAGCACGCCGTTGCCGCCCTCCGCCCCGGCTTCGAGCAGCGGCGCGGCTGCGGCGTCGATCCCGACCCCGGCGATGACGATGTCGCAGGCCACTGTCCCGCCGTTCGCCAGGGTCACAGCATCCTCCTCGACGGCCGCGACGCTCGCGCCGAGCCGCAGGTCCACCCCCTCGGCGCGGTGCCGCGCCTCGACGAAGCGGGACAGCGGCTCGCCGGCGACCCGCGCGAGCACACGATCCAGGGCCTCGAGCAGGACCACCTCTTTGCCGAGCTTGCGCAGCACTGCCGCCGTCTCGAGCCCGATGTAGCCGCCGCCGATGACGGCCACCCGCCGCGACGCCAGCGCCTCGCGCAGCCGGTCGACGTCGGCGCGGCTCCTGATCGCATGGGCAAGCTCGGCGCCCGGGCAGGCGAGCCGCTTCGGCACGCCCCCGGCAGCCCAGATCAGCTTGCCGTAGCCGACCTCTTCCCCGTCGGCGCAGCCGAGCCGTCGCCGCTTGGGATCGAGGCGCACCACGTCCCGCCCGGTCACCACGACGATCCCCCGCTCGCTCCAGAATCCCGGCGGCCGGATCAGCAACCGCTCATAATCGCGCTCGCCGGCAAGATAGTCCTTGGACAGCGGCGGCCGCTCATAGGGTAGGTCCGGCTCACGCCCGATGAATCCGATCGAGCCGGCAAAGCCGAGCTGCCGGAGCTGGATCGCCGCCTGCGCCCCCCCATGCCCGGTGCCGACGATCGCGACGTCGTAATGCTTCATCCCCCTCCCCTGCCCAAGCCACCCTGTTCCGCAAAGCCGTTTCTCGCCTATAGAGGCGCACTATGGAGAGGCCGATGCGGATCGCGTGCCTCGGCGGGGGACCGGCCGGGCTCTATTTCGCCATCTCGATGAAGCTTCGCGATCCGGCTTGCGAGGTCGACCTCTACGAGCGCAACCGCGCCGACGACACGTTCGGCTGGGGCGTGGTCTTTTCCGACCAGACGGTCGACAATCTGATGGCGACCGATCCGGTCTCCGGCGCCGTGATCCGCGACGAGTTCGCGCATTGGGACGACATCGACGTCCACATCCACGGGCAGACGATCCGATCCTCGGGTCACGGCTTCATCGGCATCGGGCGCAAGCGGCTGCTGAACATTCTCCAGGAACGGGCGCGCGCGCTCGGCGTGCGGCTCCATTTCGAGCAGGAGGCAAGCGCGCGTCTCGAAGACTGGTCGGGCTACGACCTCGTCATCGCCGCCGACGGCGCCAACAGCCGCATCCGTTCCACCTATGAAGAGCATTTCGGAGTCGACGTTCAGACTCGCCAAAACAAGTTCTTCTGGTTCGGCACCCACAAGGTCTTCGAGGCCTTCACCTTCGCCTTCGAAGAGACCGAGGCCGGCTGGGTCTGGGCGCACGCCTATCGCTTCGACGACGATCTCTCGACCTTCATCGTCGAGATGGCGCCGGAGACATGGGCAAAACTCGGCCTCGACCGCCTGGATCAACCAGGGGCCATCGCGCTCTGCGAACGCATCTTCGCCAACTATCTCGAGGGTCACCCGCTGATATCCAACGCGCAGCACCTGCCCGGACCGCAGGCGTGGCTGCAGTTCCGCCGGATCATCTGCGACCGCTGGTCGTACCGGAACCTGATTCTGCTCGGCGACGCGGCGCACACCGCCCATTTCTCGATCGGCTCCGGCACCAAGCTTGCGCTGGAGGACGCGATCAAGCTGGCCGAGGTCCTCAACCGCCCGGGGCTCGGCCGCGATGCGGCGCTGGCCGAATACCAGGCCGAGCGGAATCTCGAAGTGCTGAAGCTCCAGAACTCTGCGCGCAACTCGACCGAGTGGTTCGAGACGCTGGAGCGCTACCTCCACTTCGAGCCGATCCAGTTCGCCTACTCGCTCCTCACCCGCTCGCAGCGAGTCAGCCACGAAAATCTGCGCCTCCGCGACAGGCCATGGCTGGAGGGCGTCGAGCGCTGGTTCCAGTCGAAGGCGCGCGGCGCGCCGGTGAACGACCCGGCGCCGCCGATGTTCGCGCCCTACCAGCTGCGCGATCTGCGGCTCGACAACCGCGTCGTCGTCTCTCCCATGGCGATGTATTCCGCGCAGGACGGCACCCCGAACGACTTCCATTTCGTCCACTACGGGACCCGCGCGCAGGGCGGCGCCGGCCTCGTTTACACCGAGATGACCTGCGTCTCGGCCGAGGGGCGGATCACGCCCGGCTGCGCCGGCATGTACGCGCCCGAGCATGGCGCGGCGTGGAAGCGTATCGTCGATTTCGTCCACGCCAACTCGAACGCGAAATTGTGCCTCCAGCTCGGCCATTCGGGACCCAAGGGGAGCACCAAGGTCGGCTGGGAAGGCTATGACGTGCCGCTCGACAGCGGCAACTGGCCGGTCGTGGCCGCTTCGGAGGTGCCCTGGTCGCCGCAGAACCAGGTGCCCCGCCCGATGAACCGCGCCGACATGGACGAAGTGGTCGCGCAGTTCGTGGCGGCCGTGGGAATGGGCCTCGAATGCGGGTTCGACATGATCGAGCTCCACGCCGCCCACGGCTATCTGCTCTCGAGCTTCATCACTCCGCTGACCAACCGCCGCACCGACGAATATGGCGGCTCCCTCGACAACCGCCTCCGCTTCCCGCTGGAGGTCTTCCGCGCCATGCGCGCGGCCTGGCCCGCCGAGAAGCCGATGTCGGTCCGCATTTCCGCTAACGACTGGATGGGAGATCAGGGGGTAACCCCCGACGAAGCCGTGTCGATCGGCCAGGCGTTCGCCGAAGCGGGCGCCGACCTGATCGACGTCTCGGCCGGGCAGACCTGGGCGGACTGCTCGCCCGTCTACGGTCGCATGTTCCAGACGCCGTTCGCCGACCAGATCCGCAACGAAGGCCGGGTCGCGACCATGGCGGTCGGCAACATCTACGAGACGGACCACGCAAATTCGATCCTCGCCGCCGGCCGCGCCGATCTGGTCGCGCTCGCCCGGCCGCACCTGATCGACCCGATGTGGACATTGCGCGCGGCGGCTCAGCACGATTACCGGGGAGTTCACGTCCCGCCCCAATATCTCGGCGGCATGTCGCAACTCGCCCGCAACCTCGCCCGCGAAGCGGAGCTCAAGGCGTGAGGCTCGTCGGACAGCATGCCCTCGTCACCGGCGGCGGCACCGGCATCGGCGCCGCGATCGCCGATGCCCTCGAGGCCGAAGGAGCCGCAGTCAGCCGACTCGGGCGCCGCCCCGAGCGGCTGGGCGCAAATGGGGTCACCGCCGACGTGACCGATCGCGGCCAGGTTGAAAGCGCCTTCGCGACCGCGCGCGCAAGAGACGGACCGATTTCGATCCTCGTCAACAATGCCGGGGCGGCCGCCGGCGTGGCGTTCGCGAAAGTCACCGAGGCACTTTGGCGCGACATGCTGGCGGTCAATCTCGACGGGATGTTCCATTGCTGCCAGGCCGCTCTCCCCGATCTGCTCGCCGCCGAGGCTGGCCGCATCGTCACCGTGGCCTCGATGGCAGGGCTTCACGGCTTCGCTTATGCGGCGCCCTACATCGCAGCGAAGCACGGCGCAGTCGGCCTCACCCGCGCCCTTGCGGCCGAATATGCCGGGACGAAGCTGCGCGTGAACGCGGTCTGCCCAGGCTTCGTCGACAGCGACATGACGGTAAGGTCGATCGCGAACATTCGCGACAAGACCGGCCGATCCGACCAAGAAGCCCGGGCCGAGCTGGCGCGGCTCAACCCCTCCGGCCGCCTCATCGCGCCCGAGGAGGTGGCTGAGGCAGTGCTTGACCTCCTCCTCTCGGAGCGGAACGGTGAAGCGGTGGAGATCGCATGAACCCTGAGAGCTACGCACCCGAGCATTTCCTCTGGGATTATGCGGATGGCGTCGCCACCGTCACGCTCAACCGCCCGGAGCGGAAGAACCCGCTCACCTTCGAGAGCTATGCGGAGCTTCGCGACACCTTCCGCGCTTTGGCCTACGCCCGGGAGGTCAAGGCGGTGGTGGTCGCCGGGGCGGGCGGCAATTTCAGCTCCGGCGGCGACGTCCACGAGATCATCGGCCCTTTGACCGAGATGGGCATGCCGGGCCTGCTCGATTTCACCCGGATGACCGGCGACCTCGTCAAGGCGATGCGCGCCTGCCCGCAACCGATCGTCGCGGCAATCGACGGCGTCTGCGTCGGCGCCGGCGCGATCATGGCGATGGCGTCGGACCTGCGCCTCGCCACGCCCGAGGCGAAGACCGCCTTCCTCTTCACCCGCGTCGGCCTCGCCGGCTGCGACATGGGCGCCTGCGCGATCCTGCCGCGCATCGTCGGGCAGGGCCGGGCCGCGGAATTGCTCTTCACCGGGCGGGTCATGAGCGCCGAGGAAGGCGAACGCTGGGGCTTCCACAACCGCCTGGTGGCGCGGGAGTCGCTGCTGACCGAAGCGCAGTCCCTCGCGCGCAGCCTCGCCGACGGCCCCACCTTCGCGCACGGCATCACCAAGATCCAGCTCAACCAGGAATGGAACGTCAGCCTCGAGACCGCGATCGAGATGGAGGCCCAGGCCCAGGCGATCTGCATGGCGACCGGCGACTTCCGCCGCGCCTTCGAAGCCTTCGCCGCGAAGCGAAAGCCGGAGTTCGAGGGCGACTGATGGCGGACCGTGCCTTTCTCGAATGGCCGTTCTTCGAGGATAGCCACCGCGCTTTGGCGGACGAGCTGGAAGGCTGGTGCGAGACGCATCTGACGGACAAGGAACCGGCGGATGTCGACGCCGCCTGCCGTGCGGTCGTGCCCAGGCTCGGCGGGGCCGGCTGGCTGAACCATTGCGTGCCCGACGATCAGGGCCGCCTCGATGTGCGGTCCCTGGCCCTGATCCGGGAGACGCTGGCGCGACATTCCGGCCTCGCCGACTTCGCCTTCGCCATGCAGGGCCTGGGCTCGGGCACGATCTCCCTGTTCGGCAGCAACGCGCAAAAGGCTGCCTATCTCCCCGCGGTCGCCCGCGGCGACAAGATCGCCGCCTTCGCGCTGACAGAGCCCCTTTCCGGGTCTGACGTCGCATCCATGGAAACGACCGCGGTCGCGGACGGCGACGGCTTCGTCGTCAATGGCGCCAAAACCTATATCTCCAACGGCGGCATCGCGGATTTCTACATGTTGTTCGCCCGCACCGGCGAGGCGCCCGGCGCGAAGGGCATCTCCGCGTTCATCGTGGAGCGCGGCACTCCGGGGCTCGACGACAGCGAACGAATCGAAGTGATTGCGCCGCACCCGCTGGCGACCCTGCGCTTCACCGACATGCGCCTTCCCGCCTCGGCCTTGCTCGGCGAGCGCGGCCGCGGCTTCGCTCAGGCGATGGCGACGCTGGATGTGTTCCGCACCACCGTGGGCGCCGCCGCTCTGGGCTTCGCGCGCCGGGCGCTCGACGAAGCGACGAAGCGTGCGCTGGAGCGCAAGCTCGGCGAAGGGACGCTCGCCGACAACCCGATCACCCAGTCGAAGCTCGCCGAGATGGTGCTCGACATCGAGACCTCCGCCCTGCTCGTCTACCGCGCCGCCTGGGTTCGCGACGTCCTCGGCCGGCGCAACAGCCGCGAGGCCGCGCTCGCCAAGCTCCACGCTACCGACAGCGCGCAGAGCGTGATCGACAAGGCGGTGCAGATTTTCGGCGGCCTCGGCGTCACCCGGGGGGTGCCCGTCGAGCGTCTTTATCGAGAAATTCGCGCGCTCAGAATCTACGAAGGAGCGTCCGAGGTGCAGAAGGTCGTCATCGCTCGCCACCATCTGGCGGAGCATCGCGCATGAGGACGCTGCTTCCGCCGGGCTGGCCGCGGCCGAGCGGCTTTTCAAACGGCATCTCCGCCAAGGGCCGCATGGTGTTCACCGCGGGCATCATCGGCTGGGACGAGGCGGGCCGGATCGTCGCGACGGACCTCGCCGGGCAGCTGCGGCAGATCCTCCTCAACACGCTCGCCATCCTCGCCGAGGACGGGGCCGGGCCCGAGCATGTCGTGCGGATGACCTGGTACGTGGTCGACGTGGACGAATATCGTCTGGGCCTCGCCGCGATCGGGGCCGCCTACAAGGAGGTGATGGGCCGCAATTTCCCGGCAATGGCGGTGGTCGAGGTCGGGGCGCTGGTTGAACCCGGCGCGCGGATTGAGATCGAGACGATTGCGGTGGTGCCCGAATGGTAGGGACGGCGCACATCGACACCTTCGTCCGCGACCGCTTGCCGCCCCCCGAGCTGCAGCCCGAATTCCTGTTCGACCTGCCCGAGCTCCAATATTCCGATCGCCTCAACGCCGCAGTCGAGCTGATCGACAAGGGCGACGCGGACGCGCTCGCCCTGCTCAACGACGCCGGCTCCTGGACCTATGGCGAGATGCGCGACCTGTCCGACCGCATCGCGCGCCTCCTAGTCGAGGAGGAGGCGCTCGTGCCCGGAAACCGGGTCCTGCTCCGTGGGCCGAACAGTGCGACCATGTTCGCCGCATGGCTCGGCATCCTCAAAGCCGGCGGCATCGTCGTCGCGACCATGCCGATGCTCCGCCCCGGCGAGATCGCGACCATCCTCGAGCGGGCGCAGGTGAGCCACGCCATTGTCGACAGCCGCTTCATCGGCGACTTCCGGCAGGGCGCGGAGCAGGCCGGGACCGTCCGGTCTGTCGTGAAATATGATGGAGACTACGGCGCCGGCGAGCTGGAGACGCGGCTGCGCGCGATCGCGCCCGGCTTCACTCCCGTCGCTACCTGCCGCGACGACGTCGCACTGATCGCCTTCACCTCGGGAACGACCGGCAAACCCAAGGGCTGCGTCCATTATCACCGCGACGTGCTCGCCTCCGCCGACAGCTTCGCCCGCCACGTGCTGAAGCCGGCCCCCAGCACCCGCTGGGCCTGCTCCGCCCCGATCGCCTTCACCTTCGGCCTCGGCATGCTGCTTATCTTCCCCTGGCGCTTCGGCGGCGCCGCGGTGACGATCGAGCAGCCGGGGCCGAAACCGCTGCTCGAGGCCGTGGCGAAGCACGGCGTCACCAATCTCGCCACGGCGCCTACCGCCTACAAGGCGATGCTGCCGCTCCTCCCGGATCACGACATCTCGACCCTCGAGACCTGCGTTTCCGCGGGCGAGCACCTGCCTGCCGCAACCTGGCACGCCTGGCACCAGGCTACGGGCCTCCGAATTATCGACGGCATCGGCGCCACCGAGATGATGCACATCTTCATATCCGCGTCCGGCGGGGATATCCGTCCCGGCGCGACCGGGAAGGCGGTGCCGGGCTATGTCGCGGCGGTGCTCGACGAGGAGGGGCAGCCGATAGACGCCGGCACCGGCCGTCTCGCGGTCAAGGGGCCGACCGGCTGCCGCTATTTCGACGACGAGCGCCAGGCGGCCTACGTGGAAAACGGCTGGAACGTGACCGGCGACACCTACCGCGCGGACGAGGGCGGCCATTTCTGGTACGTCGCCCGCTCCGACGACATGATCATCTCCTCGGGCTACAACATCGCCGCGCCCGAGGTGGAGAACGCGCTCTATGCGCATCCGGCGGTGCAGGAATGCGCAGTCGTCGGTGCGCCCTGCGAGGAGCGGGGGCAGCGGGTCAAGGCCTTCGTCGTGCTGGCGCCGGGCTATGCCCCGGACGCCGGCATTGCCGCCGAGCTCCAGGAGCACGTCAAGGCCTCGATCGCCCCCTACAAATATCCGCGCGAGGTCGAGTTCGTCGAAGCGCTTCCGAAGACCGCGACCGGCAAGCTCCAGCGCTTCGCGCTGCGCGGCTGAATGGCCGATCAGGTCGGGTCGACGACGCCCATGCCGATCATCCGCAGCGCCGTCATCGACGGCACGAAGAAATAGTCGCCGCCGCGAGTCTGCACGAACTGCTGCAGCTCGGTCGCGATGAAGGTCGGAACCTCCCCGTCCGGATCGGCCGGGATAACGAACTTGTCGCCGGGCTCGTGATTGCCGACGAGCGGGTCCGCATCGTTGCCGGAGCTCGCGTCGAGACCGTAATTCACCCACTGCTGCTGCACGAACTCGAACTGCCGCTGGAGGCTGGCGCAAGTGACGAGCATGATGATGCCATGCTCGCCATCCGTGTTGCTGGCATGGCCGTAGGGCAACCCGCGACGCAGGATGCGGCGCCGGTTGTTGAGCGCGGAGCCCATCCATGAACTGGGATCGGGGCTGCTGGCCTTCGGATCGAGCATGTCGCGCGTATTCACCCTGCGAATGTGCGCACCCATCGGACATTTGATGCCGTCCGGATCGGTGCGGTAGCCGAAATCGACCAGGGCCCGCTGCCGCCCATTGTCCTGGCGCACGACATGGCCGTCGGCCGGGGGGCAGCGCCGGTTGAACTCGAGCCAGGCTTCGTGAGTCGGCGCGACGTCGAGTGGTACGCCGTCGCTCCAGCGGCCTGCCACTTTCGCCATCAGCGTCTCGCGCGCCACCTCCAGGCTGGGCAGTCGCCAGACCTGCTGAAGCCTGGCCGCGATCCGGTCGATCCAGCCGCGGAAACCCGCCACGTCCTGGTGCAGCTTGCGGTAGGCGATGAAGGTGCCGTTGCGGCTGAAATCGAGCGGCAAAGCGGCGCCCGGTATCTCCTGCGCCTCGTCGGGCCAGCCGAGCAGGAACTCGCCGGCGGCGAGCGGGCGCCAGTTGCCGGCGCCGTCGGTGGCGCCGGAGCCGATCGCACGCTCCTTTTCCTCGAGCTTGGGATATTGCCCTTCGAACACCGGGTCGCTGATCGCGTCGGTATAGCCGAAATGCTCCTTGCTGCACGGCAGGCCTTTGGAATCCCGCAGCGCCTCGAGATGTTGCCAGCGCGTGTCGGGACCCTTGTGACCGGCCAGCAGCTCAACGCCCCCGTCAAGTTCGCCGCACAGGGACTCGACGTGCCGCTGCGCCTCCTCGAGCGCCGGCAACGGGCGGCCGTCCAGCCCCATCTGTCCGTTCAGCATCACGAGGATATGGACGTCGCTGCCGCGGCGCTTGGGATCCCAGACCTCGTCCCAGGCGGCGATCGGATTGGCGGGCGTGTCGTCGCCGAGGATCTTGCAGCGCGAGGCCATGCCGTCGATGAACTCGTCGGGAAGCGCGCGCAGGGTTCTGGTCGGGACACCGAGCCGCTTGAGGCCGAGATAGGTGAAGGCAAGGTTCCAGGTGACGTCCGGCCTCTCGACCATCAGTCGCCCTGGCGCGATGTCCTGCTTGCGCGAAGGCCAGCGCACGGCGGTGGTGACCCGGCTGCGGAGCCTTTCGACGAACTCGCGGCCCTTGGCCGCATCGTGGACGCAAAGGACGCCGAAGCGCCCGAACGGAAAGCCGAGCCGGCCGTAAGCGGTGAGGATGCCGCCCTGGATATCGGCGAATTCGACGTCGACGGGATAGGGACGCTCTTTCCTCATGACACGGCTCCGGGCAGCGGATCGGGGATGCCCCCGGGCGACTGGGTGGGGCCGTCCACGTTTGCGGGCTTCACCTCCTCCAGGAAGCGCCCGAAAGCCTCATAAAGCTGCGCGGGAGGCGCGCCCTGCTGCTCGATCGCGAAATGGGTGAAGTGCTGCTGCACGTGGAGGCTTTTCAGCACGCCGGGAAGGTCTGCGCCGCGCCCCGCCGGCCAAGGCTTCGCGCCGCGCTTGAGGATCGTGCGATAGACCAGCCAGACACCGAGCGCGAGGCCGATCAGGAATGCCGCGAGGACGAGGAAAAAGCCGCCCCAATCCCAACCCTGCGGCCAGTGCCACGGCCGCCAGCGGAGCCAGGCTGCGCCAAGCGCGAAAATCACGGCCGGAGCAAGCGCGATCACCGCCAGCCGGTTCGTGGTCAGTGTCGGCAGATTGGGATCCGTCGGCCAGTAATCGTGGAAGCTCATCGTCGTCTCGACCTGCGCCTTTGCGATATAGGCCGCGAAATCGGCCGCACTCTCGACGCTGCGGAAGCCGAGACAGTGACGGAATATGGCCCTGAGCTCGGGCTCCATCACCTCCCACAGCCCCCTCGCCCACGTGTCGCGAGAGGCGTCGCTGCCGTCCGCCGCGTCGGCGTCCGCGGCGAAGATCAGCCAGGAGCGCGACAGATGGTCGACCGGCTGCGCCACGAGCAGGTCGACGCCCGAGATCGCCGAGAGGATCGTGTCTCCCTCAACCCGTCCATTGAAGGCGGGGTCGTCCATCATCGCGAAGCGGGCGAAATGGGTGCGACGGCAGCGCGCGAAGGGGCTCTGAAGCGCAGCGGCATCTTCGGCGCTGAAGTTCGGAAGCTCTGCAAGGACCTCGCGAAGCAGGTGGCTGTGCGAGGTTATGCTCTGGTCGGCGCGGCGCGTCGGCCTCAGGTCGACCGGAAAAAAGCCCGTATAGAAATAGCTGCCAGTGTCGAAATTGGGCATCAGCGGCCTCCCCAGGCGCGCTGCACGAACGGCAGCCGGTTGAGATCGGCGGCGGCGGTGTCGTTCGAGGCCACCGGCGCCTCGCCCTGGCCGCGCAACTCGTTCTGCACGGTCAGCAGCATCTTGCGATAGGCAACCGCGAAAGCCTCCGGAGTCATCGAACCGTGCTGCTCCGCGAGGGCGGCCACCGCGCTTCGAAGTCGCAGCGCGGCCTTGATGTCCTTCTGCGCCGCTCCAGGCGTCGCATTGTAATAATAATCGGTGTCGATCTGATTGGCTCGTATGTAGTTCTTGAACGGCGTGATCGGGATGGAATGGGGGTATTTGACGCTCGTATACCAAAGTATATCCAGGCCGCTTGGCAAGGCGTCCGAGAAAGCGTCGATATACTGGTCCCAGGTGCCGTTGAAGTTGGAGCAGAACAGCATGTAGTCGTGCCCGAGGCGCTCCTTGGGCTGGCCGAAATCGGGCCACTGGTCGCGCCGGATCAAAACCCAGCGCGCGAAATGGATGAAGTTGAGGCCGAGCAGTCCGCGGAGCGTGTCGGTTCGCGCCCTCGTGAACATGAAAATCAGATTTGAAAGCCACGTGCGGCCGGGCGGAACCGGCGTCACGACATTCATTGCATAGGCTTTACCGGCGACGTTGGACATCGCTCTCTCCCCCCAGAAGAAAATGGAGGATGCCTTACTTTGCGAGCAGCGTCAAACGCGCGCGGTCGGGGGCGGCGGGGCAAAGACGGTTGCTTTTGCGAAGGGGACTGTTCAGCAGCGGGCCATGAAGACTCGTGCCGCGATCGCCATCGCCCCCAACAAGCCGCTCGAGATCCACGAAGTCGACCTGGACGGTCCCAAGGCCGGCGAAGTGCTGGTCGAGATCATGGCGACGGGCGTCTGCCACACCGACGCCTACACGCTCGAAGGCAAGGATTCGGAGGGCATCTTTCCCTCGATCCTCGGCCACGAAGGTGCCGGGATCGTCCGCGAAGTCGGCGAAGGCGTCACCTCGGTGCGCCCCGGCGACCACGTCATCCCGCTCTACACGCCGGAATGCCGGCAGTGCAAAAGCTGCCTCTCGCGCAAGACCAACCTGTGCACCGCGATCCGCGCCACCCAGGGCAAGGGGGTGATGCCGGACGGCACCAGCCGCTTCCGCCTCGGCTCCGAGACCATCCACCATTATATGGGCTGCTCGACCTTCTCGAACTTCACCGTGATGCCCGAGATCGCCGTGGCGAAGGTCCGCGAGGACGCGCCGTTCGACAAGGTCTGCTACATCGGCTGCGGCGTCACCACGGGCGTCGGCGCGGTGATCTGGACGGCGGGCGTCGAGCCGGGTTCGAACGTCGTCGTCTTCGGGCTCGGCGGCATCGGCCTCAACGTCATCCAGGGCGCGCGGCTGGTCGGCGCGGCGCGCATCGTCGGCGTCGACATCAATCCGGCGAAGCGGGCGATGGCCGAGCAATTCGGCATGACCGACTTCGTCAATCCGGCCGAAACCGGCGCCGACAAGGTGGTGCAGGCGATCCTCGACCTCACCGACGGCGGCGCCGACTACAGCTTCGACTGCACCGGCAATACCGACGTGATGCGCCAGGCCCTGGAATGCTGCCACCGCGGCTGGGGCGTCTCGACCGTCATAGGCGTCGCCGAAGCCGGCCGCGAGATCGCCACGCGCCCCTTCCAGCTCGTCACCGGCCGGGTCTGGAAAGGCACCGCCTTCGGCGGCGCCCGCGGCCGCACGGACGTGCCCAAGATTGTGGACTGGTACATGGAGGGCAAGATCAACATCGACGACCTCATCACCCACACCATGCCGCTCGACGAGATCAACACCGCCTTCGACCTCATGCACGAAGGCAAGTCGATCCGCTCGGTGGTGGTTTACTGAAACAGCTCCGGCCGGCGCAGCTGGAGGGCCTGGACCAACAGGATGGTCTTGGCATCC
>DASVVP010000009.1:0-28493 GCA_036386495.1 Allosphingosinicella sp.
GGGGGGGGGGCCGAGTCTCCGGAAGACTCAATGCCCTATGACATAGTCCACCCCCACCCAAACCCTCCCCCCTCGAGGGGGAGGGCTTCAGCGCCAGCCCGTCGCCCTTCGCTTCCGCATCACGAGCGTCGGCCAGTCGCCGCGCTCGATCGCGAAGGCCATGGCGAGGCCTTGGCGGCGATAGGCGGCGGCGACCGCTTCCGCCTGCACCCTGAGCAGGCCGGCGAGGACGAGGCGGCCGCCGGGCGCCATCGCCGCGGCGATCGCAGGGGCGAGGTCGATCAGCGGGCCGGCGAGGATATTGGCTACGACGAGGTCGTAGGGCTTGCCCGCCTGCAGGCGCTCATGCTCGAGGCCGGGGGCGACGATCAGCGCCAGTTCGCCGGCGCCGGCGCCGACGGGGATGCCGTTGATCGCGGCATTATCCAGCGCCACCTCGATCGCGACGGGATCGATGTCCGAGGCGATCGCCTTCGCGTCCGGCCAGAGCCGCAGCGCGGCGAAGGCGAGGAGGCCGGTGCCGGTGCCGATGTCGGCGATGTCGGCGAAGGCGAGGCCGGTCCCCTTGAGCCGGTCGAGCGCGGTGAGGCAGCCGGTCGTGGTCTCGTGATGGCCGGTGCCGAAGGCACGACCGGCGTCGATCTGGAGCGCGACTGCGTCTGCGGGCACCTCGCTCCGATGCTCTGAGGTATGGACGCAGAAACGGCCGGCCAGGATCGGCTCGAGCTCGCGCTGGCTCATCCTCAGCCAGTCCTCGTCGCCGAGGGGCTGAATCTCCGGCTCGGTATCGGCGGCGCTGGGCGCAAGCGCGCGCACGGCGGCCAGCGCCTCCTGGTCCGGCCGGTCTTCGAAATAAGCGTCGAGCCGCCACTCGTCCGGCCGCGCCCGATCCGGCTCGCTGGTCATCAGCACCGGCGGCGGGTCGAGGCCTTCGAACTCGACGTCGCTGAGAGGGATCGCTTCGGCTTCAGCGCGGGTGCAGGGGAGGGAGACGCGCCAGCTGGTCACCGCAATTCCTCCCTGCGCCGAAGGCCCTCCCCATGGCTCGCCATGGGGAGGAATCTAGCGGACAAAGCTGGCTCCGTTGACGTCGATGACCGCGCCGGTGGCCGAGGGCGGGGCGTCGAGGGCGAGCCAGCGGACCGTCTCGGCGACCTCGGCGACGTCGGCCGGCCGGCCGAGCGGGATGTCGGCGAGGAAGGCGCCGCCGCCGCGGCTGGCGATATAATCGTCGACCATGCCGGTGACGGTGAAGCCCGGGCAGACGGCGAAGGCCAATATGCCCTCGCCGGCATAGCCGCGCGCGATCGTCTTGGTCATGCCGATCATGCCCGCCTTGGAGGCGGCATAATGCCAGTGGTCGGGCGAATCGCCGCGATAGGCGGCGCGGCTCGAGACGTTGACGATGCGGCCGCCCCCGTCGCGCTCGCGGAAATGGAGCACGGCGAGGCGGCAGAGCTCGGCCGCGGCGGTGAGGTTGACCCGCATCGTCCGCTCCCAGAGGGCGCGCCAGCCCTCATCGCTCTCGCCGATCGGCGCCGCCTCGAAGATTCCGGCGTTGTTGACGAGCACGTCGACCCGGCCGCCGAGCCGGTCCAGCGCCTCCGCCCAGATCCGCCCCGCCGCGCCTGCTTCGGCGAGATCGGCGGCGATCTCGTCCGCGCCGCCGCGGGTCGAATGGCCGACGACCTCCTGACCCGCGAGCGCGTCGAAGATGGCGCGGCCGATGCCGCGGCTGGTGCCGGTGACAAGGATGTTGGCCATGGCCGGCGCCTAGCGTCCGTCCCGTCGGCTGAAAAGCCTCAGAGCGAGTAGCCGCCGTCGCTGACCCAGCAGGCGCCGGTGGTGAAGCCGGCCTCGTCGGAGAGCAAAAAGGCGACCTGGGCGGCGATCTCGTCGGCGGTGCCGAAGCGGCCGAGCGGCGTCGAGACCGACGCCATCGCCTTGAACGCCGCCGCCTCGCTGCCCATGCTCCTCACCATCTCCTGGAACATCGGCACGGCCGTCCAGATCGGAGTCTCGATGCCGCCCGGTGCGATCGCGTTGACCCTGATGCCGTCGGGCGCTCCCTCCCTGGCGGCGATGCGGGCGAGGTGGATCACTCCCGCTTTCGAGACCGCATAGGCGCCCATGCCGGGCTCCGCCTTGACGCCCGCCACGGAGGCGGTGAGCACGATCGAGCCGCCGCCCCCGGTCGAGCGGATCGCCCTCAGCGCCGCCTGCAGGGTGAGGAAGGCGCCGTCGAGATTGACGCTCATCACCCGCCGCCACGTCTCGAACTCGAGCTCGGCGAGCGGGCCGCCCTCGCCGATGCCCGCGTTCACGAAAGCGTGCGTCAGCCCGGTGAGATCGGCAGCGGACCAGAGCGACTCGTCGGCGACGTCGCCGATGATCGGCTGGCGCTCGCAGGGCAGGGTGAAGCCGAAATCGCGCAGCTTCACCTCGTCGCGATCGACCAGGATGAGCTTGCGCACCCCCGCGGCGGCGAGCCGGGTCGCGACCGCCGCGCCGATGCCGGAGGCGGCGCCGGTGATCAGGACCTTGGCTTCGGTGAAATCCGGCATTGCCACAAGTGTAGCCTGAATCACGCCGGGTGAAAGCCCCTCCCCTTGATGGGGAGGGGGTTGGGGTGGGGTGGAGTCTCCGGAGAGTCACCGCACTTCGTTGACGCCATCCCCACCATGAGCAGGTCGCCATGTCCCCCGGACATGGCTGCGAACGTCCGGGGGACGTTCGCACCTGCTCATCCTCCCCCATCAAGGGGGAGGGCTTACGCCGCGGCGTCGATGCCGAGCTCGCCGAGCTTGCGGTAGAGGGTCGAGCGGCCGATGCCGAGCCGGCGCGCGACTTCGGTCATCCGGCCGCGATAATGGCCGATGGCGAGGCGGATGACGTCGGCCTCGATCTCCTCGAGCGGGCGCAGGTTGCCGTCGGGCGAATAGAGGGTGATGCCGGCGCCGTTGGCCATCGCCGCGTTCTGGGACGCGCCGACCAGGCTCTTGGCGTGATAATCGTCGATGCGGTTGCCGAAGCGGGCCTCGGTGGCGATCTGCGGAAAATCGGCGGCGGTGAGGGCGTCGCCGTCGCAGAGCACGGCGGCGCGGAACAGGGCGTTCTGAAGCTGGCGGACGTTGCCCGGCCAGCCGTAGCGCATCAGCACGGCGAGGGCGTCGTCGGTGATCGAGAGATGGCGCATCCCCGGCTGCTCGGCGATCCGGGCGAGCAGGTGGCGGGCCAGCGCGGGCAGGTCGCTGATCCGGTTGCGCAGCGGCGGGATCGGCACGTGGACGACGTTCAGCCGGTAATAGAGGTCCTCGCGGAAGCGGCCGGCGGCGACTTCGTCGGCGAGCCGGCGGTTGGTGGCGGCGATCACGCGGACGTCGACATGATGGGTGATGCGGCTGCCGATGCGCTGGATCTCGCCCTCCTCGAGCGCGCGCAGCAGCTTGACCTGGGTTTCGAGCGGCAGCTCGCCGACCTCGTCGAGGAACAGGGTCGAGCCGTCCGCGTCCTCGAAGCGGCCGATGTGACGGTCGAAGGCGCCCGTGAAGGCGCCCTTCTCGTGCCCGAACAGCACCGACTCGACGAGATTGGCCGGGATCGCGCCGCAATTGACCGCGATCAGCGGCCTTTTTGCGCGCGGGCTGGCGGCGTGGATGGCCTGGGCGAAGATTTCCTTGCCCGATCCGCTCTCGCCCTCGATCAGGATCGAGCAGCGCGCGCGGGCCGCCTTGGCGGCGATCGCCAGCGCCGAGCGGAACTCGGGCGCGGAGCCGACGATCTCCTCGAAGCCGAGCTGCTTGACGATCTTTTCGGACAGCGGGCGCAGCTCGCCGGTCGCCTTGCGGCGGTCGGTGGCGGCGTCCAGTGCGGCGAGCAGCCGGTCGGGCGCGAGCGGCTTGACCAGGAAATCGTTGGCGCCGGCGCGCATCGCTTCGACCGCGACCGAGACCGAGGTCTGGGCGGTGAGCACGAGGAGCGGTATTCCGGGCTTGATGGCGCGGATCCGGGCGATGGTTTCGTGGCCGTCGTCGCCGGGCAGCCAGTGATCGAGCAGGACGGCGTCGATCTTGGGTTCTTCGGGATCGGTGAGGACCTTCTCGGCGCCCTCGACATCGGCAGCCCCGCGCACCCACCAGCCGGCGCGGCCGCAAATGGCGCTGACCAGCCGCCGCTGCGCGGGCTCGTCGTCGATCAGCAACAGGCATCGCGTCGGATCCGGCCGCATTCTTGGTCCCTCTTGCCCTGGCTCCGTTTGCGCTAGGACATTTGGGTAAAGGTCCGCTTAAGGGCGGCTTGCCCTTGCGCGCCGGCCATTGGTAAGAGGCCCGCCAACCGGAGAGACGGAGAGGAACGACATGGCGGCCGAAGGCGAAGTGCCTGAACGGATGATGAGAGATCATGTGAGCGGCTACGAAGGCTTCGTCAGCCTGATGAAATGGGGCGCGATCCTCAGCCTCATCGCCGGCTTCATCGTCATCCTGCTGATCAGCAACTGAGCCGGCCGGCCCCTCGGTGAAGATCGCGGTCCTCAAGGAGACGGCCGAGGGCGAGCGCCGGGTCGCCGCGACTGCGGAGACCGCCAAGAAGTTCATCGCGCTCGGCGCCGAGGTCGCGGTCGAAGCCGGGGCCGGCCTCTCCGCCTCGATCGCGGACGCCGATTACGAGGCCGCCGGCGCGAGCGTCGCGGCGCGGGGCGACGTCCTCGCCGGCGCCGATGCGGTGCTCGGTGTGCAGGGGCAGGACGCCGGGACCCTGGCCGGCGCCCGGGCAGGTGCCCTGATCGTGGCGATTCTCGATCCGTTCCGGCAGCGCGAGCGCATCGACGGCTATGCCGGGGCCGGGCTGGAAGCGCTGGCGATGGAGTTGATGCCGCGCATCACCCGCGCCCAGTCGATGGACGTGCTCTCCTCCCAGTCGAATCTGTCCGGCTACAAGGCGGTGCTCGACGCGGCCGCCGAATATGGCCGCGCTTTCCCGATGATGATGACCGCCGCCGGGACGATCCCGGCGGCCCGCGTCTTCATCATGGGCGTCGGCGTGGCCGGGCTGCAGGCGATCGCCACTGCCCGGCGCCTCGGCGCCATGGTCTCGGCGACCGACGTCCGCGCCGTGACGCGGGAGCAGATCGAGAGCCTGGGCGCGAAGGCGATCTTCGTCGAGAAGGTCGCCGGCATCGAGGGCGAGGGCGCCGGCGGCTACGCGACCGAGATGTCGGACGAGTATAAGGCGGCGCAGGCGGAATTGGTCTCGGCGCACATCGCCAGGCAGGATATCGTCATCACCACGGCGCTCATCCCGGGGAAGCCCGCGCCGCGTCTCATCTCGGACGCTCAGCTCGCCAGCATGCGGCCCGGTAGCGTGATCGTCGACCTCGCCGTCGAGCAGGGCGGCAATGTCGAGGGCGCAGCGCCGGGCGAGATCGTCGAGCACCACGGCGTCCGCATCGTCGGCCATCGCAACGTGCCGAGCCGGCTGGCCGCCGACGCCTCGGCCCTCTACGCCCGCAACCTCTACAACTTCCTCAGCGCCTTCTGGGACAAGGAGGCGGGCCGTGTCGTGCTCCCCGACGACGACGAGATCGTCAAAGGGGTAAGGCTGACGCGGGGCGGCGAGATCGTCAGCGAGAGGCTCCTGGGCTGAGCGTGCGTCGATGACAGCGGGATGCGAAGCGGGCCGCGGTTCTCGCCGCGACCCGCTACCTTACGGTTGTTTCGAGCGTCAGTCCTCGGGACTTCCGTTCCAGTTCGCCTTCGTTTTCGGGCCGCTGGGGCCGTCCTCGCCCTTCGCTTCGGAAGGGAGCGCGCCGAGCAGCCAGCGCAGGAGCGGCCCGGCGAGGAAACTGCCGATGCCCGTGCCGCTGACCCACTGGTCCAGGGTTCCCGCCGGGTAGATGATTTGCGGCCCCCAGCGGTAGCCGAAATTCAGCCATGCCGGCTCCTGCGGCGCCTGGTCGCCGAGATAGGAGGCCGACACGAGCACGAAGTTGCTCGAACAGTCGAGGCTGTGGCTGCCATTGTCGCACAGGTTGACGAGCGAGAAGTCGTAGACGTCGCCCGAGAAAGGCCACGGCGCCTGCAAATGGGTCCGCTTCGAAGGATTGCTCCCGGCGGACTTGTAGGCCGAATGCCCATTCAGCGACGAATAGATGACAATTCGGCCGTTCTCGACCGTGAACTCGGCCAGGTTCGTCACCCACTCGCCGCTGTCGTGCTGTGACAGGTAGACGCTGTCGAGCAGCTTCGTGCGGTTGCTGATGCGCAGCGTAAAGGTTTCCCAATCGCCGTAATGCTCGCCGAAGGGGTCGAGGGAGAGTCGGTCCTTGAACGGGAACAAATGCGCCGTTCCCGCCCCATTATACGCGTAGCAGAGCCAGAAGCTGATGTCGGTGAAGCCCGTCTTCTTGGACGGCTTTGCGTGCACATAGGCGCGGGCCGAAGAGAGGTCTCCCCCGCGATGGCCGTCGTCCTTCAGCCGCAGCCAGAATTTGTGGTCATCCGGCGCGCCGATCGTGCTCGGCAGATTCTGGGGTGTCGCCTGGACCCGCGAGCCCGGCTGACAGAGCCAGGCATTTTGCAGAAACCACTCGACGGAGCAGGGCAGAAACTGCTCCTCCGGGTGGAACTTCACGGTGGGACCGTAGCGGGCGATCGCAGCGAGCAGATCGTCCCGCGAGAGGCTGGGCGCCGGCTGCAGAGTGGAGGCGAGGGCGAAGGCGCGGTCGTTCCCGCTCTTGAGGTCGTAACCGCCGATGCCGTTGCCGGGATCGCCCTGCTGATAGACCGGCGTGAAGGTGCCGCCCGCGTTCTTGAGGATCCACATCGTGCCGGTTCCGGGCCGGTAGAGGGCGAGGTGGTCGAGCTTGCCGCTGCCGTCATAGTCGAAGGCGAAGGCGCGATCGTTCCCGCTCTTGAGATCGTAACCGCCGATGCCGTTGCCAGGATCGCCCTGCTGATAAACCGGCGTGAAGGTGCCGCCGTTGTTCTTCAGGATCCACATCGTGCCGGTTCCGGGCCGATAGAGCGCGAGGTGGTCGAGCTTGCCGCTGCCGTCATAGTCGAAGGCGAAGGCGCGATCGTCTCCGCTCTTGAGATCGTAGCCGCCGATGCCGTTGCCCGGATCGCCCTGCTGATAAACCGGCGTGAAGCTGCCGCCCGCGTTCTTCAGGATCCACATCGTGCCCGTTCCCGGCCGGTAGAGGGCGATATGGTCGACGCTGCCGCTGCCGTCATAGTCGAAGGCGAAGGCGCGGTCGTTCCCGCTCTTGAGGTCGTAGCCGCCGATGCCGTTGCCGGGATCGCCTTCATGATAGACGGGCACGAAGGTGCCGCGGCTGTTGGCGAGTAGCCACATCGTTCCCGTACCGGGTCGGTAGAGGGCGAGGTGGTTCGGCGAAACTGTTTGGGTGGCCGCCGAGGCGGCTTCGACCGTGGCCATTGCATTTGCTCCCATGATGGTAAGTTCTCGAGCTAGTAGCTCAAGAATATGATGCGGTATGTGCACGCTCAATCGGAGTACATGACGCGGAATACAACGCTTACTAATCAGGTCTACGTGAACGGCACGCGATCTGAACAGTGTTCGCATTGCGACTCGACTGAATGGCTACTTTACCTTCTTTATACGGACAGATTGAGTCATTTTATATCCGTTTCGGATGTAAGCGACTATAATTTGAGTCATTATGGTGTGAATGACAGTGGCTGCGCGCCGCGCGCTGCAGCGACGAACCCGCGCTTCCCCCCGGCGAGCCCCCCACGCGCCTCTCGACAGGACCGGGTTACGCCGCCAATGTGCCGCCCGCTTCGGAGGAGCCCATGGATTTCATCACCATCCTCTCGATCTTCGTGCTGGCCTGCTTCGTCGGCTATTATGTGGTCTGGTCGGTGACGCCGGCGCTGCACACGCCCTTGATGGCGGTGACCAACGCGATCTCCTCGGTGATCGTCGTGGGCGCGCTGATCGCGGCCGCGGCGGCGAGCGAGTCTCTCGGAGGCTCGACCTCGACCTGGCTCGGCCTCGCCGCGGTCGCGCTGGCCAGCGTCAACATCTTCGGCGGCTTCGCGGTGACGGCGCGCATGCTCGCAATGTACAGGAAGAAGGAGCGGCGCTGATGCATCACGGCCCCGCCGCCCCGCCCTGGGTGATGCTCGCTTATCTGGTCGCGGGGGTCTGCTTCATCCTCGCGCTGCGCGGCCTCTCCAGCCCGGAGAGCAGCCGGCGCGGCAACCGCTTCGGCATGGCGGGCATGGCGATTGCGGTCCTCACGACTTTGCTGGTCGTCTCCTATCCGTCGCGCGGCATCCTCGAAGCGGCCGGCGTCGAGCAATGCTCGGTTTCGCTCTACTTCGAATCCTGCCTGCGCGAGGGTTTGACCAACCTCGCCTGGATCGGCGGCGCTATCGCGATCGGCGCCGTGATCGGCCTGGTCACCGCGCGGCGGATCGCGATGACGGCGATGCCGCAGCTGGTCGCCGCCTTCCACAGCCTGGTCGGCCTGGCCGCGGTGCTGGTCGCGGCGGCGGCCTATTTGAACCCGGAAGCGTTCGGGATCGCGGAAGGCGGCCTCATCTACCCGGTCAGCCGGGTCGAGATGGGGCTCGGCGCGGCGATCGGCGCGATCACCTTCTCGGGCTCGGTGATCGCCTTCCTGAAATTGAACGGCAACATGTCGGGCAAGCCGATCCTGCTGCCGCTGCGCCACGTCATCAATCTCGGTACGCTGGCCGCGATCCTCGGCCTGATCGCCTGGTTCACGCAGGACCAGGACCCGTGGGTGTTCTGGACCCTGACCGGCCTCGCCTTCCTGATCGGCTTCCTGCTCATCATCCCGATCGGCGGCGCCGATATGCCGGTCGTGGTCTCGATGCTGAACAGCTATTCGGGCTGGGCGGCGGCGGCGATGGGGTTCACGCTGCAGAACAGCGCGATGATCATCACCGGCGCTCTGGTCGGATCGTCGGGCGCGATCCTCTCCTACATCATGTGTCGGGCGATGAACCGCAGCTTCATCTCGGTGATCGCGGGCGGCTTCGGCGGCGACGCTGTCGCGGGCGCGGGCGGCGGCGCCACTGACCGGCCGTGGAAGCGCGGCTCGGCCGAGGACGCGGCGTTTCTGATGAAGCAGGCCGAGCAGGTGATCATCGTCCCCGGCTACGGCATGGCCGTCGCCCAGGCCCAGCATGCGCTCAGGGAAATGGGCGACCTGCTCAAGAAGGAAGGCGTGGGCGTCAAATACGCCATCCATCCGGTCGCGGGCCGCATGCCCGGGCACATGAACGTGCTGCTCGCCGAGGCCAACGTGCCCTATGACGAGGTGTTCGAGCTGGAGGACATCAACTCCGAATTCGCGCGCACCGACGTCGCCTTCGTGATCGGGGCCAACGACGTCACCAACCCCGCCGCCAAGACCGACAAGACCTCGCCCATCTACGGCATGCCGGTGCTCGACGTGGAGAAGGCGAAGACGGTCCTGTTCATCAAGCGCTCGATGGGCGGCGTCGGCTATGCCGGCGTCGACAACGAGCTCTTCTACCGCGACAACACGATGATGCTGCTCGCGGACGCCAAGAAGATGGTCGAGGAGATCGTGAAGAGCCTGGGGTGAGCAAGGCGCGTCGTCCCGGCGAGGGCCGGGACCTCAGCGGGTGAAAAGCGGGAGCCTATGTGCACCGCTCCCTGGCGACCTGCATCGGCGCCCGCGACTTCTCGTCCCGAGATCCCGGCCTTCGCCGGGATGACGGTCTCGCTCAGGCCAGCGCGCGCTCGACCAGGTCGGCGACGTCGAGATCGAGGCGGCGCATGTGGGCGGCGATGTCGGGCCAGCGATTGTCGAGGAATTCGCGGCGCTCCGCCTCGAGCAGCTTCGCGGCGGCGCCGGCGGCGACGAACATGCCGACGCCGCGGCGGACCACGATCAGCCCTTCCTCCTGGAACATCTGATAGGCCTTGGCGACGGTCAGCGGGTTGGCGCCATATTCGGCGGCGAGGCTGCGGACCGACGGCAAGGGATCGCCGTCCTTGACCTGCCCGTCGAGGATGCGCGCGGCGATCGAGTCGCGGAGGCGCAGGTAGACGGGGCGTTCTTCGTTGCTCACGCCTGTGATGCTGTCCTAATACAGCGGTGCAGTCAAGAGAAAAGCCCCTCCCCTCGAGGGGGGGAGGGGTTGGGTGGGGTGGAGTCGTCGGAAAAGACGCTGCCCAGGTGACGAGTCCACCCCCACCCAAACCCTCCCCCATCAAGGGGGAGGGCTTCCGCTCACCACTCCCCCGCGACCTCCTCAAACGCCGGCCTTACCCGCTCCTCCTGCTCGGCCCCCGGCGTGCCGAGGAAGATGAAGCCGGCGATGCGGTCCTGCTCGCCGGCGGCGCCGAACGCTTCGAGGACGATCGGCGCATAGGCCGCCCAGCCCGTGACCCAGCCGGCCGCGTAGCCCAGCGCGTGGGTCGCGTGGAGCAGGTTCATGCAGGCGGCGCCGCAGGAGAGCTGCTGCTCCCAGAGGGGGATCTTGTGCGGCACCGTCGGCGTGGAGAGCGCGACGACCAGCTCCGGCGCCTGGCGCGCGAAGCGCTCGTTCGCCTCGATCTCGAGCCGTCCCGGCTCGGGATTGCCTGCGCGGTAGGCACGGTCGAGGAGCTCGGCAAAAGCGCTGCGGCGGTCCTGCGCGACGCGGACGAAGCGCCACGGGTGGAGCTTGCCGTGATCGGGCGTCCGCGCGGCGGCGGCGAGGATGCGCCTCAGCTCCTCCGGGGAGGGACCGGGGGCGACGAGGTCGCGCGGGCGCCCCGAACGGCGGGTCTCGATGAGCGACAAGGGCGAGGCGCGGTCGTTGAACATAGACGCGGCGGGTAGCAGGCGCCCGGGGGCGCAACAATCCGGCTTCACATCGCGCGCCAGATGGCTAGTGTGCGCCGCCTTCAAGGCCGCCGTACGAGCGGCCGTCGCAGACCAGTTCAGGAGCAGCGCCCGATGGCTTCCACCGCTTATCCCGACCGCAGCAAGCCTTCGGACGACCGCAGCTTCTTCGGGCATCCCAAGGGCCTCGCCGTTCTGTTCTTCGCCGAGATGTGGGAGCGCTTCTCCTTCTACGGCATGCGCGCCTTGCTGGTCCTCTACCTCACCCAGCATTTCCTCTTCGCCGACGAGGAGGCGCAGGGCCTCTACGCAGCCTATGCCTCGCTGGTCTATCTGATGCCGGTGCTCGGCGGCCTGATCGCCGACCGCTATCTCGGCTCGCGCAAGGCAGTGACGATCGGCGCCGCTCTGCTCGTCCTCGGCCATTTCGGGATGGCCTTCGAGGGTTCGGGCGCGCGCCAATATGTCGATGCGGGCGGCACGGCCTACGAAGTGGTGACCGAAGGACGCGGCGACGGCCGCACGCTGTTCATCACCACGCCCGAGGGCGCGCGCTCGCCGATCACCTTCTCCGGTGAGGCGATGACGGTCGAGAACGGCGCCGCCGTCGGCCTGCCCGGGACGATCGCGACCGGGGCCTACCAGACGCGGGTCGAGCAGGATCCGTTCTACGTCCAGATCCTGTTCCTCTCGCTGTCGCTGATCATCGTCGGGGTCGGCTTCCTCAAGGCAAACATCTCGACCATCGTCGGCGCGCTCTACGCGCCCGACGATCCGCGGCGCGACCGGGGTTTCACCATCTTCTACATGGGCATCAACCTCGGCTCGGTGATGGCGACCGCGCTCTGCGGATGGCTCGGCATCGCTTATGGCTGGAAATACGGCTTCGGCCTCGCCGGCTTCGGCATGCTCTTCGGCCTGCTGACCTTCCTCGCCGGCCAGAAGCACCTGCTCGGCAAGGCGGAGCCGCCGCGGCCGGAGGTGCTCAAGCAGCGGAGCTTCATGGGCGTCAATTACGAGTGGACGATCTACGTCTTCGGCCTGCTCATGCTGCTCCCGGCCTGGTTCCTGGTCCAGCGCGACGAGATCGTCACCACCGTCCTCGCCTACGGCGCGCCGGCGATCTTCCTCGGCATGCTGGTCTGGTCGTGGATCGCGCTCAAGGGCGCGGAGCGGGCGCGGATGATCGTCGCGCTGGTGCTGATCATCTTCACCGTGCTGTTCTGGACTCTGTTCGAGCAGGCCGGAAGCTCGATGACGCTCTATGCGGACCGCAATTCGGACCTGACGGTCGCCGGCGACTTCCGGATGACGGCCGCGCAGACCAACGTCTTCAACCCGGCCCTGATCGTGCTGCTCGCCCCGATCTTCGCGGCGATGTGGGGCTGGCTCAACCGCAGAGGGCTGGAGCCCTCGACCCCGCTCAAGTTCGGCCTCGGCATTCTCCAGGCGGGCCTCGGCTTCCTCGTGCTGGTCGTCGGCATCACCTATTTCGCCGGCCCGGACTTCCGCGTGCCCTTGATCTGGCTGTTCCTCGCTTATCTCCTCCACACGACCGGCGAGATCTGCCTGTCGCCGGTCGGGCTCAGCATGATCACCAAGCTGTCGGTGCCGCGCATTGTCGGCCTGATGATGGGCATCTGGTTCCTCGCCTCGGCGCTCGCCCACACGCTGGCCGGCCTGATCGCGCAGGCGACCTCGGGCGAGACGGTCGGCGGCATGGTCACCGATCCGCGCGCCCAGCTCGCCACTTATTCCGACGTCTTCGGGACGATCGGCTGGGTCGGCGTCGGCATCGGCGTGCTGCTGATGCTGATCTCGCCTTTCCTGAAGCGCGGCATGCACCTCGAGACGCTCGGCAAGGACGGTCCCGGAGGAGCGACCACCACCGGCGGCGACCGCGGCCGCAACGTGATGGCCGGCGAGGCTCAGCTCGTCGAGCGCGAGGCGGCCGGGACGCATACCGGCAATGAGATGAAGGCGGGCCGCGACCCGCTCGGCGAAGCCAACGACCCGCCCCGCGCGGGCGGGCCGGACACGGGCGGCGCCGCCAATCCGGATCGGGGGCCGGACGGGGAGGGCCGCTGATGCGGCTTGGCCTCGTCGCCACGGCGGCGGCGATCGCGGTGCTGATGGGCTGCGCCAACCAGCGCGGCGAGGCCCAGTCGGCGGCAGCGCAGCCGCCGCCCAAGGCTGCGGCGCCGCGCCATACGCCGCCCGCCGATCCCTATCCCTCGACCTACCGGCCCTATCCGAGCGTCCCGACCGCGATCACCGGCGCCACCGTCTTCGACGGCGAGGGCGCCCGGATCGAGAACGGAACGGTTGTAATGGTCGACGGCCGCATCCAGGCGATCGGCGGGCCCGACACGCCGATTCCCGAAGGCGCCACCCGGATCGACGGCAGCGGCCGCTGGGTCACGCCCGGGATCATCGACGACCACAGCCACCTCGGCGACTATCCGAGCCCCGGCGTCGAGGCGCATTCCGACGGCAACGAGGCGACCAACCCGGTCCGGCCCGAAGTCTGGGCCGAGCACAGCGTCTGGCCGCAGGATCCGGGGTTCACCCGCGCGCTCGCCAATGGCGGCGTCACCACCCTCCAGATCCTGCCGGGCTCGGCGAACCTGTTCGGCGGTCGCAGCGTCGTCGTCCGCAACGTTCCCGGCCGCACCGTCCAGCAGATGCGCTTCCCGGGCGCGCCGCGCGGCCTCAAGATGGCGTGCGGCGAAAATCCGAAGCGCGTCTACGGCTCGCGCAACACGATGCCGCAGACGCGGATGGGCAATGTCGCGGTGATGCGCGCGACCTGGCAGCGCGCGGTCGAATATCGCGACCGCCGGGCGCGCGATCCTAACACCGCGCGCGACCTCCAGATGGACACTCTGGTCGACGCGCTCGAAGGCCGCATCCTCGTCCACAACCATTGCTACCGCGCCGACGAGATGGCGATCATGCTCGACATGGCGCGCGAGTTCGGCTTCCGGATCGCAAGCTTCCACCACGCCGTCGAGGCCTACAAGATCGCCGACCTGCTCCGCGAGAGCAACACCTGCGCCTCGATGTGGGCGGACTGGTGGGGCTTCAAGATGGAATCCTACGACGCGATCAACGAGAACATCCCGCTCGTCCACGCCGCGGGTGCCTGCGCGATCGTCCATTCCGACGACCCGAACGGCATCCAGCGCCTGAACCAGGAGGCCGCCAAGGCGCTCGCCGACGGCCGCCGGATGGGCCTGCAGATATCCGACGAGGAAGCGTGGCGGTGGCTCAGCCTCAATCCGGCCCGCGCGCTCGGCATCGAGAATGAGACGGGAAGCCTGCGCGTCGGCAAGCGCGCCGACGTGGTGCTGTGGAACGGCAATCCCTACAGCGTCTACACCCGGCCGCAGCAGGTCTGGATCGACGGCGCTTTGCTCTACGACATGAACAATCCGCGGCTGCGGCCCGTCTCCGACTTCGAGCTCGGCCAGCCGGGCGAAGGGGACGTGAAGTGAGGCGGCTGGTGGCGTCCTTCCGCCGTTCGGTTCGAGCGAAGTCGAGAACCGCCTTCGGGCGCAGCGAGAACAGGGCCTCGGCTTCGCTCGGCTGCAGAGCTCGACTTCGCTCGGCCCGAACGGCTCTTGCAGCCGTCCTTGTTTCCACCGCCGCCCCCGTTTTCGCACAGACGGTGGCGATCACCGGCGGCAGGGTCGTGCTCGGCGACGGCACGCCGCCGATCGACGGCGGCACCGTCGTCGTCGCCAACGGACGGGTGGTCGCGGCGGGGCGCAACGTGGCCGTGCCCGCGGGCGCCACTGTCGTCGACGCGCAGGGGCGCTGGGTCACTCCGGGCATCGTCGCCGGCTTCTCGCGCATGGGCCTGGTCGAGGTCGACGCGGTCAATCCGACCAACGACGTCTCGGCCGCCAACTCGCCGTTCAGCGCCGCGATCGACGTCGCGCCTGCGATCAACCCGGAGAACGCCTCGATCGCCGTCAACCGCGCCGCCGGTGTCACCCGGGCGATGGTGGCGCCGGGAGCGTCGCGCAGCATCTTCGCCGGCCAGGGCGCGCTCATCGATCTCGGCGCGGACATGCAGCCGATCACCCGCCGCCGCCTCTTCCAGTTCGTCGAGTTCGGCGAGGAAGGCGCCAACCAGGCGGGCGGCAGCCGCCCTTCCGCCCACGTCCTCCTTCGCAACGCGCTCCGCGAGGCGGGGGAGTTGCGCGTTCCGATCAGCAGCGGCGGCGCCCGCGCCGGACAGGCGCAGCAGGTTCCGCCCGAGGACGTCGAGGAGAATCCGTCCGTCATCACCGGCAACGAGCGCCGCGACGACGTGCTCCTGACCCGCTTCGACGCCGCCGCTTTGGTGCCGGTGGTTCAGGGCCGCCAGTTCCTCCTGATCCATGTCGAGCGCGCGGCCGATATCCTGCAGGCGCTGGCGCTGAAGCGCGAATTCCCGCGGCTGCGTCTCATCCTGGTCGGCGCGACCGAAGGCTGGCGCGTCGCCCGCGAGATCGCCGCGACGGGCGTGCCGGTCATCGCCAATGCGTTGAACGATCTTCCGTCCAGCTTCGAGCAGCTCGCGGCCACCCAGTCGAACATCGGCCGGATGCGCCAGGCCGGCGTCCAGGTCGGCATCGGCATGATCAACGACGACGAGGCGCGGCAGGTCAGGGTGGAGACCCAATATGCCGGCAATCTCGTCGCGATCACCCGCGTTCCGGGCCATACCGGCCTCAGCTGGGACGAAGCCTTCGCGGCGATCACCGCGCGGCCGGCCGAGGCGTTCGGCCTCGGCGGCGAGATCGGGTCGCTCCGCCCCGGCCGGCGCGGCGACGTCGTGATCTGGAGCGGCGACCCGCTCGAGCTGTCCAGCAACGTCGAGGCGGTCTGGATCGACGGCGTCCGCCAGCCGCTCGAGAACCGGCAGACGCGCCTGCGCGACCGCTACCGCCGCCCCCAGGAAGGCGACCTCCCTCACGCCTACGATCCGCGCGACTGATCGCTAGAGGCAGCCCTCGACATATAGGATCGAGGGGCCGCCGGCGTGGATGGTGCGGACGCGTCGCGTGCGGTCGGTCTCGAAGCGGACGCCGCGGGCATTTGGGCGCAGCCAGAAGGTGAGGTAGCGGCCCGGCAGCCCCTCATAATGGTGCGGCTCGACCTGGAGTCCGCGCGGATAGGCGCGGCGGACGGCAGTCTCGCTCGCGCCCACCCCGACACCTCGCGGCGTCGTCACCCGGCTCCGCGCCGAGATCGAGACTCGGCTGAGCCGGCCCTGCTCGAACATGAACCACATGCCGCTCCAGCCCCGCGCCGAATGCGCCACGATGCAGCCCTCGGTATGTTCCTCCCCCTCGAGCGGCGCGCCGACGATGCGCGCGACCTGGGCCCGGCTCATGCCGATCCGGATCGGGCCGTATCCCTCCGGGGTCAGCCGCCAGCCGGGGTCCTGCGCGGCGGCCGAAGTCGCAGTCGCAGTCGCGAGAAGCAGTGCCACGCAGATGCGCATGTCCCTTTCCCTCCGGCATGCATCCTACTCCCAGCCGCGCGGCTTTGCCATGCGCTGCCCGAGGGTCTAGACCGCTGTCGATGTCCACCTACACGATCGACACCGCGACCAGCCGGGCGCATCCGACGCCGGCGCCGATGCGGCGGCTGACCGTGCCGGCGATCCAGCAGCGCAAGGGCGGCGAGCCGATCGTGATGCTGACCGCTTATACCGCGCGGATGGCGCAGCTGCTCGATCCGCATTGCGATTTGCTGCTGGTCGGCGACAGCCTCGGCCAGGTCATTTACGGCCTGCCTTCGACGATCCCGGTGACGCTCGAGATGATGTGCGCGCATGGCGCCGCGGTGGTGCGCGGGTCGTGGCACGCTCTGGTGACGATCGACCTGCCGTTCGGATGCTACGAAGCGAGCCCCGAGCAGGCGTTCGAAAGCGCCGCGCGGGTGCTGAAGGAGACCGGCGCGGCCGCCGTCAAGCTCGAAGGGGGCGAGGCGATGGCGGAGACCGTCGCCTTCCTCGTCAGCCGCGGCATTCCGGTGATCGGCCATGTCGGCCTCACTCCGCAGGCGGTGAACGCCTTGGGCGGTTACCGGGCCCGCGGCCGCGACGAGGCGGAGGCGGCCAAGATTCTGGCAGATGCGCGGGCCGTCGCGGAGGCGGGCTGCTTCGCTCTGGTGCTGGAAGGGGTGATGGAGGAGATCGCGGTCGAGGCGACCCGCTTGGTCTCCTGTCCGACCATCGGCATCGGTGCCTCGGCCCAATGCGACGGGCAGGTGCTGGTGACCGAGGACATGCTCGGCCTGTTCGAGCGCACGCCCCGCTTCGTCAAACGCTATGACGACCTCGCTGCCCGGATCGGCGAGGCCGCGTCCGCTTATGCCGCGGAGGTCAGGAGCCGCGCCTTCCCGACCGACGATCAAATCTACCGCGCCGGGAAGTGATTGGTCTTTCCTCGGCGGCGCGCGCCCGGTAAGGAGCGCGACGGGGGCCCGCGCGCCCGCCTTACCGGCCGGAGCGCCACGCAGAAAACAGGAAGGGCACGACCCCCTCCGCGGAGACATGATTTGGCGATCAAGCCGAGCGACAACGAGGCATTCTATCGCGAGGTGGACGAGGAGCTGCGGCGCGACCAGGCGCTGAGGACCTGGGACCGCTATCGCTGGCACTTCCTCATCGGCGCCGCATTGATTCTCGCCGCCGTCGGCGGTTTCATCTACTGGCAGAACCACCGTCAGGCACGCGCGGCCGCAGCGGCGGAGGCGCTGGTCGACGCGCTCGACAGCCTCGAAAAGGGTTCGGTCCAGGCCGCCGGCCCGCACGTCGCCAAGGTCGAGCAGAGCAATATCAAGGGGTATCGCGCCTCGGGCCTGTTCACCCGCGCCAACATCCTGATCGAGAGCGGCAACGTGCCCGGGGCGATCGCCGTCCTCCAGCGCATCGTCGCCGACGACGGGCTCGCGCGCGAGTGGCGCGACGCCGCCCTGGTTCGCCAGACCGCGCTCGAGTTCGACCGGCTTCGTCCCGAGCAGATCATCCAGCGCCTGCGGCCGATGGTCGCGCGCGGCAATCCCTGGTTCGGCAGCGCCGGCGAGCTGACCGCCCACGCCCATCTCCGCCAGCAACGTCCCGATCTCGCCGGCCAGGTCTTTACCGCTCTGGCGCGCGACGAGACGGTGCCGGAATCGATCCGTTCGCGCGCCGTTCAGATGGCGGGTGCTTTGGGTTTCGACGCAGTCCAGCCGACGCCGGCTTCCACCGATGCGGCCCCGGCCGCGCCCGCCGCTCCGGCGCCGGCCACGAAGGAATGAGAATGAAGCCCGCATTGACCGCCCTCTCCGTCGCCGTCGCCCTCGCCACGCTGGGCGGCTGCGGTATCTTCAGCTCCAACGGGCCCAAGGGCACGCCGACCGTCGGCCAGCGGATTCCCGTGCTGACCGCCGAAGCCGCGGTCGAAGCCGATCCCGAGCTCGCGGGCGTGCCGGTCACCTTGCCTCCCGCCGAGGTCAACGCCGATTGGGCGCAGGGCGGCGGCAGTGCTTCCAAGTCGATGGGACACGTCGCGCTGGGCACCGCGCCGGCGCCGGCCTGGAGCGTCAGCATCGGCCGGGGCAGCAGCCAGAACGCCCGGCTCGCCGCCGCGCCGGTGGTCGGCGGCGGCCGCGTCTACACGATCGACAGCCAGGCCGTGGTCCGCGCCTTCAACCCGGACAACGGCTCGGTCGCCTGGCAGCACCAGCTGACCAGCGCGCAGGCGAGCGGGCGCACCCATTTCGGCGGTGGCGTCAGCTTTGACGGCGGCCGTGTCTATGCGGTGAACGGCGCCGGTGACGCCGCCGCTCTCGACGCCGCCACCGGTGCCGTCATCTGGCAGGTCCGGCCCGGCGGCCCGTTGCGCGGCACGCCGACCGTCGCCGCGGACACTGTCTATGTCGTCAGCCAGGACAATCAGCTTTACGCGCTCAACGTCGCCAATGGCGAGCAACGCTGGACCCGCTCGGGCGCGGCGGAGGCTTCGGGCGTGTTCGGAGTCGCATCGCCGGCCTTCGCGCAGAGCACCGTCGTCGCCGGTTATTCCTCCGGCGAGCTGGCCGCCTATCGCTACGAGAACGGCCAGGAAGTGTGGTCGGACGCGCTCACCCGCACGAGCGTCACCACCTCGGTCTCCGCGCTCTCCGACATCGACGCCGACCCGGTCATCGACCAGGGCCGGGTGTTCGCGATCGGGCAGGGCGGGCGCATGGTCGCCGTCGAGCTCAACACCGGCCAGCGCGTGTGGGAGCTCAACGTGGCCGGCATCGCCACACCATGGGTCGCGGGCGATTGGGTGTTCGTGGTAACGGAGCAGGCCCAGCTACTCGCGATCGCCCGTGCTTCGGGCCGGGTGCGCTGGATCTCGCAGCTGCAGCGCTGGCGCAATGCCGAGGACCGGCGCGGGCCGATCACCTGGCGCGGCCCGGTGCTCGCAGGAGGCCGCCTGGTGCTGGTCAGCTCGCTCGGCCACATCGTCTTCGCCTCGCCGGTCGACGGCTCGGTCCAGGCGACGGTGAACGGCCGCGCCCCGATCTCGCTGCCGCCCGTGGTGGCGAACAACACGCTCTACATCCTCGACGACAGCGGACGCCTGACCGCCTACCGCTGAAGCGGCCGGCGCGCCGGGGCGGGGAGCGGTTGACCGGCTGCGGTCGAACCGGCACTGCCCGCCTCATGCCGAGGCTTCCCACCGTCGCGATCGTCGGCCGGCCCAACGTCGGCAAGTCGACATTGTTCAACCGGCTGGTCGGGCGCAAGCTGGCACTGGTCGACGACCGGCCGGGCGTAACCCGCGACCGGCGCGAGGGCGAGGCGAGCCTGCTCGGCCTCGAATTCCGCGTGATCGACACCGCGGGATACGAGGACGAGGACCCGGAGACCCTCCCGGGCCGCATGCGGCGACAGACCGAGGCGGCGGTCGTCGAGGCCGACGTCGCTCTGTTCCTGATCGATGCACGGGCCGGCATAACCCCGCTCGACGAGGAGATCGGCCGCTGGCTTCGCGCCGCCGACACGCCGGTCGTGCTCGCGGCCAACAAGGCGGAAGGGCGGGCGGGGGATGCGGGGCTGCTCGATGCCTATTCGCTGGGGCTCGGCGAGCCGGTCGCGATCAGCGCCGAGCATGGTGAAGGCGTCGGCGACCTGTTCGACGAGCTCATGCCCCATCTCGACGGCCAGGCCGACGAGGAGGAGCCCGCGGGGGGCGAGGACGGACCGCTCAAGCTCGCCATCGTCGGCCGCCCCAATGCCGGCAAATCGACGCTGATCAACCGGATCATCGAGCAGGAGCGGCTGATCACCGGCCCGGAAGCCGGCATCACCCGTGACTCGATCGCGATCGACTGGCAGTGGCAGGCACCCGACGGAACGGTGCGGCCGGTGCGGCTGATCGACACGGCCGGCATGCGCAAGAAGGCGCGCGTCCAGGACAAGCTCGAGAAACTGTCGGTCGCCGACGCGCGCCGCGCGGTCGATTTCGCCGAGGTGGTCGTGCTCCTGCTCGACGCGACACTCGGCCTCGAGGCGCAGGACCTCAAGATTGCGGACCACGTCCTCCAGGAAGGCCGCGCCCTGATAATCGCGATCAACAAATGGGACGTGGCGGAGGGTGCGAGCGGGCTGTTCCAAGGCATCTCCGCGGCCCTGCGCGAAGGGCTGGCGCAGGCGCCCGGCGTGCCCCTGCTCACCGTCTCGGCGATCACCGGCAAGGGCATCGACACGCTCATCGGCGCGGCCTTCGAAATCCGCGAGACCTGGTCGCGCCGCGTCTCGACCGGCCAGCTCAACCGCTGGTTCGAGGAGGCGGTCGAGAAGAACCCGCCGCCGGCGCCGAGCGGCAAAAGGATCAAGCTGCGCTACATCACCCAGGTGAACACCCGCCCGCCGACCTTCGTCGTGTTCGGCAACCGCACCGAGGCGGTGCCCGAGAGCTACCGCCGCTATCTCGTCAACGGGTTGAGGCGCGAGCTCGGCTTCGGCGCGGTCCCGATCCGGCTGACGATGCGCGGTTCGAAAAATCCGTTCAGCGGCGGCGGCTGATTCCCTTTGCGGCCGCACCGCGGCGCCTCTAGCCTCCCCGCCAAGGAGAGCTTTGATGCGTTCGATGCCGCTACTGACCCTCGCAGCGATCTTGCTCGCAGCCTCACCGCCGGCGAACGCCCAGCCCGCAACGGAGCAGCCGCCCGCGAGCGACGAGCAGATGGTCGCCGAGCTGCGCGCCGCGGTGGCCGGGATGCGGGAGGAGATGTTCCGGCCCGGCCCCCTCGTCCCCGGCTGGAATGCGGGCGGGGCCGATCCGGACTCCGATCTGCGCGCGGCCGGCGCGGACCGCAACGTCTTCCTGTTCCGCTCGACCGGCGAGCCGCCCTCCGTGATCCTGCTTACCGGCCGCGGCATTCGCGATTTCGCGCCGGCGGAATGGCAGATCGTCGACAGCTACGGCTCGGCGACCGAGCCGGTGGAGGCCGCGACTGTCCAATTCTCCTGGCTCAGCCCGCGCTACGTCATCGGCACCCGCGCCGGCGGCTTCCGGCGCAACACGATCGATTGCGGCACCGGCGTCGCCCACGCCTTGCTCTACGAGGTCCCCGGCGAGGCCATGACGGAAGAGGACGAGATGGCGCTGCTGACGTTCCGGCTGGCATTGCTGGCGCGCGAGGGCGTCACCACCTGCACGCGCTGGGAGGGAAACCGCGCCGCCGGCTGGACGGGCCGGCCGCTGCTCCCCGACGGCCGCAGCCTGCCCGGACTTCAGGGCGAAGGCGAGGAGCGACTGACGATCGTCCCCATCGCCCCCCTCCCCGAGCTGATGCGCCGCTAGGCGGCGACCGCCGCCGGCTCGGCCCGCGGCCGCCGCATCGCCTGCACCTCCCAGCGCGCCAGCGAGCGCCACAGCCATTCGAACGGGCCGTATTGGAAGCGCTCCAGCCAGGGCTTCGACCACAACAGCATCAGCGCCCACATGGCGAGGACGACGATCCAGAGCTCGATCCGGCTCATCGAACCGAAGAGTCCGAAGCCCCAGCCGTAGAAGAGGCCGGTCATCAGGATGCTGGCGCCGAGATAGTTGGTGAAAGCGGCGCGCCCGGCCGCGGCTATCCGGGGCACGAGGCCGCCGCCGCTCCGGGTCAGCAGGATGATCAGGGCCGCGATGGCCACGACCATGACCGGCCGGAACGGCACGGTCGCCGCCATGGCTGCCGCCATGATCACCGGAAGATCGAAGTTGGCATGCCATATGATGCCGGCGAGCAGGGCGTAGACCGGGATGGTGATGGCAAGGCCGGTCAGCGCGATGCGGCGATAGCGCTCGACAGGCCATTCGCCGCGGAAGAATCCGCTCTTGAGCGCCGCCATCCCGAACAGGAAATAAGCGAGGGTTTCCCAGCCGAACATGACCAGGCCCAGGAACGGCTCGCGCACCCTTTCCAGCTGATGGTGCACGAGATTTCCGTAAGGGCCGGTGAACAGCGCGAACTTCGTAGCGAGCGCTTGCTCGGAGGGTACGCCGAGCTGGCTCTGTATGTCCTGCCATTGCTCCACGACATCGGCCGGCGGGTTGGGGAGGCCCATGCGCTGCTGAAGGAAGAAGATGCCCACGGCGAGCGCCGAGAAGACGAATAGCTGCATCACCACCAGCCCTATCCCCCACCGGATAAGCGCGCGGACGCTGAGCCGGCGGAAGAAGAAGGCGATGAGCCCGATCTGCGCGTAGCCGGCTAGGATGTCGCCGTGCCAGATGAAGAAGAAGTGGAGCAGGCCGAAGACGAGCAGCCAGAGCATCCGCGCATAATGGATCCTGGCCGGCGATCGTCCCGAAGCCTCTGCGCGCTCGATCACGAGCAGCATCGACGCGCCGAACAGGAAGGAGAAGAGGCCGCGCATCTTGCCGTCGATCAGGACGAAGTTGAAGGCCCAGGACGCGAGATCGGCCGCGCTCTCGGTGCCGTAGGCGAGCGGATTCATATAGGCGGAGAAGGGCATGGCGAAGGCAACGATGTTCATCGCCAGGATGCCCATTACGGCCACGCCCCGGACGGTATCAAGCGATTGGATGCGCGGCGGCGGCTCGGTGGCTGCGGTCATTCAGGCTCCCCTCCCAAATAGTGGGTCGAGGCTTACAGCATCTGGCCTAGACCGAAAAGGCGATGCAGCGCGCCGGACTTCCGGGGGCGGCTCAGCTTTCCGCCGGCTGCGACTGAAGCTGGATGTAGTTCTGCAGCCCCATCCGCTCGATCAGCTCGAACTGCGTCTCGAGGAAGTCGACATGCTCCTCCTCGCTTTCGAGGATCGAGACGAAAAGCTCGCGGCTGACTTAGTCCTGCACAGTCTCGCTGTAAGCGACCGCCGCCTTGAGCTGGACCAGGGCCTCCTGCTCGAGCGCGAGGTCGGAGCGCAGGATCTCCTCCACCGTCTCGCCGATCCTGAGCCGGCCGAGCATCTGGAAATTGGGCAGCCCACCGAGGAAGAGAATGCGCGCGGCGAGCCGGTCGGCATGCTTCATCTCGTCGATCGACTCGTCATATTCATATTTGGCGAGCCGCCGGACGCCCCAATTGTCGAGGATCCGGTAGTGGAGGAAATATTGGTTGATCGCCGTCAGCTCGTTCCTGAGTGCGTCGTACAAATGGCGGATGATCTCGGCGTCGCCTTGCATCGGGAGCCTCCTGTCAGCGCCGCCGGAATAGCTCCAAAAAAGCACCGAGGGAACAGGGAAAACCGCAGAAATCCGCGAAAAATCAGCTGCTCTTGCTAAGCAGTCGCGCGCTCCGATGCGATGATCTCGCGTGCGAATGAGAAGCATTGGCCGCAGCGCGGCCGGCAGCCCACCGCAGCATAGGCGCTGCCGGGGCAGGCGGCGCCGCCGCGCGCGGCCTGGCGGACGTCCTTCTCGCGAATCGCATTGCAGACGCAGACGATCATGAGGGTGTCTTACCGCTAATGCGATTAAGTCGCAATAGCCAATGAGAGGACTCGGGCTTTCCTTCGAATGGTGTATCAGCCGAGCAACCCGCTTTTCCTGAAGCTGCGCCACCCGTTCGCCGAGATCAGGATCCGGTCATGGACGACGATGTCGAGGGTCTTCGCGGCACGGACCAGGCGCGCCGTCTCATCGAGATCCTGCGGCACCGGCTCGGCCGAGTCGCGGTGGCCGACCAGGATGATGGCGGTCGCACCGCGCTCCAGCGCCCGCTTCAGGATCGTTCCGTGCCACAGCGTCCCGGCTGGAGGCAGATCGTCGTCCCCGGTCTCGTCGGCGAGGAGCACGTTGCGCGCATTGAGATAGAGGATGCGAAGCGATTCCTGGCCGGGCGGGGCGCCGGTGTGCAGAAAATCGAGCAGCGCCTCCGCGCTCGGCAGGAGAGGGCGCTGGCTTTCGGGTGCCGGGCCGGCGTCGGAGGCGGCGCGAACGCTCAGGAGGAAGGCGGCGACGCCGCCGTCGTTGGCGCCGAGGCAACGGCGCAAGGCTTCCGCCGGCGCCGCAAGGACGGCCGACAGGGATCCGAACTCGGCGAGCAAGGCGCTGGCGCGAATACCGGCCTTCTCGGGCCAGGCCGTTTCCAGCAACGCGGTCAGACACCGCACGGCGCCGGTGTCTTCGCTCACGACCTCAGCCCGGCAGCGCGGTCCACATATCTCCTCTCCATCGCCGAAATTATGCGCGGTGCCGCGACCACGGCCAATCTCCGATGGCTGGTATGCCAAATGTCGTAGCGGGACAGTGCGGCGGGCTCCGTCATTGCTGCCGCTCCGCGCAGGTGTTACCGTCGCTGGAACGCACTCGCTGAGCATGAAAAGGCCGTCGATGGACAAGTTGAATGATGTTTCCACCGCTTTCCAGGCCGACGTCGCGGCCGGAGACCGGACGGCCGCGCTGAGCGAGATTGCGGACAAGCTCAGGGACGCGCTCGAAGAGCTCGACCGTCTGCAAGTGTGGCGAGTCGGTGCTCATGTCAGCCACGCACTTTCGGACCTCGAGGTCGAGATCTGCGCGTCGCTCTGATGCCGCCGACCTTGATCGGCGGGTGCGCCCGGCCCACATCCCCGTCATGCTGATCCAGACCGAGACGACGCCCAATCCGGCGACGCTGAAGTTCCTGCCGGGCTGCACCGTCATGGAAGCGGGAACCCGCGACTTCCCGAGCCCTGAAGATGCCGATGCCTCGCCGCTCGCCGCGGCCATCTTCTCGACCGGGGAGGTCGAAGGCGTGTTCTTCGGTCGCGACTTCATTTCGGTGACCGCAGCGCCTGGCGCCGACTGGCGGCCGCTCAAGCCGGAGGTCCTGTCGGTCCTGCTGGACCACTTCTCGAGCGGCGCGCCGCTCTTCAATCCCGGCAGCGCCGGCGACATCGCGGTGGCGCCCGAAGCGATCGAGGAGGACCCCGCCGACGCCGAGATAGTGGCTCAGATCCGCGAGCTGATCGAGACGCGGGTGCGGCCGGCGGTCGCGCAGGACGGCGGCGACATCGTCTATCGCGGTTTCTCGCGGGGTACGGTCTATCTCGCCCTGCACGGCGCCTGCTCGGGCTGCCCGTCCTCGACGATGACCCTCAAGAACGGGATCGAAGGCCTGCTGCGCCACTACGTGCCCGAGGTCGAGGCGGTCGAAGCGGTGTGATGCTTCTTGCGATCGACAGCGCCACCGCAGCCTGCTCGGCGGCGCTGATCGATGGCGGCGCGGTGCTCGCGGAGCGGTACGAGCTGGTCGGCCGCGGCCATGCCGAACGGCTGCTGCCGATGATCGCGGAGCTTCTCGACGCCAATGTGTCGGGGGGGCGGCGCCCCGATTCGATCCTCGTCGATTGCGGCCCCGGCAGCTTTACCGGAGTGCGCGTCGGCCTCGCGGCCGCGCACGGCCTCGCCATCGGCTGGGGCGTGCCGCTCGCCGGCTATTCGTCCCTGGCGGCGCTGGCGGCGGCAAGCAGCGCGACGCAGGTGGCGGTCGCCATCCAGGGAGGACATGGCGAGCTTTTCGTGCAAAGCTTCGGCGGTGATCCGCTCGCGCCCCTCGACGCGCTCCGCTCGCTCGCACCCGACGCCGCAGCCGCCGCCATCGAGGCGCCGTCGGTGGTCGGGTCCGGCGCCGAGGCCCTGGTCGCCGCGCGCGGCACTGGCGAGTGGCGCGACGGTCTCCCGCGTGCGGCCGACGCCCGCCTGCTGCCCGAGCCGCTGCGCAGTCTCCCCCCGCGACCTATTTACGGGCGCGCTCCGGACGCGAGGCCGATGGCGTGAATGACGGGCAAGTAACGATCTTCGATGGCGGCATCGGCGACCTCGACTCGGTCATGGCGGTGATGAACGAAAGCTTCGACCCCTGCTACGGCGAAGCGTGGACGGCGCCGCAATGTGCGGGGCTGCTGCCGATGCCGGGCGTTTGGCTCACTCTCGCCGCAGACGAAAACCAGGTCGTCGGCTTCGCGATGGGCCGGATCGTGGCGCACGAGGCCGAATTGCTGCTCCTCGGCGTCAAGGCCAAGAATCAGCATAAGGGGGTTGGCCGGCTGCTCCTCGACTCGTTCGTCGCGCGCGCATCCCGCCGCGGAGCCGAGCGCCTCCACCTCGAAGTTCGGGAAGGAAATCATGCTGTTAACCTGTACAGGCGGGCGGGCTTTACTCAGGTTGGACGTCGCCGCAACTATTATAGCGGCCGCGACGGCCAGATATATGACGCTCTGACACTGGCCCGCGCCGTGCCCGATTAGGACAAGCCGGACACCGCCCTTTTCGTTTGCGGCTTGCAAATTGCACCAAAATGGACCTAGTTTGGATACAACCTATCGGAAACGGTAGGAAGGTGCCCTCGAACTTTTCATTTTGGCGGAGCGGAAATGGACAACCAGGACAATGCGGCGGAAGCCCTCGTCTCACTGACGGCCGACATCGTGTCGGCGCATGTAAGCAATAACAGCGTGGCGGTGAATGACCTGCCGGTGCTGATCCAGAACGTCCACAATGCTCTTGCCGGTCTCGGCCAGGTTCAGGAAGAGCCGCCGGTGAAGCAGGAGCCGGCCGTTTCGGTGCGATCTTCGATCAAGCCTGATTATGTCGTCTGTCTGGAAGACGGCCTGAAGATGAAGATGCTGAAGCGCCATCTGATGACCGATCACGGCATGACTCCGGATCAGTATCGCCAGAAATGGGGCCTCGGCGCGGATTATCCGATGGTCGCGCCCAATTATGCCGAGCAGCGGCGGGCGCTGGCGAAGAAGATCGGTCTCGGCACCAAGCGCCGCCGCGGCCCGCGTAAATAGGTTTAGCAGCCACAGCTAAGGGGCCAGCACCCCGGCCCCTGCAACGCCGTCCCCGCGCCTCCCGGCCGGGGGCGGCGTTGTCCCGTCCGCGCTCTTGGACCCGGCCGGTTTCCGGGTTAAGGCTCGAAAGACCATGTCACGCAGGATCGACATCGAGGCGCTCTGCGCGGACAAAGGGCTCAGGATCACCGAACAGCGGCGGGTCATCGCCCGTGTCCTTTCCGAAGCGGAGGACCATCCGGACGTCGAGGCGCTGCACGCGCGCGCGTCCGCGATCGACCCCGGCATTTCGATCGCCACCGTCTACCGCACGGTCCGGCTGTTCGAGGAGGCCGGGATCCTGGAGCGGCACGATTTCGGCGACGGGCGCGCCCGCTATGAAGCGGCGGCCGAGGCGCATCACGATCACTTGATCGACGTCGAGACCGGCCGGGTCATCGAGTTCGTCGACGAGGAGCTTGAGACATTGCAGCGCCGGATCGCCGAGAAGCTCGGCTTCCGTCTCGTCGACCACAGGATGGAGCTCTACGGCGTGGCGCTCGGGCGCAAGCCGTAGAGCGGCAATCGAGCGGCCCCGCCGGACGCAGCGCCCGGCGGGGCCCTCGGATCAGCCGTAAAAGTCCATCGTGACTCCGCCGAACTGGAGATTGTCCATATAGATGTCGTTGGTTCCGTTGCCGGAGCCGAGCGCGATCGAATAGCCGAGGATGACGCTGTCCTCGTCGAAATGCAGGCCGCCCGCGGGGGTGAAGCCGTCGGCGTCCGCCCAGTCGCTATATTCGGTCATGTTGACGATCTGGTCGCGGTTGACGCCGAATGAGCGCTGCCAGGCCGTCCAGTCGTCGCCGACCAGATCGACGCTCTGCCAGCTGTCCTGGGTGGTCGCGCCCAGCCCCTGATAGGCGCGCTCGAAGACGAGCTCGCCGCGATCGCCGGTGGTGGCGAGATTGCCGTCGGCGTCGATGATCAGGCGGATGACCGGGATGACGTCGGTGCGGTCCGAGCTTTCGATATAATAATCGAAGCTGAGCTCCTCGAGGTCGCCGAGCGTGGTCCGCTGGTCGGCGTCGAACTCGACGTTGACGCGGAGCCGGCCGTTATTGCTGTCGGTGACGAGGTGGAGGGAGTCGCCGCCGCCGGGCGCGGAGTCGATGGTGATCGAGCCGGCGCGGACCTCGGTGTTCATCTTGGATCCGTCGGCGAGCACCGTCTGCGGCGTGGCCTGGTCGACCGCGGTCGCGTTGTCATGGTCGATGCCGGCGACGCGGATGGTGTAGACGCCGTCCGCCATCGCATCGTCGGCGTGCTTGTCGTGACCCTTGCCCTTGCCGTTGCCGTGCTGGGTGTGACCCTTGCCGTGAC
>DASVVP010000010.1:0-8563 GCA_036386495.1 Allosphingosinicella sp.
GGCGACCGCGTTCTGGTAGGCGACCTCGCCCTGGGCCAGGCCCTGGAGGCCGACTCCGAGGCGAGCGGCGTTCATCATGATGAACATGGCGGCGAGGCCCTTCTCGGGCTCCCCGACGAGGTAGCCGACGGCATTGTCGTAGTTGAGCAGGCAGGTCGAGTTGCCGTGGATGCCCATTTTCTCCTCGATCGAGCCGCACACGACGCCGTTGCGGGCGCCGAGGCTGCCGTCCTCCTCGACGAGGAACTTCGGCACGATGAACAGGCTGATGCCCTTCACGTTATCCGGCGCGCCGGCGATCTTGGCGAGGACGAGGTGGATGATGTTGTCGGCTAGGTCGTGCTCGCCCGAGGAGATGAAGATCTTGGTGCCGGTGATCCGGTAGGTGCCGTCCGCCTGCGGCTCGGCCTTGGTGCGGAGCAGGCCGAGATCGGTGCCGCAATGCGGCTCGGTGAGGTTCATCGTCCCGGTCCAGCGGCCGGCCACCATGTTGGGGACGTAGATGCGCTTCTGCTCGGCCGAGCCTTTCACCAGGATCGATGCGATCGCGCCCATGGTGAGACCGTGATACATTTCGAAGGCCTGGTTCGCGGAGAGCAGATATTCGCTGACCGCGGTGGCGACCACCTGCGGCAGGCCCTGGCCTCCAAACTCTTCGGGCGCCGAAAGGGTCGTCCAGCCGCCGGCGACGAACTTGTCCCATGCTTCCTTGAAGCCCGGAGGAGTCGACACCGAGCCGTCCTCGTGGCGGACGCAGCCATGCTCGTCGCCGACGCGGTTCAATGGGTGAAGGACCTCCGCTGCGAAGCGGCCGCCCTCGGTCAGGATCGCCTCGATCATGTCGCTCGACGCATTCTCGAAGCCGGGAAGGTTCGAATAGCGCTCGATGCCGAGCACGGAATCGAGGATGTATTGCGTCTCGCGGACGGGGGCGGTGTAGCTCGGCATCTCTGTTCCTTCAGATTCGCTCTTTCGAAGCCTTGGCCTCGATCTCCTCGAGCGTCCCGACGAACTTCTCGAGCTCGGCGAGGGTGGCGTCGATGTCGACCCGCTGCTTTTTGAGCAGGTCGATCCGGTCGCGGCAGCGCGCCATGGTGACGCGGCGCTGGGAGGCACGGTTGTCGCCGAGGTCGTAGAGATCGATCATCTCGCGGATCTCGGCGAGGCTGAAGCCCACGCGCTTGCCGCGCAAGATCCAGGCGAGCCGCGCCCGGTCGCGCCAGCTGTAGATACGGGCGAGGCCTTGGCGGGCGGGAGAGATCAGGCCCTCATCCTCATAGAAGCGCAGCGCCCGCGGCGTCACCGAAAACTCCTCGCACAGATCGGTGATCGTGTAGGTCTGCGAACTGGTTTCGTGGTGCTCGAAATCGGCGTGGAGGGCGGCGTTCGGCATGGCCGGGCGCTACTTTACGTTCACGTCAACGTCAAGGCGGCGGCAGCAGCTCAGAGCTTCAGATCCGCGAAGGTCCGGATAACGAAGCCGTCCCCAGCCTCGATCGACTCGCGCTCGTCACCGTCCTCGGGCGAGCCGGCTTGGGTGACGTCCCACTGCTTGACCGAGCCGAAATCGAGGTCGACCAGCGCCTCGATTGCTTCGATGCGGCGCTGGCTGAGGACGAACGCCCCGGCGTCGATCGCTTCTTCGGCGAGATTGCGGACGAGCTCGGTCTGCTCGAGTACGAAGCCGATCGCCCCGGGTGCGCCATCGCCGTCGCGCCAGATCACTATCTTGTAGAAAGACAGCGGCACATGAGCATCGATCAGTTTTTTGTCGGCGCTCCCGAAAACCGGTCCATTGAAAATGCTGAGCCGAGCGCGCTGTTCGCCGCCGCGCTTCGAGATATGGTTCTCCAGGTCGCCCCAAAGGTTGAGGCCCGCGCCGGTAATGTCGTCCGCTTGATTGTAGAGAAAGTGCTGCGGCGCGGAATTGGTGTAGAAGAATGTGTCGTCATTGGCTTGGATAGCCTCGGCCTTGTCGCGGCCCCACGCGGCGTCGTCGCGCCGTGTGAGGTGCCCCTTGTCGTAATCGTTGTGCGAATAATAAGCCGCGCCGAGCTGCTCGCGCGGCTCGATCCGAGGGTCCAGCCGCCAGCTTGTCCGCCCTTCCGACCGGCTCGCGGATTCGGGCGCCGCGAAATCGATGTTGCAGGCGGAGACATAGGCCTGCCGCCGCCCCGCGTTCATCAGCACGCTATAATGGTGATAGCGAAGCTCGTACTGATCGTCTTCGCGCGACGGCCGGGCGATGCGGAGCGGCCTGCCGAAGCGCGGCGCCGGCTTGATCTCCGGGAAGGGCACTTTCTGTCCGAGGAACTGCCGGTCGAACCCGCGACGGTCCGCGAATTCCGCGGGGTCCATCCGTTCCAGCGCTTCCGCCGTCGCGACCGGGTCAGCGGCGGCGAGCGCCGGCATGGCTGCTGCCGCAGCGAGGCCCCCGGCGCCCACCGCGATCCGCACGGGGATGTTGACCAAGATGGATCCATCGGGCTGCACCGTCGGCCCGGCCGATGCGGCGCCGCTCTGCGGCGAGCCGCCGCCGGCAGGCCGGGGCGCGCCGCCGGGCCCGGCGGACGGCGCGGGGTCGCGGCCCTCCCCCTGTGCTTCGGTCTTGACGCCGATCACCGAAGGTGGCTGCGCCGACAGGAATCTTTCGAGCAGCGCCTGCTCGTGCGCGGCGACAGGCGCAGCCTCGATCGCGTTGACCAAGCTCGAGATGCGAATTCCTTCGTTAGCGATCCAGTCTACGTCGGACAGCGGCTGGGCGCCGCGCCGCCACAGATTGCCGTCTTTGTCGAGCCATTGGCCCCCCTCGTTCCGGCGAGGCACGCCGCTATGATGAAGCGCCACCACCTCCCACTGGTCGTTCAGCACGGGCGAGCCTGAGGAACCTCTCTCGGTATCGGCTTCATAATGGATGAACGGACCCATATCCCGCGCGTCCCCCTCGTCGCCGGTGCGCAGGTCGAGGACCTTGTTCTCGCGCAGCGCGACCTCCTTCTCGCGGCCGAGCGGATGCTGGATGATGTTGATATAATCATGGCCGGTGAGCGCGATCTTTCCCTGTGCGGAAATCAGCGGGAGCCAGCCATAATCCTCGATTGAGATGCGACGGTCGCTATGCGGGGCGACTGCAACGAGGGCAAAATCGAGATCGGCATTATTGAGGAAGAAGCGAACGGGCTCGAGCACGAAGAGCTGAGACTGCTTGGGCGGCCCGAAGAAGTTTTGCTCGTAATCCATCTCGACGACGCAGGTGGCGGCGAAGGTCGCGGAGGTCAGCACATGCTGGTTGGTGAGCAGGAGGCCGGGCGCGACCAGGAAGCCAGTGCCATGGGGCCGCACGCCGGCTCCCGACTTCACCAGCACCCGCCCGACCGCACGCGCTGCCTGTAGCCCGCGCTCGAGAAACTCGACGGAGAGGAAATCGCGCGCGCCGACCACCGCCTCGTTGATCAGATCGTTGTCGAGATCGCCCGGAGCGACTGGTTCGCTGCTCTCGACGAGTTCGCGCAATTTGCGGCCGAGGGGCCGGCGGCGGCCGCGGGTCGACCGTCGTACGTCCTGCACGAGGTGGTTGACGCGCTGGGCGAGGCGCGAGCGACTGTCGGCCTCGAGATAGTCGCCGCGTGCCATCGCGTCGCCGCGGCGGGCCCGGACTTCGGAGCGCGCATCCCAGCGCCCGGCGGCGGCCTCGGCCTGAGCCTGCAATCGCGCGTCGAGCGCCGGGTCGATGTCGATCGGTGCTGCCATGTCTCTCTCTCCCCACCCGTGCCTCGGCGAATATCACAAGAATCATATCGGCGGCGCGCATGTTTCGATCCGAATCGGAGCGAGCGAGCGGCCGCCGCGGCTGCCTCCGCACGGGGGGTTGCGCATGCGCGCCGGCGATCCGATGAACAGACACTACGCAGGGGAGGGATCGATGAGCTTGAATCCAATGACTTCGCTCTGGGCGCGCACGGCCTTGCTGTGGTTCGTGGTGGCGGTGGGCCTGGGGCTCTTCATGGGTATCACCCAGCGCTTCCAGTTCGGGCCCGCGCACGCCCATATCGGCGTGCTCGGCTGGCTCTCGTCGGGCGTCTACGCTTTTTTCTACGCCGTCGCGCGCGAAGGCAGGCCGGGCGGCTGGGCGCCGAAGCTGCACTGGGCGGCCCACACGCTCGGCGTCGCGGCGATGACCAGCGGCCTGTTCGGCGCGATCGGCCTCGGCATGGATTCGATGATGGGGCTGGTGGTGATCGGATCGCAGCTGGTGGTGGTTTCGGTCCTGTGGGGCGTTGTCATGCTCTGGCCGCGGCTGGCGCCGAGAGGGGAATAGGCTTCAGCCGCCGGCGCCGGCGCAGAGGCGGTCGCCGACCAGGTCCTCGGCGCGCATCGCGTCCTCGGCGCTGCCGCCGGTCTTGTCGAAGCCGGCGCCCGCGAAGCGCGCGCCGCGGCTGCAATAATAAGCGCAGCCGGGCGCCGTCGCCGCCGGGAAGGCGATGCGCCCGCCCTCGATCCGCGCCTCGATCGTGCAGGCTTCGTCGCCGGCCATAGTGAGGCGCAGGACATTGCCCTGGCGGACCGCGCTGCCGTCGCCGCTGCAGCTCTCGCTTCCGGGGCCGCGCAGGACGATGCCGAAGCGGGTGTTTCCCGTGCCGCGGTCGACCATGCACATCTGGCTGCGTCCGCCAGCGGCGGGTGGACCCTCGTAAAGGCCGGTGAGGGTCGCGGTCTGCACCGCCTGGGCCGGCGTCGCGGGCGTGACGGGAGCCGTCTCGCCCGGCGCAGCAGCGGTCGAAGCCGGGACGCCGTTGTTGGTCTTCGCGTCCTGCGGCTGGCATGCGGCCGCGAGCAGCGGCAGGAGGAGCACGCTTCGCTTCATCGCACCACCTCAACAAAGCGGCCCGGCAAAGGTTCAGCGCCGGTTGGCCTGGGGCGCTCCATCCCCATTTGATCCACAACAAGTTTTTGGGCACCGGGCGACAAGCCGCGCTGCGGGCCCTAACAAGGCGCGGGACGTTGGGCATTCTCAGGCGGGCGAGTTGATGCTGACCACCAATCCCTTCGAGACCGATCTCGACGACGACAAGCTGCGGGAAGAATGCGGAGTCTTCGGCATCTGGAGCGCCGACACTGCCGCCGCGATCGTCGCGCTCGGCCTCCACGCGCTCCAGCATCGCGGCCAGGAAGCGGCCGGCATCACCAGCTGGGACGGGCGCACCTTCCACAGCCATCGCGGCATGGGCCATGTCGCGACGAACTTCGGCTCGGACGACGTCATCCGCCGTCTCGCCGGCCGCGCCGCCATCGGCCACGTCCGCTATTCGACCACCGGCGAGACCGCGCTGCGCAACGTCCAGCCGCTCTTCGCCGAACTGAGCACGGGGGGCCTCGCCGTCGCCCATAACGGCAACATCTCCAACGCCCTGCGCCTGCGGCGCGAGCTCAATCGCCGCGGCTCCATCTTCCAGTCGACCTCCGACACCGAGGTCATCATCCACCTCGTCGCGACCTCGACCTACCGCACCTTGCTCGACCGCTTCATCGACGCGCTGAAGCAACTCGAAGGCGCCTACAGCCTCGTCTGCCTGACCGGGGAAGGAATGATTGCCTGCCGCGATCCGCTCGGCATCCGCCCGCTGGTCATGGGCCGCCTCGGCGACGCCTACATCTTCGCGTCGGAGACGGTGGCGCTCGACGTGGTCGGCGCGACCTATATCCGCACCGTCGAGCCGGGCGAGATCGTCATCGTCTCCGAGAACGGCGTCCGCTCGCACCGGCCGTTCGCGCCGGAGCGGCCGCGGCCGTGCATCTTCGAGCATATCTATTTCTCGCGGCCCGACAGCGTGCTCGACGGCGCCTCGGTCTATTCGGTGAGGAAGGCGATCGGGGCCGAGCTCGCGCGCGAGAATCCGGTCGAGGCGGACTTCGTCGTGCCGGTGCCCGATTCGGGCGTGCCGGCCGCGATCGGCTACGCCCAGGAGAGCGGCATCCCGTTCGAGCTCGGCATCATCCGCTCCCATTATGTCGGCCGCACCTTCATCCAGCCTTCGGACCAGGTCCGCCATCTGGGGGTGAAGCTCAAGCACAACGCCAACGCCGCGCTCATCCAGGGCAAGAGCATCATCCTCGTCGACGATTCGATCGTCCGCGGCACGACGTCGCTCAAGATCGTCCAGATGCTGCGGGAGGCCGGCGCGCGCGAGGTCCATATGCGGATCGCCAGCCCGCCGACGCGGCACAGCTGCTTCTACGGAGTCGACACGCCCGAGCGGAACAAGCTGCTCGCCGCCCAGATGAACGTCGCCGAGATGAACGGCTACATCAAGGCCGACAGCCTCGCCTTCATCTCGGTCGACGGCCTCTACCGCGCGCTCGGCGAGGAGCTGCGCGACGAGGCCCAGCCGCAATATTGCGATGCCTGCTTCACCGGCGCCTATCCGACGAGGCTCACCGACCAGGAGGATGTCGAGCCGGTGGATCAGCTGGCGCTCCACGGCGAGCGCTACGCCTAGCCAAAGCGGGGCACGGCCCCTAGGTGGCCGCCATGACTGACACGTTCTTGGAGGGGAAGCTCGCCCTCGTCACCGGCGCGAGCCGCGGCATCGGCGCGGCGACGGCGGAGGCGCTCGCGGGCGCCGGCGCCCATGTCGTGCTGACGGCGCGGACGGCGGCCGATCTGGAGGCCGTCGAGGAGCGCATCCACGCCGCCGGCGGCAGCGCCACGATCGCGCCGCTCGACCTCACCGACGGCGACAGCATCGCGCGGCTCTCGGCGGCCGTGGGCGGGCGCTGGCAGGCGCTGGACGTGCTTGTGCTGAACGCGGCGATGCTCGGCACGCTGGCGCCGGTGCCGGCGATCGACGGCAAGGAGCTGAACCGGCTGCTCACCCTCAACGTGATCGCCCAGCAGGCGCTGATCGCCGCCTTCGACCCGATGCTTAGGAAGAGCGAGGCGGGCCGCCTCGTCGCGATCACCTCCAGCGTTGCGCAGCGCCCGCGTGCTTTCTGGGGGGCCTATGGCGCGTCCAAGGCCGCGCTCGAGACGCTGGTGCTCGCTTATGGCGACGAGGTGCGCAATACGACCCCGGTCCGGACGGCCATCGTCAATCCCGGCCCGACCCGCACGGTGATGCGTGCGCGGGCCTATCCGGGCGAGGATCCGGCGACGCTCAAGGAGCCTTCGGCCGTCGGCGAAGCGATCCTGGCGCTGCTCGCGGAGGATTTCGAGACCGGCCGCCGGCTCGATCTGCCGGGCTAGCGCGCCCTCTCCAGTGCAAGCAGCGCGCGGTAGATGGCGACGTTGAAGGCGGCGCCGGTGATGCCGGTATGCTCGGTCGGCACCCGCGTCTCGTCCGGGATGCCGAGCGCGGCGGCGAGCTCGGTGCCGCGCAGCTGGCGCAGGCCCAGCGCCCAGGCCATCGAGGGAATGTCGAGCACCTGATAATGAAACATGTCGCGCCAGCTTCGCCCGTGCCGGCGGAGCAAAGCGGTGACGAAGGCTTGGTCGAACCAGACATTGTAGGCGGTGAAGATCACCGTCCGTCCGCGCCGCATCTCCTCGTGGAAGGCGCGGATCCGGCGGACGGCCTCGGCCTCGCCGATCGCCCCGCTCCGGCGCCACAGGCCCGGCTCGAACGCATTCACCGCGCGGGCGCCGGGGTCGATCCGGCCGGGATGGGCCGGCATGATCCTGAGGTCCAGCCGCCCGATCTCGGCGCCGTCCACATCGGTGTAGATCATCCCGATCGAGACCATTTCGTGGAAGGCCGGATCGAGCCCCGTCGTCTCGACGTCGACATGGGCCATGACGTAGCGATCGGGCGCGAGGTCGGGCAATTGGCCCGGCGCCTGGGCGGCGGCGGCGGCATGGAGCCCGAGGGCGGCCACGAACAGAAAAACACGGTGCAGAAATGAAGTCATTGCCTCGGGATGCCGCAGCGCGGGCCTCGCGGCAAGCGCCTCAGCACCGCTCCTTGACGCTGGTGAAGCGGATCGCCGGCCATTCCTGCTGGTAGCGGCCGAGCTCCCATTCGTTGCGCATCATCAGCACCGGGTCGCCGTCGCCGTCCTCGGCCATCGACGAGCGCAAGGTCTCCGCGAGGCGCTTCAGCTCGGCGGGCTCGTCCGCGGCGACCCAGCGGGCGACTTCGTAGGGGCTGGCCTCGAAGCCGACCTCCAGGCCGTATTCCGCCTCCATCCGCGTCGCCAGCACGTCGAGCTGGAGCGCGCCGACCACGCCGACGATCCAGTTGGAGCCGATCGCCGGCTTGAAGATGCGGATGACGCCCTCCTCGGCGAGATCCTCGAGACCTTTCCTGAGCTGCTTCGACTTCATCGGGTCGCCGAGCCGGACGCGGCGCAGCATCTCCGGGGCGAAATCGGGAAGCCCGGTGAAGGAGACGTCGCCGCGCTCGCTGAGCGTGTCGCCGACGCGCAGGGTGCCGTGATTGGGGATGCCGACGATGTCGCCGGGCCGCGCCAGCTCGGCGAGCTCGCGGTCGCGGGCGAAGAAGGTGATCGGGTTCTGGATCGAGATCGCCTTGCCGGCGCGGCCGTTGGTGAGCTTCATGCCGCGCTT
>DASVVP010000011.1:0-10245 GCA_036386495.1 Allosphingosinicella sp.
GAGCGCCTGATCGAAGCCTCGATCGCTTACGAGCTGGAGCGCTTCGATGAGATGCGGCGCTGATCCTTCGATACGCCGTCTCTACAGGCTCGACGGCTACTCAGGATGAACGGGATAATTCCGAGCCGTTCGTCCTGAGTAGGGACCGAGTAGGCGAAGCCGTAGCGAGGGCCCGTATCGAAGGACCGGAGTGATCTCACCGACCCCGCCCCTCCGCCAGCGCGCGGATCACCCCCCGCATCGCCTGCACCTCGCGGTTCGACCAGCCGGCCTTGGTCAGGATGGTGCGGATCGTATTCTTGGTCGTCGGCGTCCGGTCGGGCGGATGGTAGTAGCCGGCCTCTTCGAGCGACGCCTCTAGCTGCACGACAAGGCCTTCGAGCTGTTCCTGCGTTGCTCGAGGCTCGGCCTCATCGCCCTCGGTGGGCACGGCGAGGTCCTCATGCTTGGACCATTCGTAGGCGACGAGGATCACGGCCTGCGCCAGGTTCAAGGAGCGGAATCCGGGATTGACGGGCACGGTCAGGATCTTGCCCGCGATCGCCACCTCGTCGGTCTCCAGCCCCGACCGCTCGGCCCCAAAGAGGATCGCCGAAGGCTCGCTTCGCGCCCGGATCTCACGTGCCGCCTCCTCCGGCGTCACCACCGGCATCACGAGCCCGCGCTTCCTGACCGTCGTCGCATAGACGTGCGCGCAGTCGGCCACCGCGTCTGCCACGGTGTCGAACACGCGCGCCTGCTCGAGCACCAGGTCCGCCCCCGAAGCCGCCGGCCCCGCGCTTGGATTGGGCCACCCGTCCCGCGGCGCCACCAGCCTCAGGTCGGTCAGCCCGAAATTCAGCATCGCCCGCGCCGCCTTTCCGATATTCTCGCCGAGCTGGGGGCGGACGAGCACGATGGCGGGGGGAAGGGCGAGCGCGGGCCGGACTGTTTCCATCCGTTCGTCCCGAGTAGCCGTCGAGCTTGTCGAGACGGCGTATCGAGGGATTTGGCGAAAGGCCGGCTTGCGGGCGGCCCAACTCACCCGCTCCCAGTCTCCCGCAATCAACCCTTCCTTCTTTGCTCGCGACCAGTTCTTGATCTGCCTCTCGGCGGCCAGGGCTTCTTCTCGTGTGGGGAAGGTCTCGCTCCAAACGAGCGTTACGGGCCGGCGCTTCTGCGTGTAGCCTGGAATCTGCCCGGACTGATGGGCAGCGATCCTCGCTTCCAGCTCTTCGGTGTGCCCGACATAATATTTACCGTCGCTGCAACAGAGCATGTATGCCCAGAAGCTCACGCGGGATCCCTCGATACGCGTCCTCGACAAGCTCGGCCGCTACTCGGGACGAACGGAAGAGCGCAACTGGCCTGTTCGCGGCGGATGACGAGGATCACTCCTTCACCGACCCGGCGAATTCCTCGAAATGTCGCGCTTCGGTGAAATCCTTGTAGACGCTCGCGAAGCGGATGTACGCGACCGGATCCACCCCCTTCAGCCCGTTCATCACCATCTCGCCGATCGCGGCCGACGCGATCTCGCTCTCGCCGCTGGTCTCGATCTGGCGCTGGATCGAGGAGACCAGCCGGTCGATCCGCTCCGCCGGGACCGGGCGCTTGCGGCAGGCGATGGCGATCGAGCGCTCGAGCTTGGCGCGCTCGAAGGGCTCGCGGCGCTGGCCCGACTTTACGACCGTCAGCTCGCGCAACTGGACGCGCTCGAAGGTCGTGAAGCGCGCGCCGCAATCCTCGCACTGGCGCCGCCGCCGGATCGAGGCGCCGTCCTCGGTCGGACGGCTGTCCTTCACCTGGCTGTTCTCGTGGGAGCAGAAAGGGCATCTCATCGGCCGGCTTGTTCCTCCCTATCCGTTCGTCCCGAGTAGCCGTCGAGCACAGTCGAGACGGCGTATCGAGGGAGGCCCTTCGATACGGCGCCTCGATACGGCTTCGCCTACTCGGCTCCTACTCAAGGCGAACGGAAATTGTCTCACAGATCCTGATAAATCGGGAAACGCGCGCAGAGGGCGCGGACCCGCTCGCGCACCGCCGCCTCGACCTCGCCATTGCCCTCGTGGAAGTTGTCGCGCAGCCCTTCGAGCACGTCCGACATCATGTCGGCGATGTCGCGGAATTCCTGGACGCCGAAGCCGCGGGTGGTGCCTGCGGGCGAGCCGATGCGGATGCCGCTGGTCTTGACCGGGGGAAGGGGGTCGAACGGGATGCCGTTCTTGTTGCAGGTGATCGACGCGCGCTCGAGCGCCTCGTCGGCGTCCTTGCCGGTGATTCCGAGCGGGCGCAGGTCGACGAGGGCGAGGTGGGTATCGGTGCCGCCCGCGACGAGGTCGGCGCCGCGCTCCCTGAGGCGGCCGGCGAGCGCCTTGGCGTTCTCGATCACGGCGCGGACATAGCTCTTGAAGCCCGGCTGCAGCGCCTCGCCGAACGCCACCGCCTTGGCGGCGATCACGTGCATCAGCGGCCCGCCCTGAAGCCCTGGGAACACCGCCGAGTTGATCTTCTTGGCGATCGCCTCGTCGTCGGTCAGCACCATGCCGCCGCGCGGGCCGCGCAGGGTCTTGTGGGTGGTGGTGGTGACGACATGGGCGTGGCCGAAGGGGGAGGGGTGCTCCCCCGCGGCGACGAGCCCGGCGAAATGGGCCATGTCGACCATGAAGATCGCGTCCACTGCGTCGGCGATGGCGCGGAAGCGGGCGAAATCGATGTGGCGCGGATAAGCCGAGCCGCCGGCGATGATCAGGCGCGGGCGGTGCTCCTTCGCCAGGGCCTCGACCTGCTCGAAGTCGATCAGGTCGTCGTCCCGGCGGACGCCGTACTGGATCGCGTTGAACCATTTGCCCGACATCGCCGGCTTGGCGCCGTGGGTGAGGTGGCCGCCCGCGTCGAGCGACATTCCGAGGATCGTCTCGCCGGGCTTGACGAGGGCGAGCATGACGGCGCCGTTCGCCTGCGCGCCGCTGTGCGGCTGGACGTTGACATAGGCACAGCCGAACAATTGCCTGGCGCGCTCGATCGCCAGCGTCTCGACCGCGTCCGAGGGCGCGCAGCCCTGATAATAACGCCGGCCCGGATAGCCTTCCGCATATTTGTTCGTCAGCACCGAGCCCTGCGCCTCGAGCACCGCGCGCGAGACGATGTTCTCCGACGCGATCAGCTCGATCTGGTTCTGCTGCCGGTCGAGCTCCGCCGCGATCGCTTCCGCAACCGCGCCGTCGGCTGCGCGGAGCCGCCCGGTGAAGAAGCCCTCATGCTGGACGCCTGAAAGGTCGTTGGCGGGACCGCTGCTCATGCGGGCTCCTTGGTGAAGTCGGGATTGGAGAGCTTGTCCACCCGGCGCTGGTGGCGGCCGCCCGCGAAATGCCCGACGAGGAAGGTCTCGACGCAGGCGCGGGCCATGTCGAAGCCGATCAGGCGAGCGCCGAGCGCCAGCACGTTGACGTCGTTATGCTCGCGCGCCAGCGCCGCCGAGTAAGGCTCCGACACGAGCGCGCAGCGGCAGGCGGGATGGCGGTTGATGGCGATCGAGATGCCGACGCCGGAGCCGCACAGCGCGATCCCGCGCTCGGCGCGCCCGGAGGCGATCGCCTCCGCCAGGCGGTAGCCGTAATCGGGATAGTCGACGCTGTCGGCCGAGGCCGTCCCGAGGTCGAGCACCTCGTGGTCGCGCTCGCGGAGATACGCGACGAGCTGCGCCTTCATCTCGAAGGCGGCATGATCGGATACGATGGCGACGCGCTCGCGCACGCTGGGATCTCCGGGTCTCGGGTTGCGCACCGTCTCTAGTGCAGAGCGGCTGCCGCCGCCACCGCCGATTGCGCCGGCTCAGGCGGCGAGCCGCATCTCCAGCCGGCTCCAGATCTCGACGAGAGCTCCCGCCAGCTCCCGCATCATCGCTTCGGTATGCGCGGGGCCCGGGGTGAAGCGGAGGCGCTCGGTGCCGCGGGGCACGGTGGGATAGTTGATCGGCTGGACGTAGCAGCCATATTCGGCGAGCAATATGTCGCTGATCCTTTTGGCCGTGACCGGGTCGCCGACCATCAGCGGCACGATATGCGTGGTCGAGGGCATCACCGGCAGCCGTGCATCCTCGAAGATCGCCTTCAGCTTCGCCGCGCTCGCCTGCTGCGCCGCGCGCTCGGCCGCGCTCGCCTTCAGGTGGCGCACGCTCGCCAGCGCCCCGGCGACCAGGACCGGCGACAGCGAAGTGGTGAAGATGAAGCCGGGCGCGTAGCTCCTCACCACGTCGACGATGTTCTTCTCGGCCGCGATGTAGCCGCCCATAACGCCGAACGCCTTGCCGAGCGTGCCTTCGATCACGGTCAGCCGGTGCGCGACCCCGTCGCGCTCCGAGATGCCGCCGCCGCGCGGTCCGTACATGCCGACGGCGTGGACCTCGTCGAGATAGGTGATCGCATTATAGCTGTCGGCGAGGTCGCAGATCGCCGCGATCGGGGCGACGTCGCCGTCCATCGAATAGACGCTTTCGAACGCGATCAGCTTCGGCGCCTCGGGATCGGCGGCGGCGAGCAGCTCCTCGAGATGATCGAGGTCGTTGTGGCGGAAGACCCTCTTCTCGCAACCCGAGTTGCGGATGCCCGCGATCATCGAGGCGTGGTTCAGCGCGTCCGAGAAGATGATGCAGCCGGGCAGCAGCTTGGCCAGCGTCGAAAGCGTCGCCTCGTTCGAGATGTAGCCCGAGGTGAAGAGCAGGGCCCCGTCCTTGCCGTGCAGGTCGGCGAGCTCGGCCTCGAGCTGGATATGGTAATGGGTGTTGCCGCCGATGTTGCGGGTGCCTCCCGAGCCGGCGCCGACGTCGTGCAGCGCCTCCTCCATCGCCGCAACCACGTCGGGATGCTGGCCCATGGCGAGATAGTCGTTCGAGCACCAGACGGTGATCGGCTTGGGCCCGTTATGCCCGGCGAAGCAGCGCGCGTTGGGGTAGGAACCCTTGTTGCGCAGGATGTCGATGAACACGCGGTAGCGGCCTTCGGCGTGGAGCCGGTCGATCGCTTGCGCGAAGATCCGCTGATAGTCCAATCCTAGCTCCCCGGGGCGCCGCGCGCCTTCATATCAAATCCCGCCCATAAATAGCTAGACCGCGATCGTCGAGCGGTGCGCTTTGTCACAAGGCCCCCACTTTTGTCAGGCCGTAGCCGGCCAGCCCCCGCACATAGGGCCGCCACGAATCGTCGCGCCGCGTGAAGAAGGCGCGGCCTTCCGGCGCGGCTTCGGGCCATTCCCTGTCGCGCAGCAGCCAGGCGGTGCGGCGCGCGATCCCCTCCTTGCCGTCGACGAAAGCGAGCGGGCGCGGGGCCGCGGCGGCCAGCTCCTCCTCGACCAGGGGGAAGTGGGTGCAGGCGAGGACCACCGTATCGATCCGCTCGCCGCCCGGCTGACCCAGCAGCCCCTCCAGCACCCGCGCATAATCCGCGATCGCGGTCGCCTCGCCGCGCACCTTCGCCTCGGCGAGCTCGACCAGGTCGGCCGAGCCGTGACGGACGACGATGCAGTCTGCGGCATGCTCCGCCGCCAGCCGGTCGACATAAGGCTGCACCACCGTCGCCGCCGTCCCCAGCACGCCGATCGCGCGCGTCCGCGACAGCGCCGCCGCGGGCTTGATCGCCGGCACCGTGCCGACGATCGGCAGATCCAGCGCCGCCCGCACCCCGTCGAGCGCGATCGTCGAGGCGGTGTTGCAGGCGATCACGACCAGCTCGGGATCGAAGCGCTCGGCGAGTCGCCCGACCAGAGCCGGCACCCGCGCCTCGATCTCATGCTCGGGCTTCAGCCCATAGGGATAGCCGGCATTGTCGGCGACGTAGAGGATCGGCGCGCCCGGGAGCAGCGCGCGGATCGGGCGCAGCACCGAAAGGCCGCCGATTCCGGAATCGAGGACGAGAATGGGCTTCACCGGCACGCCTCTACGGGGCGTGCCCGACACCCGCAACGGCAGGGCGGGAAAACAGGGACAGTATACATTTAGCCGGGCTCGGAGCGTGCCGTCACCGGTCCTCCGCGACGCTAAATGTATACTGTCCCTGTTTTCCGTGCGCGGCACCGTGCAAGCCCTTGATTCATTTTGTTGTTGCGGTCCCGCCTTTGCGTTAGTTTCGCTTTCCGGGGGGTAGGGCGTGACTTTCGACACTCTCGCGGGGCCGCTCGGGGCGCTGCTGATCGGATATCTCTTGGGCTCGATCCCGTTCGGGATCCTGCTCACCCGCGCCACCGGCGCCGGCGACCTGCGCACCATCGGCTCCGGCAATATCGGCGCGACCAACGTGCTCAGGACCGGCCGCAAGGGCCTCGCCGCTCTGACCCTGCTGCTCGACGCTGCCAAGGGCGCCGCCGCGATCCTGATCGTCCGCCTGGTTTTTCCCGAGGAGCCGCAGCTCGATCCGCTCGCCGCCTTCGGCGCGCTGCTCGGTCATCTCTACCCGCTCTGGCTGGGCTTCCGCGGCGGCAAGGGCGTCGCGACCTTCCTCGGCATCCTCGCCGCCCTGCACTGGCCGATCGCGCTCGCCGCCGCCGCGATCTGGCTGGCGATGCTGGCTCTGACCCGCTTCTCGTCGCTGGCGGGGATGACGATGGCGCTGTCGGCGCCGGTGCTCGCGGCCCTGCTCGACCGGTTCGACCTCGCTTTGCTCCTCCTGGGCTTCGCTCTGCTAATCGTCTGGAAGCATCGCGCCAATCTCGAGCGCCTGATGAGCGGGACGGAGCCCCGGGTCGGGAGATCGCCCGCGCAGGAGGCGTCCGATGGCTGACCCCGCCGCCCCGGCCGACCGGATCGCGCGGCTGCGGCTGATCCGCTCGGAGAATATCGGCCCGGTCACCTACTTCCAGCTGCTCGCCCGCTTCGGATCCGCTTCGGCCGCGATCGAGGCGATTCCCGATCTCGCCGCCCGCGGCGGCGGCCGTGCCCCGCGGCTGGTGCCGAGCAGCCAGATTGAGCGCGAGATCGAGGAAGTCGAACGGCTCGGCGCCCGATATCTGTTCCTCGGCGCGCCGCCTTATCCGCCTCTGCTCGCCGAGCTCGAAACGGCGCCGCCGGCCCTGATCGTCATGGGCCATCTCTCTTTGCTCGACCGGCCCGCCGTCGGCATGGTCGGCGCCCGCAACGCCTCGGCCGCCGCCTGCCGCTACGCGCGCCAGCTCGCCCAGCAGCTCGGCGCGGCGGGCACCGTCATCGTCTCCGGCCTCGCCCGCGGCATCGACGCCGCCGCCCATGACGGCGCGCTCGAGACCGGTACGATCGCCGTCATCGCCGGCGGGATCGACATCTTCTACCCGCCCGAGAACGCGGCGCGGCAGCAGGCCATTGCCGAGCGGGGCCTGCTGATCGCCGAGCAGGCGCCGGGCGTCGAGCCGCGGGCGCGTCACTTCCCGTGGCGCAACCGGATCATCGCCGGCCTCTCCCACGGCGTGGTCGTGGTGGAGGCGGCGCCGCGCTCGGGCTCTTTGATCACCGCCCGCTGCGCCGCCGAGTCCGGCCGCGAGGTGATGGCGGTCCCCGGCTCCCCGCTCGATCCGCGCGCCCAGGGCTGCAACCAGCTGATCCGCGACGGCGCCACCCTCGTCCAGACCGCCGAGGACGTGCTCGAAGCGATCGAGCCCGGCCAGATCCGGCCCTTCCGCCAGCCCGAGCGCGGCTGGACCGCGCCGTACGTCCCCGCCGACGCGGAGGAGCGCCACCGGGCATTGGTGGTCGGCCTGCTCAGCGTCACCGCTGTCCCGGTCGACGAGCTCATCCGCCAGTCGGACCTGCCGGCGCCGCTCGTCCAGACCGTCCTGCTCGAGCTCGAGCTCGCGGGCCGCCTCGAGCGCCACGCCGGCGGCAGGGTCAGCCTCGCCGCATGAACATGACACGAGATCAGGAGTGAAAAGGATGCCGAAAGCGTTTCGGGCCGCCTTGTTGTGCGCGGCGACCGCCGGACTGATGCTGCCGCCCCCCGGGCTGGCGCCGCTCCACGCCGCTTTCGCAGCGCAGCAGCAGGCGCGCGAGCCCCTCTGCCGCCGCCCCGCCGCGCTCCCCCAGCTCCCGCCCGAGGCGGCCCCCAGTCAAACCAGGCAGGACGAAAGTGGCTACGCTGCGGACGTGGCCCCCGTGCCGGTGATGGCGCCGCCTCCACCGCCCCCGCCTGCGCCGGTTGCACCCCCGCCGCCCCCGCCGCCGCCCTCCATGGCGCCGCCGCCAACCGGCGAGACGGCCGCGCCTCCGGTCCCGATGATGCCGCCTCCCGCGCCCGAACCCACCGCGACCGAGAGCGAGAGCGACGATTCCTCGATCGTCCTCACCGCCAGCCGGCGCACCGGCCGGAGCGCGCGCCGTCCGGCCGCGGAAGGCGGGCGCCGCGGCGGCGTCGATGAGCCGCAATCGGGGCAGCTCACCGCCGGCGAGCATGACGATCTGCTCAATCCCGAGCTCTACGCCCGCTACGTCGCGCGCAGCGGCGGCAGCCTGGTCGGAAAAGGCGTGCCGGTGCTGGACACCCGCCGCGTCTTCACTGTCGCGGTGCAGGACGAAGCGGGCAGGCCCGTCCCCTTCGCCGCGGTCACCCTGACCTGCGCCGACGGCAATAGGCTGACGCTGGACACGGTGGCGGACGGGACCGCGGTCTTCTTCCCCGCGATAGACCGGCTGGGGAGCAGCGTCCGGGTCGGAGTTTCGGCTGGCGGGCGAACAGCCGGCGAGGGCCGTCCCGTCCGGGTCCTCGGCCGCAGCGAGGCGCAGCGCCACCGGGTCACCGTCCCCGGCGCGGCGCGGGCGGTCACCCGGCTCGACCTCTTCCTCGCCGTCGATACCACCGGCAGCATGGACGACGAGCTCGACTATCTGAAGTCGGAGCTGCGGGCGATCGTCGGCGCGCTGCGCGAGCGCCACCGCGAGCTCGACATCCGGGTCGGCCTCGTCGTCTATCGCGACCAGGGCGACGAATATGTCACCCGCACCTTCCCCTTCACCGGCGACGTCGAGCGGCTGCGTGAGCAGCTCGCCGCCCAGCGCTCGGACGGCGGCGGCGACCTTCCCGAGGCGATGGACGAGGCGCTGGCGCGGGCGGTGGCGCAGGAATGGCGGCCAGACGCGGTCCGCGCGATTCTGCTCGTCGCCGACGCGCCGCCCCACGACGCGAACGTGCCCCGCGCCTGGGCGGTGGCGGAAGCGGCGCGGGCGCGGCGCATCCACATCGTGCCGGTGGCGGCCTCGGGGATCGACGACCTCGCCGAGTTCGTGATGCGCGGCATGGCTGCGCTCAGCCAGTCGCGCTACCTCTTCCTGACCGACGACAGCGGCATCGGGAACCGCCACGCCGAGCCGGCCGTCGACTGCTACCTCGTCACCCGCCTCGACACGCTCGTCCGCCGCGTCCTCGACAGCCTGATCTCCGGCCGCCGGATCGAGCCCGCAGACTCCGAGGTGATCCGCTCTGTCGGCGACTATCGGAACGGCCGCTGCGCCCTCCCGCGCGATTTCAGCGTGGAGGATTAGGAGACGCCTGCGCTTTCCAGGGGGAGGGGGACCATGCGGAAGATGGTGGAGGGGTATCGCTCGGCCTGCGACAATTACCCCTCCACCACCCTTCGGGTGGTCCCTCCCCCTCGCGATGCGACGGGGAGGAGCCATCCGGGGCTGAGCTGGAGGCGGGCAAGCTTGCGCATGGTATATCGTTCGCATTACGTTCCGAATCATGTCGCTGCCCGAATTTCTGTGGTTCACTCCGGTGGCGCTGCGTGTTCAGCACAACGGCTTTCGCGTGAAGCAGCAGCTGCGCTTCATCGTCTCCCTCGCCCGCGGGGCGAGCGTCAGCGAGGCCGCGCACGCGGTGGGAATGACGCGCCAGTCCGTCTACCGTATCCGCCGCCGGCCCGATGCGGAGAGCTTCGCCGGCGCGTGGGACAATGCGATCGAGTTCGCGCGCCGGGTCGAGGCCGCGCGGCGCTCGCCGGCGGCGATCCCCGGCACGATCGAGACGATCCTGGTGCCGCGTTACTATCGCGGCCGGCTGATCGGCTATGTCCAGCGGGAGGATCTCGCCGGTGCCATGCGCTTGCTCGGTCAGCTCGACCGCATGGCCGAACGCCTTGACGTGCCGACCGCGATGCAGGCCGCGTTCGACGATATCCTGGCCAGAGCGGGAAGTGACGGAAGCGACGGGATTCCCCTGTGAACGACGCCGATCTGTCGCATCCCGGACGGCCTTACGCCCGCTTGACGGCCCCCGCGCCGCTTCGACACCCTGTGCGCGTACGCGTGGGAAA
>DASVVP010000012.1:0-6462 GCA_036386495.1 Allosphingosinicella sp.
CCTCCTGCAGCGTCGCCAGCACCACCCCCGCCTCGCAGACGGCGAGGTTCGACGCCGGGTCCAGATTTCGGATCCGGTTCATCCGCCGCAGGGAGAGCAGCAGCGCATCTCCGCTGTCGTCCGGCGTGGCGCCGCCGACCATCGAGCTGTTGCCGCCCTGGGGAACGATCGCGGCTCCCTCGGCCACGCAGAGCCGGACGATCCCGGCAACCTCTTCCGTCGCAGCCGGCGACAGCAAGGCGGCGGCGGCGCCGCGATAGCGCCCGCGCCAGTCGGTCAGCCACGGCTCCATGGCATCCGCATCGGCGGTGAAGCCTTTGGGCCCGAGCAGGGCGCTCAGCCGGTCGAGCAGGGCCTGGGACGGCGGGTTCGGCATGCCAGCGCGGATATCCGCCGCTGGCGCCCGGCGCAAATTAATCGCATGTTCAAGCGAGGAGGGAGAAGGCCGCCCGATGGAGCCAGGGGCATGATCTTCGCCAATGCGGCATTGCTGCTGCTCGTCCTTACCGGGGCGGCCGGCGGGGAGCCGGAAAATGCCGGCGAGCGGACCGTCTATGCCCAGTTGCGCGTGCGCCAGCAGATCATCCTGCGCGTGCCGCAGCATATGCGCCCGGCCCAGCCGGCCGGCTCGACGCTGATCCGTTGGCGCGAGGGCCGCGGCCCGCGCTGCGTCTCGGCGCAATCGGTGATCGGCGCGACCGCCCTCGGGCGCAACAGCGTCGACCTGGTGCTGCGCGACAACAGCCGGATCCGCGTCCAGCTCGAGAGCAGCTGCCCCGGCCTGGATTTCTACCGCGGCTTCTACGTGAACGGCAATCCGGACGGGCGGATCTGCGCGGATCGCGACTCGATCCGCTCGCGCATGGGGGGCCAGTGCGGGATCGGCCAGTTCCGCACGCTCACCGCCGAGCGGCCCTGATCGGCTTGACAAGCGCGCCCCGCACGTCACAAGCGCGCGCGGGACGTGGAGGCGGCCGGTCGCAATCACGCTGTTTTTTCCGGATTTATCAATGACTTTTGCCGATCTCGGCCTTTCAGACGAATTGCTCCGCGCCGTGACCGAGTCCGGCTACGCCGAGCCGACTCCGATCCAGAGCCAGGCGATCCCGTCGGTGCTGATGAACCGCGACCTGATCGGCATCGCCCAGACCGGGACCGGCAAGACCGCCGCCTTCGTGCTGCCGATGATCGACATTCTCGGCCATGGCCGAAGCCGCGCCCGCATGCCGCGCTCGCTGATCCTCGAGCCGACCCGCGAGCTCGCGATGCAGGTGGCGGAGAATTTCGAGAAATACGGAAAATATCACAAATTGAACATGGCGCTGCTGATCGGCGGCACCAACATGGCCGACCAGATCAAGAAGCTGGAAAAGGGCGTCGACGTGTTGATTGCGACGCCCGGGCGGCTGATGGACCTGTTCGGCCGCGGCAAGATCATGCTCAACGGCTGCAGCCTACTCGTCATCGACGAGGCCGACCGGATGCTCGACATGGGCTTCATCCCGGACATCGAGGAGATCTGCACCAAGCTTCCGGCCGTCCGGCAGACTTTGCTGTTTTCGGCGACGATGCCGGGACCGATCAAGAAGCTCGCCGATCGCTTCCTCACCAATCCGAAGACGATCGAGGTCTCGCGTCCGGCCTCGTCGAACCTGCTGATCGACCAGCGCATGCTCAAGGTCGATTCGCGCAGGAAGCGCGACGCGCTCGGCGACCTGCTCCGCCGCGAGGACGTGACCTCGGCGCTCGTCTTCTGCAACCGCAAGACGACGGTGCGCGAGCTCACCACCAGCCTCCAGCGCGGCGGGTTCAAGGCCGGCCCGATCCACGGCGACATGGAGCAGCCCGAGCGCATCCGGGAGCTCGAGCGTTTCAAGGCCGGCGAGATCAACATCCTGGTCGCCTCGGACGTCGCCGCCCGCGGCCTCGACATCAAGGGCGTCAGCCACGTCTTCAACTACGACGTGCCATGGCAGCCCGACGATTATATCCACCGCATCGGCCGCACCGGCCGCGCCGGCAAGACCGGCACCGCGATCACGCTCGTCGGCGGCGCCGACGCGGAGGCGATCGACAATATCCAGAAGCTGACCGGCACGAAGCTGATGCCGATGGGCGGCGACCCCGCCCCGGCGCCCGAAGCAGCGCCCGCGGAGCCCGCCGGGGCGGCTGCCCCGGAGCGCCGCGAGCGGCGGCCTCGCGGTGGACGGGCTCGCAGCCCGGCGCCCAAGGCGGATGAACCGCGCCGTGAACAGCCGCGCGCCGAGGCCCCGCGCCGGGAGGAACCGCGCCCCGAACCGCGCGCCGAACGTCCCCGCCGCGCGCCGGAAAGCGCCGTCGAGGAAGCCGAAGGCGGCTGGAACGGGCCGGTGCCGAGCTTCCTCGGACACGGCTTCGGCGGCTGATCTCAGCCGCTGGCGAGGATGATGTCCCAGGCGTAGCGCGTCAGGCCGTCTGCGCCCGCCTCCAGGGCTCGCGCTATCAGGGCTTCCGCGCCCGGCTGATCGCGCAACAGGATATCGGTGCGGTTCAACGCCTCGCCGGGAAAATACATCTGAGTCGTGAGCCGGTCGATTCGTCCGCTTACCTCGAAATGGATGTGGGGCGTGCGCATCGGGCTGCCGTCGCCGCCGATCGGATAGGCGCCCGGCCGCACCGTCAGCACGCGGTAGCGGCCCTCGGCGTCGGTCCAGAGCCTGCCGAAGCCTTGGAAATCGTCGTCGAGGGCGAGGCCGCTGGTGTCGCTCGCATGAGCGTAACGCCCGGCGGCATTGGCCTGCCAGACATCCATCATTGCGTTCGCGACCGGCTGGCCGCGCGGCGTCAGGACCCGTCCGGTCAGCTCGATCGGCCGGCCGGCCGCGCGCTCCGGGTGGCCGGAAATCATGGTGAGATCGGCGTCGGCATCGGCCGGACGCCGCAACGGATAGAAGGGACCGACGATCTGGAAAGGCGTCGGCGTCCGGTGAGCGGTTTGCGCTGAGGCTCCCGTCGCCAGCAGGCCGGCTCCCGCGGTGATCTGTCCGAGCGCCGCGCGACGCGTGATCGCCATCTCCGAGTCCCCCGTTACGGAAGCGTCACGATAGGCCGCCCTGCACCGAACCGCAATCGGTCCGGCTCAGGAACCGTTTCGATAGAGCCTCCGGAACTCGCGTGCATAGGGCTCCAGCCGTGCTCCGGCGATCGCTTCGCGCAATTCCTGCATCAGCCGCTGATAGAAGCAGAGATTATGCTCGGTCATCAGCATCGCGCCGAGGATTTCCCCTGAGCGGACGAGGTGGTGGAGATAGGCGCGGCTCCAGGTCGCGCAGACCGGGCAGGCGCAGGCGGGATCGAGCGCGCCCTGGTCCTCCGCGAAGCGCGCGTTGCGGATGTTGATCGGACCCGTGGACGTGAAGGCCTGGCCCGTGCGCCCGGAGCGCGTCGGCAACACGCAGTCGAACATGTCGATGCCGCGCTCGACCGCGCCGACGATGTCGTCGGGCTTGCCCACGCCCATCAGGTAGCGCGGCTTGTCGGCCGGGAGCTGACCGGGCGCGAAATCAAGGCAGGCCAGCATCGCCTCCTGCCCCTCGCCGACGGCGAGGCCGCCGACCGCATAGCCGTCGAAGCCGATCCCGATGAGGGCATCGGCAGAATCGTTGCGCAGCCTTTCGTCGAGCGCGCCTTGCTGGATGCCGAACAGGGCCGCGCGTTCGGCGTGCTCGCCGCCGCCGTCGAAGGCCTCGCGCGAGCGCCTCGCCCAGCGCATGGAGCGCTCCATCGCCGCCGCCTGCTCGTCGCGCGTCGCGGTCGTCGGCACCAACTGGTCGAAGGCCATGACGATGTCCGAACCGAGCAGGCGCTGGATCTCGATCGAGCGCTCGGGGCTCAGCATGTGGCGGCTGCCGTCGAGATGGCTGGCGAAGGTGACGCCCTCTTCGCTCACCCTCGCGCGTTCGGAGAGGCTCATCACCTGATAGCCGCCGCTATCGGTGAGGATCGTCCGCTCCCAGCCCATGAAGGCGTGGAGGCCACCGAGCCTGGCCACCCGTTCGGCGCCCGGACGGAGCATGAGGTGATAGGTGTTGCCGAGGATGATGTCCGCCCCCGATGCGCGGACGTCCGCCGGCTTCATCGCCTTGACGGTGGCGGCGGTACCGACCGGCATGAAGGCCGGAGTCCTGATCTCGCCGCGGGCCATCGAGATCGTACCGGCGCGCGCAGCGCCGTCCGTGGCAGAGATGGAGAAGGAGAAGCGTGACACCCCCGGGGCCTTAGCGGCGGCGGGCGAGGACCGGCAAGGCGCGGTCGCGTGGGAAAAGGGGCGGCCGTCGCGTGGCCGGCCGCCCCCCAATGCCCTGGCTTAGAAGGCGAAGTTGAAGCCGATCGTCGGACGCACCGAATCGAACGTGATCGTGTCGACGGCGATGCGGATCCGGGCGCTGCCGCCGGTCGCGATGTCCGCTCCGACGCCGACCAGCCAGTCGTCGACCGTGTCGTCGATGCCGGCCGGCGGGTTGGCGACGCCGGTGAGGCCTTCGAGGTCCAGATTGACCCACTGGTAGCCGCCGCGCGCGAAGATGATCGTGCCGTTGTCGGCACGCATGCCGACGCGGGCAGCGACGCCATATTCGGAATCGATCGGACCGTTTCCGAAATTATAATTGCCCTCTACGCCGAAGACGATGTTCGAGCCGAAGTCGACGCCGGCATAGCCGCCGTAGATCAAGGCGCTGTCGTCGATCTCGAGCGGCGGGGCGGCGTCGCTGGGAACGCCGAGGTCATGATAGCCGACCTGGAAGCCGACATAGGGCTGGGCGCCGGTGGGCGCGGCCGCCTCGTCCTGCGCCTGCGCGGCGGTCGGAATCATGACAAAGGCTGCCGCAGCGGCGGCAGCCATCAATTTGTTATTCATTCTGTTGATGTCCTCTTACTTGGTTCCCCCCCGAGGACATGCCCCCGGGACGGGCGGTAGATGACGCGCCCTATGGGAATTCACAAGGGCGCGCCGGCGAGATTTTCGACTTGTGTCGCCCAAGAGACACAAACTTTGCAGGAACTTGGATCATGACCCGACACGACCTGGCGGCTGCCCGTAGCGGCGAGGGCGCGCCGGTGCCTGCGCGGTTCCTGAAGCCGGTCGGCGGAGGGCGGTCGCAGCGTCCCGCGCGATCGGGCCGGACCCCCGGAACGCGCCTGCGCGAGGGTTGCGCGGTGCGGGGGCGCTCGCTACATGGACGCGCAGTGGGCGTGTAGCTCAGTGGTAGAGCACTGTGTTGACATCGCAGGGGTCGCAAGTTCAATCCTTGCCACGCCCACCATTTTTCCCCTTGGTGTCAATGTCTTAGCGCAGCCGCTCCGCGTGCCAGCGGAGATGCTCTGCCATGAAGGTCGAGATGAAATAATAGCTGTGGTCGTAGCCCGGCTGCATCCTGAAGGTCAGTGGGATCCCGGCCTCGCGGCAGGCGTCGTCGAGCAGGCCCGGGCGCAGCTGCTCATCGAGGAAGCGATCGGCCGCGCCCTGGTCGACGAGCAGATCAGGGAGGCGGGCGCCGTCCTCGATCAGCGCGACCGCGTCGTGTGCGCGCCATCTGGCGCGGTCGGGGCCGAGATAGCGGCCGAGCGCCTTCTCGCCCCAGGGAACCCGCGAGGGCGCGACGATCGGCGCGAAGGCGGAGACGCCGCGGTAGCGGCCAGGATTTCTGAGCGCCAGGGTGAGGGCGCCGTGGCCGCCCATCGAGTGGCCGCTGATCGCCTGGCGCGAGAGGTCGATCGGGAAGGCGGAAGCGACGAGCTCGGGCAGCTCGGAGACGATATAGGTCTCCATCCGGTAATGGCGGTCGTAGGGCGGTTCGGTCGCATCGAGGTAGAAGCCGGCGCCCTGGCCGAAATCGTATTCCGGATCGTCGGGAACGTCGGCGCCGCGCGGGCTGGTGTCGGGCGCGACGAAGACCAGGCCGAGCTCCGCGCAGGCGGCGCGATATTCGCCTTTCTCCGTGACGTTGGCGTGCGTGCATGTGAGCCCGGAGAGGTACCAGACGACCGGGCAGCGCCCGCCCTCGTCCGCCTGGGGGGGCACGAAGACGGAAAAGGTCATGTCCGTGCCGGTGGCCCGGCTGGCATGCTTCACCACATGCTGCGTGCCGCCATGGGCCCGGGTCACCGACAATGTATTGAGTGTCATTCACTCACCCCGTTCGGCCTGAGCTTGTCGAAAAGGCCTGCCTTTCTTGAGGAAGAAGGGAAGGGCCGGGGCTTCGACAAGCTCAGCCCGAACGGTCTTTCCTGCTTCACTCGCTCCCCTCTTCTAATAAATGACCACGCTGCGGATGCTCTCGCCGGCGTGCATCAGGTCGAAGGCGCGGTTGATGTCTTCCAGCTTCATGGTGTGGGTGATGAGGGGGTCGATTTCTATGCGGCCGTCCATGTACCAGTCGACGATGCGCGGCACGTCGGTGCGGCCACGCGCGCCCCCGAATG
>DASVVP010000013.1:0-25349 GCA_036386495.1 Allosphingosinicella sp.
CTACACCAAGCGCAGCCTGCGGGCGGTGATCGGGGAGGCGGGCCTGCGCGCCGACTTCGTGGGCTATTTTAATTCGATCCTGTTCCCGGTCGCCGTGACGGGGCGGCAGATCGGGCGCCTGACGGGCAAGCTGGATTCGGACGACAAGATGCCGCCGCGGCCCGTGAACGCAGTGCTGCAGGCGGTGTTCGGTCTGGAGCGCTACGCGATCGGGCGCGTGCCGTTCTCGCCGGGCGTGTCGATCGCCGCGGTGGTGAGAGCGGCCTGATCCGCAATCAGCGGCGGCGCGACATGCCCGAGCTGCGGCCGGCCGTGCGCCTCGCCGGCAATGTCGGAGACGATGTAGAGCGGCCGCCGCTTCGCCTCGATGTAGAGCCGGCCGAGATATTCTCCGATCAGGCCGAGCACGAACATCTGCACCGCGCCCAAGGCGACGACGACCAGCATCAATGACGTCCAGCCTTCGGCGACGTTGCCGCTGAGCCAGCCCCAGGCGATGTAGCCGAGCAGCAGGAACGAGCCGAGCACCAGCCACAGGCCGGCATGGCTCGCGAAGCGCAGCGGCGCGGTCGAAAAGCCGGTGACCGCGTCGAGCGCGAACCGCACCATCTTGCCGAGCGAATATTTGGTCGTGCCCGCGTGACGCTCGGCACGGTCGTAGACCAGGGGCACCTGACGGAAGCCGACCCAGGCGACCATGCCGCGGATGAAGCGCGCCTGCTCGGGCAGGCTCAGCAAGGCGTCCAGCGCCCGCCGGCTCATCAGCCGGAAGTCGCCGGTGTCGCGGGGGATGTCGATCTCCGCGAGCCGCGAGAGGCCGCGGTAGAAGAGCTTGGCGGTCGAGCGCTTGAACGCGGTCTCGCCGGCCCGCGCGCGCCTGAGGCCGTAGACGACGTCGGCGCCCTGCCGCTCCATCTCGGCGGCCATCGCCGGCAGCAGCTCGGGCGGGTCCTGGAGGTCGGCGTCGATGATCAGGATGCGCTCGCCCGAGCAGAGGTCGAGCCCGGCGGTCAGCGCGAGCTGGTGGCCGTGGTTGCGCGACAGGTTGATCGCCACCACCCGCTCGTCGCGCGCCGCCAGCGCCTGCATGATCTCCCAGCTGCGGTCGCGCGACCCGTCATTGACCAGCACGATCTCGAACGAGCGCCCCGCCAGGCCCTCCGCCGCCGCCGCCGCGCGCCGGTACAGCTCCTCGAGCGAGCCTTCTTCATTGTAGCAGGGCGCGACGATCGAGAGCGAAACGGACATCGGGACCTCGGCAGGGGCGGGCGGCGCCCTCCTAGACGACCGCGTGCCGCTCCGCCAGCGCGCCGAACGGCTGCCCCGGTGGCAAACACGAGCGGCATCGACTAGATGAAGGCAATGGATCGCGAGGCCATCCTTGAGCGCCTCCGTGCGCACGAGCCGGAGCTGCGCCGCCTGGGCGTCAGCCGCCTCTCCCTGTTCGGCTCGGTGGCGCGCGGGGAGGCCGGACCGCAGTCGGACATCGACCTGGCCGCGGAATTGGACCGGTCCCGGAGGATCGGGCTCTTCCACTATAATGAAATTGCGGAGCGACTTGAGGAGATGCTGGAGGCCAAGGTCGATCTGCTCACAGAGCCGGCACGCAAGCCGCGAATGCAGGCCGAGATCGACCGGGATCGGGTCCATGTCTTCTAACAAAGAACAGCGGGTCATTACCTCCTGAAGTAGGTGCCGCCACGATGGGCCGAGGGCGTCATCCCGGGGAAGGCCGGGATCTCAGGACGAGAGGTTTCCGCCGTTCGTGGAGGGCGCCCTGGACGTTGGTCCGTGCCTATTCTCGCTGAGATCCCGGCCTTCGCCGGGATGACGGGGACTGCCTGACCCCCGAATAGACCCAGTTCCGGATGGCGTCCGACTGAGATGCCGCCGGAAGAAGGCAATCGCCGGGGGGACGATCTGCGAGGCGCCGAGGGCGTGCTCGCCGGCCGGGACGAGCAGCAGCTCGTGCGCCCGGCCGAGCTCGGTGAGGCGGCGGGCGAGGGCGCGCGCCTGCTCGGGCGGGGCATTGGCGTCGGCCTCGCCGTGGACGATCAGGACCGGACCATCGAGCCCGGCCATGTCGTGGTTCGGGGAGCGGAAGCGGATCGCTTCGTCGCTGTTGCCGGCCTCCGCGATCATGCTGGCGCGGATGCCGAGCGGGACCTCCTCATAGGCGGCCGCGAAATCGTAGATGCCGCCGCCGAAGACGGCCGCGCGAAAGAGGTCGGTGCGCGAGGCGAGCTGCGCTGCCGCGAGCCCGCCGCGCGAATAGCCGTAGACGCCGAGCCGGGTCCGGTCGACGAACGGCTCGGCGGCGAAGCGCTCGGTCGCCGCGAGCAGAGCTGCGAAAGTTCTCGGGCCGACGAAGTCCGCCGGCCCGGTCGAGCCGCCGAAGCCGGGCTGGCTCACCGCCATGGTCGCGAATCCTGCGCGCGCCATGGCAACGGCGACGGGCAGCATGTCGTAGGCGGTGCGCGAATAGCCCGGGATCAGCACGATCCCCGGATGCGGCCCGGCGCCCACGGGGAGCGTGAGCACCGCCTCGACCTCGCCGCCGCCGTGTCGAAAGCCGTAGCGCCGGACGACGATTCCGCCGCCGAGCCGCACCTCCTCCCCCGCCTGAACCCGCGCGCGGACCGACGCCGCGGACGCCTGCTGCGCGTCGGCACCGCAACCCGGCAGCAATGCGGCGAGCGCGAGGACGGCGGCGAGGGCCGCGCCTCTCACGGCGAGATGCTGGCGAGAAAGGCTCTGTAGGCGGCGATCGTCTCAGGATGGAGCATGACGTCGCTGTGCGCCGCGCCGGGCGTCACGAAAAGAGTCTTGCGCCCCGGCGGCAGCGGCGATGCGTCGTAGAGCGCGCGCGAGAGCCGCGGCGGCGTCGTCCGGTCGCGCTGGCCGGCGAGGAGCAGCAGCGGCTCCTCGATCCGGGGCATGTTGGCGAGGTTGCCGCGGCCGCGCAGCGCCTCGGCGATGTCGAGCCGCACGAACATCCGCGCCGCCCCGCGCAGGTTCGCGTCGGCCCACTCCTCGGTCGTCGTCGCCGAGCTTTCGAGCACGACGCCGGCCGTCGGCCGGGTCGCGGCGACGTGGCCGGCGATAAAGCTGCCGAGCGATTGGCCGTGGACGACGATGCGCGAGGGAGGGACGCCGACGCGCGCGGTGAGATGGTCGAAGGCAGCGAGCCCGTCGCCCTCGAAGGTCGCCAGGCCCGGCGTGCCTTCGCTGCGCCCATAGCCGCGATGATCGACGATCAGCAGGTCGACGCCCAGCGGCGCGAACACCCCTGCGGTCGCCGCGCCGAAGCGCTCGATCGTGTAGCCGTTGCCGCCGAAATAGAGGATCGTCGCGCGGGCCCCGGGCTGGCGGAGCAGCACGCCGGCGAGGCGGGCGCCGTCCGGCGCAACGATCCAATGCTCGGATGCCTCATAAGCCGGCGCCGCCTGGCGGAGGGCGGCCGCGTCGATGGCGCCGCCGGGGATCGGGTGAAGCAGCGAATCCTCGGCGATCCGCGCCGTGCAGCCCACCAATGCGGCCGCCGCGACGACAGCCAGAATGAAATTGCGCATCGCCGTCTCCCCACCGTTCGGGCGAGGGTCGGCCGCCGCCGCTTTCGCCGCGATGAACGGATCAGTCGACGTGGGGCGCGAAGGCAGGCGGATCGCTCGCCGGGAAGCTCTCGTCCGAAGCCTCGTCCACCTTGGACCAGCTGCGCGGCGGGTCGCGCATCGCGTCCGGCCCCGCCTGACGCGCGGCGCCCGAGCTGCCATAGGCGCCCGCCGCGCGCGAGCCGCGGCTCAAGGCCGGCGCATAGACCTCGTCGTCGTCGTCACGGCCGAACCAGCGCCGGCTGGCGACGACGGCGACCAGCCCCGCCGCCGCGGCGGTGGCGGCGGCGATCCAGACCGTGCTCCGGCCCCAGCCCGCCATCGCTCAGGCTCCCTCGTGCTGCATCGTCGGGGTCTCGATCTCCGGCAGATCGCCGCTTTTGGCGAAAGCCAGCAGCTCCGACTTTAGCCGTGCCATCTCCTCTCCCAGCGCATCCAGGTCGACGTCCGCCCGGCGCGCCTGCGTGAAGATGTTGCCGGACTGGCGCTCTTCCTCTTTCACATGGTGCTCGATCTGCTCCTTGAGCACCTTGACCTTCGCGTCGTAGAAATCCTCGTCCGGCGTGCCCTGCTGAATCTCGCCGATCAGTATCTTCGCGCTGTCATGCTCGACCATTGCCTCGTCGAGATCATCGTCGCTGATCTTGCCGCGCAGTGCCGGATAGAAGACCTCTTCCTCGAGCGACGTGTGGATCACCAGCTCGGCGCATATCTCGCGCGCTATCGTCTCCTTCGCCTTGCCGCCGCTCGCTTTCTCGAACTTTTCGAACAGCGCCTCGACCCGGCGGTGGTCTTCGGTGAGCAGCTGGATCGCGTTTTGCCTGTCTTCGCTCATTGGAGCCTCCTCGTTTGGCCTCTGGAACATTCGGCGCTAGGGACCGGTTCCTTGGCCGCACCGGCAAGGACCTGATTTTGAACGATACCGAGACTCTCTCGCCGATCCTGCCGCACGACACCGAGGAGGCGGCGCGGCGGCTGCTTTCCAAGGCGCATGAGCGCGGGCTCAAGCTCGCCACCGCGGAAAGCTGCACCGGCGGCATGCTCGCTTCGCTGCTGACCGACGTGCAGGGCGTCGCGCACACGTTCGATCGCGGCTTCGTCACTTATTCCTACGAGGCGAAGTGCGAGATGCTCGGCATTCCGATGGACGTGATCCTGCCGAACAATGCCGTGACGAAGGAGGTCGCCGTCGCCATGGCGGAGGGCGCGCTGGAGCGCTCGCGCGCCAATGTCGCGCTGGCGATCACTGGCTTCGCCGACGCCGGCAGCGAGCCGGGCCTCGTCCATTTCGCCTGCGCCCGCGCCGGCCGGAAGACGCTGCACCGCGAGGAGCGCTTCGGACCCGGCGGCCGCGGCGCGACCCGGGTCAAGTGCATGAAGACCGCGATCGAGATGATGACGGAGATGCTGTGATGGCCGCCAAGAAGCCGCCGTTCGAGGCGATCCACCGCCACGGCTTCGTCCGGGTCTCGGCGGCGAGCCCGGTCGGCTCGGCCGGCGACGTGACCTTCAACGTCGACCAGGCGATCGCGCTGGCGCAGGAGGCGCATGAAAAGGGCGTCGACCTGCTCGTCTATCCCGAGCTCAACATCTCCTCCTACGCGGTCGACGATTTGTTCCTGCAGGAAGCCTTTCTCGACGCGGTCGAGGATGGGATCGCCCGTTTCCGCGAAGCCACCGCAAAGCTGTCGCCGGTGCTGGTCGTCGGCGCGCCGCTCCGCCGGAACGGGCGGCTTTACAACTGCGCCGTCATCGTCTCGCGCGGCCGGATCCTCGGCGTCGTGCCGAAAAGCTTCCTCCCCAATTACCGCGAATATTATGAGAAGCGCTGGTTCGTCAGCGGCATCGGGCTGAACGGCATCGACATCGCGGTCGCGGACGAGATCGTCCCGTTCGGGACGGACCTGATCTTCGCCGCCGAGGACCTTTCCGACTTCATCTTCCACGTCGAGATCTGCGAGGATTATTGGGCGCCGCAGCCGCCCTCCACCGTCGGAGCGCTCTCCGGCGCGCTGATCCTGTGCAACCTCTCGGCCTCGAACATCACCATCGGCAAGGCCGACGAGCGCAAATTGCTCTGCGCCTCGCAATCCTCGCGCTGCTGCGCCGCCTACGTCTACGCCGCCTCGGGACCGGGCGAGAGCACCACCGACCTCGCCTGGGACGGCCAGGGCTCGATCTACGAGATGGGCGAATTGCTCTGCGATTCGAACCGCTTCGACCGCGAGCCCGAGCTCTGCATCGCCGACATCGACGTCCAGCGCCTCAGGCTGGAGCGGATGCGGATGCCGACGTTCAACGACAATGCCGTCGCCGCCGGCCATCCCGAGAAGACCGCACGGCGCATCCATTTCGAGCATAAGCCGGGCTTCGCCGACATCGGCTTCCGCCGGAAGCTGCGCCGCTTTCCTTACGTGCCCAACCGCCCGGAGCAGCTCGATTCGGATTGCTACGAGGCGTTCAACATCCAGGTGCAGGGGCTCGCACGCCGCTTCCAGGCGACGAGCGGCAGCCACCTCGTCATCGGCGTATCGGGCGGACTGGACTCAACCCACGCGCTGATCGTCGCGGCGAAGATGTGCGACTTCCTCGAGATCCCGCGCTCGACCATCCTCGGCTTCACCATGCCGGGCTTCGCGACCGGCGAGACGACGAAGGGCAATGCCTGGGCGCTGATGAAGGCGCTCGGCATCGTCGGCGAGGAGATCGACATCAAGCCGGCGGCGATGCAGATGCTGGGGGACATGGACCACCCGTTCGCGCGGGGCGAGGCGGTCTACGACATCACTTTCGAGAATGTGCAGGCGGGGCTCAGGACCGATTATCTGTTCCGCCTCGCCAACCAGCGGCGCGGCTTCGTCGTCGGCACCGGCAATCTCAGCGAAGTGGCCCTCGGCTGGTCGACCTACGGCGTCGGCGACCAGATGAGCCATTACGGGGTCAATGCCGGCGTCCCCAAGACGCTGATCCAGTATCTCATCCGCTGGGCGGTCAAGACCGGCCAGTTCGACGCCGAGACCGACCGCATCCTCGAGGCGATCCTCGCCACCAAGATCTCACCCGAGCTGATCCCGGCCGACGACCAGGGCGAAATGCAGTCGACCGAGGGCACGATCGGCCCCTACGAGCTGCACGATTTCTTCCTCTACCACATCCTGCGCTCCGGCCAGCCGCCGTCCAAGGTCGCCTTCCTCGCCTGGCAGGCGTGGCGGGACGCGGAGGCCGGTCTGTGGCCGGTCGGCTATCCCGATGCCCTCAAGCGCGAATACGACCTCGCGACGATCCGCAAATGGCTGGAGACCTTCCTCTACCGCTTCTTCCAGATCAGCCAGTTCAAGCGTACCGCCATCCCCAACTCTCCCAAGGTCTCGAGCGGCGGCGCATTGAGCCCGAGAGGCGACTGGCGCGCCCCGAGCGACGGCACGGCGAGGCCCTGGCTCGACGAGCTGAAGGCGGCGTTCGGGGACTGAGCCTAGATCGTCGTCCCGGCGAAGGCCGGGATCTCGGGGGGTGAAGGGCGCCGGCGTTCGTGGAGCGCTCCATTGACGCCTCTGCCTACTCTCGCTGGGATCCCGGCCTTCGGGATGACGTGTCGCGGTCAGCCCGCGGTCGTGCCTCCGGGCGCGTAGACGTAGCCTGCGCCGCGCACCGTCTTGATCGCCTGGGGCTTGGCCGGGTCGGCCTCGATCTTGCGGCGGATGCGGGTGACCCGGATGTCGATCGAGCGGTCGAAGGGCTCGATCTCCTTGTTGTGCGCGAGGTCGAGCAATTGATCGCGGCTGAGCACGCGGCCGGGATGGGCGGCGAAGGTGGCGAGCAGATCGAACTCCATCGCGGTCAGCGGCATCTCGCTGCCGTCGGCGCGGTAGAGCTTGCGGCTGTCGAGATTGAGCCGGCAGGTGCCCATCTGGACCTCGCGGCCCATCGTCGCCGGCGCCTCGCCGCCGGCCGAGACGCGGGCGCGGCGCAGCACAGCCTTGATCCGGGCCAGCAGCTCGCGCGGGTTGAACGGCTTGGTGACGTAATCGTCGGCGCCGATCTCGAGGCCGACGATCCGGTCGATGTCGTCCGATTTCGCGGTGAGCATGATGATGCCGGCATCGCCCGATCCGCGGATCTCGCGCGCGAGGGTGAGGCCGTCGTCGCCGGGCATGTTGATGTCGAGCAAGGCGAGGTCGATCGGACGCGCCGCCATCACGCAGCGCAGGGCGTCGCCGCCGTCGCATTCGGTCACGGCGAAGCCGTTGCGCGTCAGATATTCGGCGACCGTCGAGCGGACGTCCTCGTCGTCGTCGACCACGACGATATGGGCGCCGCCGCTCATGCCTCGATCAGCGCCTGGACGAGGCAGCGCACGCCGGCCCGGGTGAACGGCTTTTCGAGGACCGGCCGCCCGCTTTCGCGCAGGAACGAATCCATCGACGAGCCCAATGTGTCGCCGGTGACGAAGCCGATCCGCGACAGCAGATGCGGCCGGGTCTCGGCGAGCCGCTCGTACATTTCGGGGCCGTTGACGCCGGGCATGCGCAAATCCGAAAGGACGATGTCGTAATCGCCGCGGTCGAGCGCCATCAGGGCGGCCGCCCCGTCCGAGGCGACGGCGACGTCGAAGCCTTCCCGCTCCAGCAACTCTCGGATGGTGTCGGCGATGTCGGCCTCGTCATCGACGACGAGGGCCTTGCGGCGGACCGGCGCGATCGGGGACGGTGCCGATGGCGGCTCCGCCGCGATCTCGACCGAGGCCGGCGAAGCCGCGGGAAGCTCGATCCGGAAGGTGGCGCCGCGCTCGCTGGGCAGCAATGTCAGCGTGCCGCCATGGGCGGTCACGATGCCGTGCGAGAAGGAGAGGCCGACGCCGGTGCCCGAGCCTTGCGGCTTGGTGGTGAAGAAAGGCTCGAAGATACGGCCGAGGACATCGGGGGGCACGCCGGGGCCGTTGTCGATGACGTCGATCGCGACGGTGCCGGCGTCGGTGATCCCGGTGCGGACGCACACTCTCTTGTCGAGCATGTCGGCCGCTTCCAGGGCCTGCTGGGCGTTGATGATGAGGTTGACCAGCACCTGGTGGAGCTGGTCGCGGTCGGCCTCGACCGCGGGCACATGCGGGTCGCAGTCCGAGACGACTGCAACCCCGGCGGTGCGCAGCGGATATTCGGTGATCTGGAGCGCGTCCGCGACCAGGCTGTTGGGATCGGTCGCAACCCGGTCCGGCGCACGGCGGCGGGCCATGGCGAGGAAGGTCTGGACGATGCGGGCGCAGCGGTCGGCGGCGGCGCTGATCTTCTTCGCCCGCGCCTCGAGCGCCGTGCCGCGCGAATCCTCCTCCAGCATTTCGGCCTGGCCGACGATCGCCGCGAGGGGATTGTTGAGCTCATGGCTGACCCCGGCGAGGAGAGAGCCGAGAGCGGCGAGCTTCTCGGACTGGTGGAGTGCTTCCAGCGAGCGGGCGAGATCGTTCTCGGCTACCTTGCGGTCGGTGACGTCGAGATGGATGCCCGTGATGCTCGTCACCGCGCCGGCGGCGTCGCGCCGGGCGGTGCCGATCGAGTGCACCCAGCGCACCTCTCCGCTCGGCCAGAGCACCCGGTGCTCCATGTCGATGCGATCCTCGGGAAAGCCCTTGCGGAACGGCTCGAGCACCTTGTCGCGGTCGTCGGGATGGACGTGCGACCACATCGATTCGGGGTTCATATGGAGCTCGTCGCCGACCCCCCAGAGGTTGCGCGAGCGGTCGGAATACCAGGCCTCTCCGGTGCGCGGGTCGAGCCGCCAGACGCCGAGGCCGGCGCCGTCCACCGCCATTTCGAGATGCAGCCGGGCTTGGCCGAGCTCCTCCTCGGCCCGCTTGCGCTCGGTGATGTCGAGATGGATGCCGTTGACGGTGCGCGCGACTCCGTCGCGGTCGCGGGCGAGCGCGCCCAGCGAGTAGATCCAGCGGGTGGAGCCATCGGGGCAGACGACTCGATATTCGATCTCGACCCTGTCCTCGGTGAAGCCGTGAAGATAGGGCTCTGCCACCTCCGCCCAGTCGTCGGGGTGGACCGCGGCCCTGATCGCGGCGGCGTCGATCAGCGTGTCCGGCGGCAGGCCGTACATCTGCTTCGAGCGTTCCGAATACCAGGTCCGGCCGGTGGCGAGGTCGAATGTCCAGGTGCCGAGCTTGGCGCCCTCGACGGCCAGCTCGAGCTGACGGCGCGAGTCCCTGAGCTCCTCGTCGGCATGCTGTTCTTCGGAGAGGTCGCGCATGCCGCAAATGAAGCGGCTGCGGCCTTCGAGCTTCACTTCGGTGATCGTCGCCTCGATCGGCACCCGGCCGCCGTCGGAGCGGATCCAGTCGATCCGCGCCTGGACTGCCCCCTCGCCGGGCGCGCGCGAAGTGAAGAAGCCGCGAATCTTCGCGCGGTCCTGCGGCCATTGGTCGTTCGCGGCGATGCGGTCGCTGGCGACCCCGCCGACCATCGTCTCCCGGCCGTCGCCGAAAGCACGCTCCGCTGCCGCGTTCCACTCGCTGATCCGGCCGCGCTCGTCGACTACCATCATCGGATTGAGCGACGAGCGGATCACGTCCGTCACCGCGCACGGAAAATCCGGTTCCGACGACCCCATTCACCCAGCCCCTTCGCCGCCATGATAGCGTCCGGAACCACTGAAACAACTGAAACAATAAAGTCCCGGCCACGGCATCGGCGCGAAACAGGGGGAGAGCATAACCGCCCCATCAAGCAATCACCGAACCGTTCCAGGGAGAATCGAAATGGCCACCAATCGCAAAGCGAGCTTCAGCATGTTCCTGACCGTCGCAGCCGCCTTCGGCTGCAGCCTCAGCCTGTTCAGCGGCACCGTCGCGGTGCTGGACTACAGCGCCCAGAGCGCGGTCGAGGCGCCGTTCCGCGCCTGACCTTTCGAGCTAGTCGCCCCCGCTTTCGACCCGGTCCCCACCACGGCGGGGGCGGCGACCTTTCTCAGCGCGGCCGCGCCGCCTGCCTGAAGCGCAGGCGCAGGCGGTCGTAGGAAAGCGAGACGCTTCCTCCGCTTTCGCTCGCGACCAGTTCCCTCCGCGCCGCGCCGGGCGCCTCAACCTCCAGATCCAGCCGCCCGCCGCGCCGCAAGTAGCTGCCGCGCGCGACCGTGTCCGCGGCGAGGCCGGCGCAGGGGCCGCTCCGCTCCAGCACCATCTCGAACCGGCGCGCCACCGAATCGAGATCGAAATGGCCGCCGTCGATCCGGACCGGACAGTGGCTCGCCGGATCGACCCGGTAGGGCAAGGGGCGGCCGTCGACCTCGACCAGCGCAAAGCGCCCGCTCGGCGCGCGTCCCACGAAGGCCGTCTGGCAGCCGGCGAGCAGCAGAGCCGCCGCGGCGAAGCCGGTCAGAACGCGCATCGTCTCAGCGGCGCCCGCCCGAGCCGCTGTTCTGACCACCGGTGCGGCTCGCCTCGTTGCGGTCCTCGCGCTGCTTCTGGTTGCCGCCGACATCGTCCTTGCCGCCCTTGTTGAAGTCGCCCTTCTTCTTGTCGTCGGTCATTTCCCATTCCTCCAGTCCTGCACGGCGACAACGGACCGGCGGCGGCAACGTTGCGCGCCATCGGCGTGCGGCCGCTGCGCGGCAGCGGCAACCGCTTCATTACGCGGAGAAAACCGGTTGACGCGCCCCGCGCCGCGGCTAGCTTGGGGGCAGGGGAAGGGGCATTTTTTCATGAAGCGGACTTTTTATCTCGCCGCAGCAGCGGCGCTGGCGGCGGCGTGCGGCGCACGGGCCGGCGCCCAGGGCAGTCCGAGCGATTTTCTGCGCTGCGACGGCTACGGCGTCCCGACGCAAGGCGGCGACGCCATGACTCACGGCGCGGGCGGCATCAACATCTTCAGCAACGCGCGGTCGAGCAGGGAATTGCGCCGCGAGGTGCCGCAGCTCGGGCCGGCGGGTGTCGAAAGCTGCACCGCGGCCCTGGCCGACCCGCGGCTGCTTCCCGTCGAGAGGATCCGACGGGCCAGCCTCCTCCATGCGCGCGCGCTGCACCGGCTCGCCGTCGAGGACGCGCGCGCTGCACTCGAGGACCTCGATCTGGCGGAGAGAGAAGCGGCCGGCGGCGACGCGCTGATCGCCCGGAGCTTCGGCCTTTCTCCGCCTGACGCGGGCCTTCGCCCTGCTCAAGTCGGGTCGCGCCGATGAGGCGGCCGCGATCGGCAGCGGCGTGGTCGCCGATCGGCCGTTCGAGCCGGCGCTCGCTTATGCCGCGGCGCGGCTGCACTTCGACGCGACCCACGACTGGGCGGCGTATGTCGCGCGGGTCCGCGCCCTTGCCGCCGTCGATCCGAACATGATCACCAGCCTCTACGCGCTGGCGATCATGCGCGGCGAATATGCAGATGCGGTCGGTCTTCATCCGCAGATCGTGATGTCGATGCCGCGCGCCCGCGGCGGCTATGAGATCGTCGGCATTCACGACCTCGCGGCGGAGCAGGTGACGATGCGAGCGTGGCTCGACGGCAGCCACGCTTATGCGCTGGAGGCTCAGGGTGACGCGGCCGCGGCGGATGCGGCGCTCGCGGCGGCGAGGGCCGATCTCGAGGCGGCGCTCGCGCCCCCGGTCCGTCCCGACGGCCGGCGTCCGGGCCGGCAACAGCGGCAGAGGCACGCGGCGATCGATCGGCGCCGCGAGGAGGCCACTACAGGACTCGCGGTCTGGGAGCGTCACATCCGGTTGCGGCGGCTCGCCAATGACGGCCGGATCGACGAGGTGCTGGCCGAAATGCGGCGCGAGCGGATACCGTCCGACACCGCGGCGATCGCGCTTCTGGAGCAGATCGGCCATGCCCGGCCCGCCATGGGCGATGAAGTGAGGTCGGTCGTAAGCTCCCTGCGGGAACGGATTTACGCCAGCATCGCGCAGATCATGGCCTTCGGGCCCCGCGAGCTGCTGGAGCATTTGCCTGAGCCGGAGTCGCGCCAGCGGCTCCCGGATTACGATCCCACGGGCGGCGCCTTCCGAATCGCGGCGCAGGACGGCTATCGCACCCGCCGCGGCCCGCTCGCCGGGGTCCGGACGGTCCGCTTTTCCAGCCCGCGCGGCTCGATCGCGATCGCGAACGAGCTGGCCCTGCTGCGATCGGCCCAACTGGCGCGCGAGACCGGCCGCCGCGGCCTGATCGTCATCGCGCGGCGGGGCGTGGTCCGCACGCTCAGCACGACAGGTTTCGGAGGGGTGCCGCTGCAGCGTCCTACCGGGCAGGAGGTCGAGATCGACGTGCTGCTCGTCGATCCGGCCAATCTTCCGCCCGATTATGTCGACGCCCGCTGGCGCGTGCTCGATCCGGACGCGATCTGGGCTGCGCTCAGCCCGATTTACCCGGCGCCGGCGCTCGCGGCCGCGCGCTGAACGCGGGGCTCGCGCGACCGCTCACGCCGCGCGGGAACCGATCGCTTTCTGCCGGCGGCGCTGGACCGAGGAGCCGATGCCGATCGCCTCGCGATATTTGGCGACGGTGCGCCGGGCGATGTCGAAGCCCTTGGCGCGCAGCATCTCGACGAGCTGGTCGTCGGAGAGGATGTGGGCCGGCTCCTCGGCCGCGATCAGGCCGCGCAAATGGCTCTTCACCGCCTCCGCCGAGACCGCGTCGCCGCCGTCGTTCGACTGGATGCCGCTGCGGAAGAAATATTTGAGCTCGTAGAGGCCGCGATCGCAGGAGAGATATTTGTTCGAGGTGACCCGGCTCACCGTCGATTCGTGCATGCCGATCTCCTCGGCGACCTGGCGCAGGGTCAGCGGCCGCAAATGCTCGACGCCGTGGCGGAAGAAGCCGTCCTGCTGCTTCACGATCTCGGTCGCGACCTTGACGATGGTGCGGGCGCGCTGGTCGAGCGCCTTGATCAGCCAGTTGGCGCTCTGCAGGCATTCAGAGAGCCAGGCCTTGGACTTGCGGTCCTGCGCGCCGCCGGCGAGCTCGGTATAATAAGAGCGGTTGACCAGCAGACGCGGCAGGGTCGCGTTGTTGAGCTCGATCGCCCAGCCGAAGCCGCGGCGGGCGACGAACACGTCCGGCACGACGGCCGCGTCCTCGCCTTCGCTCCTGAGGAAGCGGCAGCCGGGCTTGGGATCGTAGGCGCGAAGCTCGCGGATCATGTCCTGGAGGTCTTCGTCGTCGACCCCGCAGATCCGCTTCAGCGCGCCGACATTGCCCTTGGCGAGATAATCGAGATTGTCGATCAGCCGCGCCATCGCGGGGTCGTAGCGGTCGGCCTCCTTGGCCTGCAGCGCGAGGCACTCGGAGAGGCTGCGGGCGCCGACTCCCGCTGGATCGAAGGTCTGGACGATCGCGAGGACGCGCTCGACCTCCTTGAGCGGCACGCCGATCCGCTGGGCGAGCTCGAGCAGGTGGCCGCGGAAATAGCCCGTCTCCTCGATCTGGTCGATGATCTGACCGGCGACGATAAGATCGGTGCCCGACAGAAGCTCGCCCGCCTGGCGCGCCAGATGCTCGTGCAGCGAGGCTTCGCTGCAGTCCGCGAAGCTGTCGAAGTCCGGTCCCTCGCTCGATCCGGAGCCGCCCGAGCCGAGGTCGCCGCCGACGCCGAGGCTGCCGTCGAGACCGCGCATCGAATCGCTGGCGCTGTCCTGGTGGAAATTCTCATTGTCGAAATCCACGTCGAGCGGCGCGTCGGCGATGCCGTCGCCGGTCATCACCAGCTCGTCGACCGTCGCCGCTTCGTCGCGCGGGGCCGCGTCGATATCGACCGCCTCGGACGGCCCGTCGTCGGCGCTGCCGCCGCTTTCGAGCAGGGGATTGCGGTCGATCTCCTCGGCGATGAAGCCTTCGACCTCGAGGTTCGACAAAGCGAGCAGGCGGATCGCCTGCTGCAGCTGCGGCGTCATCACCAGCGACTGGCTCTGCCTGAGGTCGAGGCGCGGCCCGAGCGACATGGCTACATCACCGCCCCGTCATTGCGAGCGAAGCGAAGCAATCCAGAGCAGCATCCGACGCCCGCTGGATTGCTTCCTCGCTTCGCTCCTCGCAATGACGGCGGAGCGTGCATCACAGCTCGAAGCTTTCGCCGAGATAGAGGCGGCGGACCCTTTCGTCGCGCACGAGGTCGGCCGGGCTGCCGGTGAACAGCACCTCGCCGCCGTAGATGATGTAGGCGCGGTCGACGATGTCCAGGGTCTCGCGGACATTGTGGTCGGTGATGAGGACGCCGATGTCGCGCTTCTTCAGCTGCTGGATGAGGTCGCGGATATCGGAGATCGAAATCGGATCGATGCCGGCGAAGGGCTCGTCGAGCAGCATGATCGACGGGTCTGCGGCCAGAGCGCGGGCGATCTCGCAGCGCCGCCGCTCGCCGCCCGAAAGCGCCATCGCCGGCGCATCGCGCAGATGGCCGATGTGGAACTCGCCGAGCAATTGCTCGAGCCGCTCGCGCCGCGCCGCCTTGTCGCGCACCGCCACTTCGAGCACGGCCGAGATGTTCTGGGCGACAGTGAGGCCGCGGAAGATCGACGTCTCCTGCGGGAGATAGCCGAGGCCGAGGATGGCGCGGCGGTACATGGGCAGCCGGGTGATGTCCTGGCCTTCGAGGAGGATGCGGCCGCTGTCCGGCTTCACGAGGCCCATTACCGAATAGAAGCAGGTCGTCTTGCCGGCCCCGTTCGGGCCGAGCAAGGCGACGACCTCGCCCCGCTCGACGCCCAGCGAGACGTCGTGGAGCACGACCTTGCGGTCGTAGGACTTGGCGATCGAGACGACCGCAAGGCCGCGCTCGACGACGGCACCGGTCGCGCTCTGGTCGGTCCTTTCGATCGCAGCCGCTTCGTTCATAACGCCCCTATCCCCTTGTCCCGCTTAGGCGAACAAGGCCTTTTCCTCAACTGGCAAGATTCCTGCATAGCCGCTTATGCGGCGTGCCGAGCCGGACGTGCGACGCGCTTATTGCGCCGGGCTGCCGGCGCGGCGCGGAACCGTGAAGGTGCCGGTGACGCGGCCGGTCCGGCTCGTCGCGGTCCCGGGCACGTCGGGCGCCGGCGGCCCGCCGCCGTCCATCACCGCGCGGCCGCTGTCGAGGTCGAGCACCAGCCGGCCGCCGCTGACATGGCTCGCGCCGCGGGTGAGGGTGACGCCGCCGAGCAGGGTGATCAGCCGCCGGTCGATGTCGTAGATCGCATACTGGCCGCGCGCGGTCTCGGTCGGGCTCCTCAGGAACACGCCGCCGCTGGCGTCGATGCGCTCGATCTGGATGCCCCCCGTACTGGCGTAGGCGACCGTGATCCGCGCCGCTTCGAGCTGGAGCGCGGCCTGGCGGACGACGACGTTGCCGGTGAAGATGGCGCGGTCGGCACGGTCCTGAACCTCGATCCGGTCGGCGGCGACGTCGACCGGCGCGTCGGTGTCGTGGCCCTGGAGCGAGGAGGCCGGTTCCTGGCCGAGTGCTGGCGTGAGCGCGCCTGCGAGCGCGGCGACGGCGAGGATCCTCAGCGCCTTCACCGGAGGCCGCCCTGGACGATGTGGAGCCGCGCGCGGCCGTCGAGAACGACGGTGCGGGTGCCGAGATCGGCGCGGAATCGGCTCGCGCTGAAGCTGCCGAGCGGCATCCGCCCGTCGACCGGCCCGCGGCTCTGCAGGCTGCGGTTGTTGAGGTCGACGAGCACGTCGCGGGTATCGAGCCGGTAGCCGTCGGCGGCGGTGACCCGGATCGGTCCGGCGACGTCGACCTGCTGCGTCGACATGTCGTAGCGGGCGCGGTCCGCCTCGATCCGCGCCGGCCCGCTTTCGAGGCCCATCTGCGCGGCGATGTCCGATATGTCGACGACCGGATCCTGCGCCGTCGCCTGCACGGCGGAGCGGGCGCTGAGCAGGAACGGCCGGCCGAAGCTGTCCTGGCCGCGATATTGCGCCGCCTGGACTCGCATATGCTCGGACGCGGTCTCGACCTTGTTCTTGTCGAGCAGGAAACTGATCTCCGGCCCCTTGGAGAGGGGCGCCAGCGCGAGATAGGCGAGCAGCACGCCGACGGCGGCCGGAAGCATGATCTTCAGGAAACCGATCAGATGATCGTGGAAGCTTCCGGGCCTCGCCCAGGCATTGCCGCCGCGGCTCGGCGCGCGGGCGGGGAGCGCGGCCTCAGACATGGGCGAAGATGTCCTGCTCGGCCCAGCCGGCGAGGTCGAGCATGGCGCGGTGCGGAAGGAAATCGAAGCAGGCCTGCGCCAGCGGCATCCGGCCCTCGCGGATCAGGCGCTCGTCAAGCTTCTCCTTGAGCTGATGGAGGTAGCGCACGTCGGAGGCGGCATAGTCCTTCTGCGCGTCGGAGAGCTCGGGGGCGCCCCAGTCGGAGCTCTGCTGCTGCTTGGAAATGTCCTGGCCGAGCAGCTCCTTGATCAGCTCCTTGAGGCCGTGGCGGTCGGTATAGGTGCGGATCAGGCGCGAGGCGGTCTTGGTGCAATAGACCGGCGCCGCGACGATGCCGAGATAGGCGCGGATCGAGGCCAGGTCGAAGCGGGCGAAATGGTAGAGCTTGAGCCGCGCCGGATCGGTGAGCACCGCCTTGAGCCGGGGTGCCGCATAGTCGCTGCCGGGGTTGAAGCGGACGAGATGCTCGTCGCCGCCGCCGTCGGCGATCTGGACGACGCAGAGCCGGTCGCGGCCGAGTTGCAGGCCCATCGTCTCGGTGTCGACGGCGACGTCACCGTCGGCGAGCGCGCCTTCCGGCAGGTCCTCTTCATGGAAATATACGGTCATCGTGGCTCCGAGATAGGCCGGGGACGCGCCGGGCTCAATGCTTGCGTCAGTCCTGCGCCTGCGCCGCGCGCCTCCGCTTGCGCTTGCGCGCCATGATGTTGAGCATTTCCACTCCAGCCGAAAAGGCCATGGCGGCATAGATATAGCCCTTGGGCACGTGGACTCCGAAGCCGTCGGCGATCAGCACCGCGCCGATCATCAGCAGGAAGCCCAGAGCGAGCATCACCACCGTCGGGTTCCTGTTGATGAAGTTCGCCAGCGGATCGGCGGCAATGAGCATGACCAGCACCGCGAAGACCACGGCGACGACCATGATCGGCAGATGCTCGGTCATCCCGACCGCGGTCAGGATCGAATCGATCGAGAAGACGATGTCGAGGAGCAGGATCTGGACGATCGCCGCGCTGAAATTCATCGCCGCGGTCCGGCCGGTGTCGAACAGGTCTTCGTTCGGCGTCGGATCGACATTGTGGTGGATCTCCTTGGTCGCCTTCCAGACCAGGAAGAGGCCGCCGGCGATCAGGATCAGGTCGCGCCAGGAGAAAGCGGTCTCGAAGGCCGTGCCGCCGTGTCCGTCCGACCCGCCGGCAATGCCGAGGTCGAAGACGGGCGCGGTCAGGCCGACCAGCCAGGCGATGGTCGAGAGCAATACGAGGCGCATGATCAACGCGAGCGCGATGCCGGTCCGCCTGGCCTTGCTGCGCTGGTGCGGGGGCAGCTTGTTCGAGAGGATCGAGATGAAGATGAGGTTGTCGATGCCGAGCACGACCTCCATCACGATCAGGGTAACGAGCGCGGCCCAGGCGGCGGGGTCGGCGATGAGAATGCTGATTTCGTCCATGGCCGCGCCCATAAGGTAACGGCGGCCCAGGTCAAAGGGAGGCGGGCGAGCGCGGGCTTGATCGCCGCGCCCGGCCCGGCCAAGGGCAGGCGGCCATGCCGTCCGGACTTGCCGCCCTCCTCGACGACATCGCCGTCATCGCCAAGCTCGCCGCCGCCTCGATCGACGATGTCGGCGCGGCCGCCGGTCGCGCCGGCGTGAAGGCGGCCGGGGTCGTCGTCGACGATACCGCGGTCACGCCCCGTTACGTCACCGGCTTCACGCCGGACCGCGAGCTGCCCATCATCGGCCGCATCGCCAAGGGCTCGATCCGGAACAAGATTCTGATCATCCTTCCGGTGGCCCTGCTGCTCAGCGCGCTGCTGCCCTGGGCGATCACCCCTTTGCTGATGCTTGGCGGCGCCTATCTCTGCTTCGAGGGCGCCGAGAAGGTGTGGCACGCGGTAGCGGGGCGCAAGCACAGCCTTGCCGAGGATGCAGCCGAGCTCGGCAGCGCCGAGCATGAGCAAAGGATGGTCGCCGGCGCGATCCGGACCGACTTCATCCTCTCGGCCGAGATCATGGCAATCGCGCTCGCCGAAGTCGCCGACGAGCCGTTCGCGGCGCGGGCCGCGATCCTCGCCCTCGTCGCCGTGGTCATCACCGTCGGAGTCTATGGCGTCGTGGCGCTGATCGTGAAGATGGACGACGTCGGGCTCCACCTCGCGCAGCGCCGGAACGGCGGCGTGCGCGCCCTCGGCCGCGGCTTGGTGCACGCGATGCCGAAGCTGCTCGCGGTGCTCTCGACGGTTGGCATCGCGGCGATGATCTGGGTCGGCGGGGGCATCATCGTCCACGGCCTCGAACAGTTCGGCGTCGGCGCGGTCGCGCATCTCATCCACGATGTCGCGGCCGCCGCCGGCCACGCGGTTCCCGCGCTCGCGGGCGCCGTCGAATGGGCCGTCGGCGCGGCCGGCGCGGGCCTCGTCGGCCTGGCCGTCGGCGCGGTTGTCGTCGCCGTGCACCACGCGGTAGCGCGCAAACATTGAGCGGGCGCGGTAGCTCTCGCAAAGGGAGTCGCGGCGCGCGGAATTTTGCGCTATGGGGGCTAGCGGTGCGCCGAGTTTCCGCGCCGAGGACCGGCTGCGTCGTGGCCCGCGCAGGGGTTTTTTCAACAGGGTAGGGCGCGGAAAGTATTTGAAGGCATGGGTTTCGACAGAGGGCGCCGCGGGGAGCGCGGCGGGCGCGGCAGAGACAAGCGCGACGGTTTCGGTGAGGACAGCTACAGCGCGGGGCCAAGCGGCGGCGGCGATAGGTTCGGAGGCGGCGGTGACCGCTTCGGCGGCGGCGGCGGCGGTTATCGCGGCGGCGGTGGCGGCAGCGGCTACGGTGGCGGCGGCGATCGCTTCGGCGGCGGCGGCGGCGATCGCTTCGGCGGTGGTGGCGGCGGCGGGTTCCGCGGCGGGGGCGGCGGCGGTGGCGGCGGCGGTATGCCCCCCCAGGTCGTCGGCGAGGCCAAGGGCGTCGTCAAATTCTTCAATGGGCAGAAGGGCTTCGGCTTCATCGTCCGCGACGATGGCGGCGAGGACGTGTTCGTCCACATCTCGGCGGTCGAGCAGGCGGGCCTCACCGGCCTCGCCGAAGGCCAGCCGCTCGAGTTCACTTTGGTGGATCGCGGCGGCCGCATCTCGGCGACCAACCTCCGGATCGAGGGCGAACCGCTCCCGGTGACGGAGCGGGCGCCGCGCGACGACCGCGACGGTCCGCGCGGCGGCGCCGGCGGCCCGCAGCGACAGCTCACCGGCGAGAAGGCCCAGGGCACGGTCAAGTTCTTCAACGCCATGAAGGGCTTCGGCTTCATCAGCCGCGACGACGGCCAGCCCGACGCGTTCGTGCACATCTCGGCGGTCGAACGCGCGGGGCTCAGCTCGCTCAACGAAGGCGACCGGGTCGAGTTCGAGCTCGAGGTCGACCGGCGCGGCAAGACCGCGGCGGTGAACCTCCAGCCGATCCAGTAGCAAGGCACGTCATCCCGGCCCTTCGACTGCCTGCCAAGGCAGGCGCTCAGGGTAAACTTCAGCCGAAGGCTGAAGGTCAGGATCTCAGGGGGAGTGCGCGCCGGCCGCTGTGCAGCGCGCCCTCCATTGATGTTCGAGATTTCTCGTCCTGGGATCCCGGCCTGCGCCGGGATGACGGCCTTGGACGACCCGTGTCTTCCGCCGCCCTCTCAAAATCATGCCTTATTCGGCGGTAACCATTTCTCCTGAGCGGGCGTCCATTTTTCGCCGCTAGCAGAGCGCCTTATGAACGCGCTCCTCCTCGCCGTCCTGCTCTCCTCGGCGCCCGCCCAGCCTGGAACTCCGGACCAGACCGACCTCAGCTGCTATCGCCTGATGGCCGAGCTGGCGCGGGCGCCGGACCCGGAGGCGCGCACGCTCGGGCTCACCGCGGCGCAATATTTCCTGGGAAGAATCGACGCCGCGTCGCCTGGTTACGAGGTGCGCGGCGCCCCGGTTGCCGACGCGGAGCGGCCGGAGCTCGTCCGCCGCTGCGGCGAGAGGCTTCAAACCAACGGATTCGACCTGCGCGCCCTCCGCGCTTCAGGCGAAAGGCCGCGCCCGGCCGCCTAGGCGCGCGCGGCGCTGGTGAAGAAGACCGGCTGGTGGCCGCGGCTGAGGCCGCCGCCGCGCGCCGCGCCTTCGGCCAGCGGCAGCGCCGTGGCGCAGAAGCCGCATTCCGCCGAGACCCGCCCGACATACCAGTGGGTCCGCCCGCAGCCGGGGCAATGGTTCACCTGGTTCTCGCGATAGACCGGGCAATAGCCGCGCGCCGCGGGATTGTGCGCGAAGCTTTCATGGGCGGACTGGATCATCGAGCGAAGCATACGCGTCTCCGAGCTACAGGAGACGTCAACGTGCGAATCGTCGCTTCGTTCAAACGGTTCAGCGCACGTCCCGATAAGAAACAGCTAGCCCCTCCCCTTCAGGGGAGGGGTTGGGGTGGGGCCTGTCCCCGATCTTGGCGCCTTGTAAATGACCTCCCACACCCCCCGGCCCCCTCCCCTGAAGGGGAGGTGGAGTTTAGCGCACCATGCGCCGCAATGTCCCGATCTGGTCCGCCTCACTTGCCGGCTTGTCGGTGCGGATCCGCGAAATTCGGGGGAAGCGCATGGCGAGGCCGGACTTGTGCCGCTTCGATTCGTGAATCGAATCGAACGCCACTTCGAGCACCAATGCCTTCGCCACTTCGCGCACCGGGCCGAAGCGCTGCACCGTGTTGTTGCGGACGAAGCGGTCGAGCCAGAGCAGTTCCTCGTCGGTAAAGCCGAAATAGGCCTTGCCGACGGGCAGCAGCTCGCCGCCTTCGTCGGGCGGCGCGGTCCAACAGCCGAACGTATAGTCGCTGTAATAGGATGAGCGCTTGCCGCTGCCGCGGTTGGCGTACATCAGCACGCAATCGGCGACGAGCGGGTCGCGCTTCCATTTGTACCAGAGCCCCGCGCGGCGGCCGGCGACATAGGGACTGTCCCGGCGCTTCAGCATCACCCCCTCGATCGAGGCGTCGCGGCTGCCGGCGCGGATCTCCTCGAGCTGGTCGAAGCTCTCCGCCGCGATCAGCGCCGAGACGTCGAAGCGCTCCGGATCGATGCGCGGCACGAACGCCTCGAGCCGCGCGCGCCGGTTGGTCCAGGGCAGAGCGCGCAGGTCCTCGCCGCCGTCGAACAATATGTCGTAGAGGCGGACGAAGGCCGGATAGTCGCTCAGCATCTTCGCCGAGACCGCCTTGCGTCCGAGCCTCTGCTGGAGCGCGTTGAAGCTCGCCGCGGCGCCGCCATGCTCGGCCGCGCCCTGCGCCTCGCCCTTGACCAGCAATTCGCCGTCGAGGACGCCGTCGGCGCCGAAGCTCGCGGCGATCTCGGGGAAGCTGCGGGTGATGTCGTCGCCGGCGCGGCTGTAGAGCCGGGTCTGGCCGCCGACGCGCACGATCTGGACGCGGATCCCGTCCCATTTCCACTCGGCGGCATATTCGTCGAGCGACACCCGTTCGTCCTCGAGGCCATGGGCGAGCATGAAGGGGCGGAACACCGGGATGTTGCTCGCCGTCGGCTGCGCACCGCGGCCCTCCGCCCAGGCGAACAGCTCGGCATACGGCTGGCTAAGGCCGTGCCAGACCTCCTCGACCGCATCGACGTCGAGCCCGAAGGCCAAAGCCAGCGCGGTCTTGGCCAGCCGCGCCGAGACGCCGATCCTGAGCTCGCCGGTGGCGAGCTTCAGCAGGGCGAAGCGGCCGCTGGCGTCGAGATGGTCGAGCATGTCGGCGACCGCGGCCGGCGCCTCGCTGCGGCCGAGGCTGCGCAGCCGTTCGACCACGTTCGAGATGCGCAAAGTGCCGTCGTCCAGGTCGGCCGGCTGGTCGATCCGCTTCGGCCACAGCAAGGAGACGGTCTCGGCCAAGTCGCCGACATAGGACCAACTGAGGTAGAAGAGGGTGGGGTCGACCCTTTCCTCGGTGATCGCCTTGACCAGTGCCGGCTTGATCCCCGGCAGATCCAGCTCGCCGGTCAGCGCGGCCATCGCATAGCCGCGGTCGGGATCGGGCGTGCGCTTGAGGTAATCGCCGATCAGCTTGAGCTTGGCGTTGCGCGAGCGGGTGTAGACGAGCCCGTCGAGAAGCTGCGAGAAGTCGCGCATGGCGCAACGCTTCTCCGCTAAACGGATCCTGCGCAAGCTCGCTCTGCTCCTCGGGATCGGCGCTTTCCTTGGCGCCGCGCTGATCGGCTGGATGTACTGGACCGCGATCGCCGATCCGGTCGTGCGCCGCACCGTCGTGGCGCTGCCCGGGCTCGGCCGCCCGCTGCGGGCCGTGCTGATCTCCGACATTCATGTCGGGGGGCCGGACATGCCGCCGTCGCGGCTTTCCCGGATCGTGGGGCAAGTCAACGCTCTCTCGCCCGACCTCGTCCTGATCGCGGGCGACCTCATCAGCGACAAGCGGGCGGCAACCCGCCATTATCCTTATCGCGAGGCGCTGGCGCCCCTCGCGGCGTTGCGGGCGCGGATCGGCGTCTATGCAGTGCTCGGCAATCACGACCATTGGCGCGACGCGGACGAGGCGCGTCGCGAGCTGCGGGGGAATGGGGCGACCGTGCTGGACAACGATGCGGTCCAGGCCGGGCCGCTCGCCCTTGGCGGCCTGGATGACGATTTTACCGGCCGCGCGGACGTCCCCCGGACGCTCGCGCGCCTGCGATCCCTTTCGGGCCCGCGCATCCTGCTCAGCCACAGTCCCGATCCTTTTCCCGACGTGCCGGCCGACGTGCGGCTGATGGTCGCCGGCCACACCCATTGCGGTCAGGTTCGCCTGCCCTTTTACGGAGCCGTCGCGTCCGTGACCGATTATGGCGAACGGCTCGAATGCGGACGCGTGGACGAAGCCGGCAGGACCCTCATCGTGTCCGCCGGCCTCGGGACGAGCGGCGTGCCGCTGCGCCTGCTGGCCGTACCGGATCTCTGGGTGATCGAGCTCAGGCCAGCTCGAGCGCCTGCACCCCGACGATGAATGCGGTGACGATCAGCAGCCCGGCGATCGCGTAGCGGATCGTCCGCACCGGGACCGTCCGCCCGAGCGCCTCGCCGAGCACGGCCGCCGGCGCATTGGCGAGCAGGATGCCGGCGGTGGCGCCCGCGACCGCGAACAGGACGGTGTCGAAGCGGGCGGCGATGGCGAAGGTGACGAACTGGGTCTTGTCGCCGATCTCGAGCAGGGTCAGCGAGACCGCGGCAGTGACGAATGCGCCGGTTCGCCAGCGGGCGGCGAAATCGGTCGGACGGCGCTGGATCAGGCTTCCGGCGCCCGCCAGCAGCAAGGAGAGCGCGACCAGCAGCGACAGCGCGCGCGTATTGACCATCTCGTGGATCAGCACGCCGCCGATCGCCGCCGCGATGCCGTTGGCCAGAGCGGCGACTGCGAGCCCGGCAAGGATCGGGCCCGGCTTCGCGAAGCGGGCGGCGAGGACGATCACGAACAATTGGGTGCGGTCGCCCCATTCGGCGAGCGCGGCCGCCACGAAGCTGGTCAGCAATGCGTCCATTCAGGCGAGGCGGACGGACACCGAGGCGAGCATCGCCTGCGCGGTCGCTTCGTCGACCCGTTCGCAGCGGATCGCGTCGCGCATCCGCTCGAGATAGAGCGGGGCGGGGCCCGCGCCCTGCCGCAGCGCTTCGCCGAGCCGTGCGACGGGGCGGAGTCCGTAGGCCCCGGCGAGGCTGATGATGCCCTCCAGCCGTCGTTCGAAATCGGCCGGCGAGGCGCGTCCGGAGACCTGCCTCAGGCGGTCGAGCCGGTCGAACAGCTCGGACCTCACCACCATCATCGCGTCGCGGTTGTCGCCCATCGTCCGGCTCCCTGGCGTTGCTGCGGGGCGACGATGCGCTCTTAGGGTTACCGCTTTGTTAAATTCATGGCTGGCGGCGGGATCATTGCCGCCCTCAAGGTCATTCGATTGGCGCCACTCGTCGCGCGACGAGAATCCGACTCGCCTCGATCTGACAGGACGACATGCCGAGATGTCCGTACCCCTCCGGCGGCATCTCGCCGAGAGTCCTCCTGCCGATGATCTCGAGATAGAAGCGGGCTGCCGCCCTGTCCTCCGGCCGGTCTGCGGCGGGAACGAGCCTGTCGAAGTCATCCGAGGCCTTCGGCGTTATGGTGAACCAGCAGCCATTGAAGTTCGCCAACTCGAAACCGGCGATGAGCGTCCCCGAAATACGCGCCTCTGGGCCGTATCCGGGGCCTTCCGGCTGCACCTGCGCGCAGCCGGATGTGCCCAGGAGAAGCGCGCCGCTGAAGAGCGGGCGAAGCCTGTCGAAAAGGCGCCCTCGCTGAGTGCGCCTCAATGGGCCGGCGGCGGGCTCGGGCAGCGTCATCCTAAGCGCTCCTTCGGGCGACCTTAACGGTGACGCGGCCTGCGGTCACCCTTTCACGCCAGGCGATCGGTTCAGCTACCCACCGAAGGCGGCCGGACTTCCGGGACGCCCTCTTGGCCCAACCCGATCTTGACATTGGAGTGCCGTCGGGGCAGAGGCCCGGGCGCAGGAGAGCGGCGGGGACGCCGCTTTTATTTTTCGCGCAACCGCATTTCAGGAAGAGGCTGTCATGGCCAAGCCGACCACGGTCAAGATCAAGCTCGTC
>DASVVP010000014.1:0-5180 GCA_036386495.1 Allosphingosinicella sp.
CACTGCGCCGCGAGCGCGGTCAGCGACTGCATGGAGAGGTCCTGGTCGAACAGATAGGTGAGCACGTCCTTGGCGACCGGGGCGGCGGCACGGGCGCCGCCGAGGCCGTGCTCGATCACCACCGCGCCGGCGTAACGCGGCTGCTCGAACGGGGCGAAGAAGACGAACAGGCCGTGGTCGCGGTAGCGCCAGGCGCCGCTCTGGCCGCGCTGGCCGCCGGCGATGCGGCGGACCTGGGCGGTGCCGGTCTTGCCGCACATCTGGATGTTCGGGAAGGGGAGGCGGCTTGCGCCCGCCGTGCCGGCTCCGTTCACCACCTCCCACATGCCGTGCCGGACCTTCTCGAAATGGTCCGGGGCGTAGGAAAGGGGCTGGACCCGGGGTCCCTCGCCATGGATCAGGCGCGGCCGCACCTTGCGCCCGGCGGCGATGCAGGCGGCCATGACTCCGAGCTGCATCGGATTGAGAATCAGGAAGCCCTGGCCGATCGAGGCGTTCAATGTGTCGGATTGCGTCCAGTCCGGCCGCTCGATCGCCTTCGGATTGCGCTCGAACCGTCTCCGCTTCCACGCGCTGTCGGGCACGGTGCCGAAGCTTTGCGACACCACCGGGAGGTCGAAGCGCTGGCCGAGGCCGAGCTCGCGCGCCACCGGGGCGATCCGGTCGTAGCCGATGCGGCGGCCCATCGAATAGAAATAGGTGTTGCAGCTGCGCGCGATAGCGGTGTGCATGTTCATCGAGCCGTGGCGGCCGAGGCAGCGGAAGAAGCGGTTGCCGAGCTGGAAGCCGCCGGGGCAATTGACCCGTTCGTCGGGGTCGATCCCGGCCTCGAGCAGGGCCATCGCCACCATCGGCTTGATCGTCGATCCCGGTGGGTAGAGCGAGTTCAGCACCTTGTTGCGCAGGGGCTGGCGCTCGTCCTCCGAGAACATCTGCCATTCGGCGCGGCTGATGCCGTCGGCGAAGCTGTTCGGGTCGTAGGAGGGCATCGAGGCCATGCAGAGGAGGTCGCCGGTGCGGCAGTCCATCACCACGCAGCTGCCCGATTCGTCGCCGAGCCGGCGCGCGGCGAAGCTCTGCAGGCCGGCGTCGATGGTGGTCCTGAGCGGCGCGCCCTCGCGGTCCTCCAGGGTGCGCAGCTCGCGCACCAGCCGGCCGCGCGCGGTGACCTCGACCCGGGCCGCGCCGGGAGTCCCGCGCAGCCTTCGCTCCATCACCTTCTCGAGGCCTTCCTTGCCGACCTTGAAGCCGGGCGTGATCAGCAGCCGGTTGCGGTCCTCGGCTTCATATTCCTCGCGATTGGGGGTGCCGACATAACCGATCAGATGGCCGACCGCGGGCCCTTCGGGATAGAAGCGGGCGAAGGCGCTGAGCGGGGAGACTCCGGGCAGCTCCGGCAGGCGCAAGGTGACCGCGGCATATTTCTCCATCGGCAAATTCTCGGCGACCGGCACCGGCTGGAAACCGGCCGCCGCCGCGAGGCCGCGCCGGATGCGGTCGATCTCGTCGGCCGGGAGCTCGAGCAGACGGGCGAGCTCGGCGATCACGCGATCCGGCTCCTCGAGCTGGTCCGGGATCAGATCGACCCTGAAGTCGCTGCGATTGTAGGCGATCGGAATGCCGTTGCGGTCGTAGATGATGCCGCGGCGCGGCGGGATGAGCCGCATCTGGACGCGGTTCTCGTCGGCCAGGCTGGCGTAGCGCTCGTTCTCGGCGATCGAGATATAGGCCATGCGCCCCGCCAGCAGGGCCGCGATCGTCCATTGGCCGGCATTGAGGATGAAGGCGCGCCGGGAGAAAGTGACCGCCTGATTGCCCTCGGTGACGAGGGGAGCGCCGCGCCGGCTCATCGCGACAGGCGCCAGCGGTCGAGCGCCAGCACGAAGCGCGCGGCGAGCGGGTAGACGAGGATCGCGACGCCGAGCTGGGGCAAGAGGATCGAGAAGCGCATCGGCGCGCCCGTCAACAGCGCGATGTACCAGGCGGCGGCGGTGTAGAAGAGGACGGCGGCGGCGGCGATCAGCCAGTCCATCCAATAGTCGCGGAAGCCGACCCGGCTGTCGATGAAGTCGCAGGCGAGGAACAGCATCGTCCAGATCGCCATCGACTGGCCGAGCGGATGGCCGGCGACGAGATCGTTGAAGAGGCCGAGGCCGAGCGCCATGTAGGCCGGCCAGATCTCCGGGCGCAGCAGCCGCCAGGCGATCGCGACCAGCAAGGCCAGCTCCGGCACCAGCGGCCGCGACGCGACGATCGGAAGCAAAGCGAGCAGGCTGGCCGCCAGGGTCGATCCGACGGGCACGAAGCGGCGCCGGAGATCGCGCATCGCGACCTCGCTGCGCGATCCTGCGATCCGGCTCACCGCCGCGGCTCCTGCGGCCGCGCCCCGCCCGGCACCGCGGCCTGCGGCCGCTGCAGCGCCGGCTGGTAGCGCGGGCTCTGCTGGCGCGGCGGCGGCGTGGCGGCCTTGGGCTGGCCGGGCTGAGGCGGCGGCGCGGCGACCGTGACCGGCGCCTGCTGGAGCGCCGGCGCCGCTTCGAGCGGACCGTTGGCCGCGGGCTGGTAAGGACGCTGGACCACAGCGAAGTCGGCGCGCGCGGGCTCGGCGATCGGCGCGCCCAGCGCCTTGTCGCCGTCGAGCCGGACGACCCGCGCGACCGGGATGCCGGGCGGGTAGAGGCCGCCGACGCCCGAGGTGACGACGATGTCGCCGACGCGGAACGGATTGGGCCCGACTTCGAGCGTCCGCAATTCGATCAGTCCGTCGCCGGTGCCGTGCGCGAAGGCGGAGGTGCCGTCGCGGACCATGCGCACCGGCACGTTGCTCTGCGCGTCGGTGATCAGCAGCACCCGCGCCGCCCAGCGCCCGGTCTCCAGCACCCGCCCGATCAGCCCCTCCGGCGCCCGCACCGGCTGGCCGATCGCCACGCCGGAGGAGGAGCCGGCCGAAAGCGTCGCGAAGCGGCGGCCGGACGCGAAGGTCGAGCCGACGATCCGCGCCACCGTCACCTCGTCCTCCACTTCGCCGGCGAGGCCGAGCAGCTGGCGTAGGCGGCGGTTCTCGAACTCGATGGCGCGGGCCCGGACCAAAGCCCTCCGCGACTGCTCGACCTCGCGCGTCAGCTCGGCATTCCTGGACCCGGCGCGCCAGTAATTGCCGACGCCTTCGACGATGCCGCCGAAAAAGTCGCCGACCCTGCTCGCGCCGCGGCTGACCGGGGCCGTGGCGTCGAGCGCGGCGCCCTTGAGCGCGCGGAATCCCTGCGGATCGATGGCGGCGATGGCGAGCAGGAGCAAAGCGAACAGGATGCCCGCCACGGCCACGACGTAGCCGAGGAACAGTCCATATTGCGCCCTACGGGAGAAGCCCGGGCGCCGGCTGGACGGCGGCGCCATGTCCGGCGCCCGCTCAGGCCGTCAGCAGGACGCCGCGGAAGATTTCCTCTTCCAGCGCCCGTCCGGTGCCGAGCGCGACGCAGGTCAGAGGATCGTCGGCCACAGTGACCGGCAGGCCGGTCTCGTCGCGCAGCACCTCGTCGATCCCCTGCAGCAAGGCGCCGCCGCCGGTCAGCACGATGCCCTGGTCGACGATGTCGGCGGCGAGCTCCGGGGCGGTGTTCTCGAGCGCGATCCTGACCCCCTCGACGATCGTCCCGACCGGCTCCGACAGCGCCTCCGCGATCTGCTTCTGGGTGATCGTGATCTCCTTGGGCACGCCGTTGACGAGGTCGCGGCCCTTGATGTGGACGGTCTGACCGTCCGACCCGTTGGGCGGGGGCTTGGCGATGCCGACCTGCTTCTTGATCCGCTCCGCGGTCGCCTCGCCGATCAGCAGGTTGTGGCTGCGCCGGACATAGGATGTGATCGCTTCGTCCATCTTGTCTCCGCCCACGCGCACGCTGGTGCTGTAGGCGATGCCGCGCAGCGAGAGGATGGCGACCTCGGTCGTCCCGCCGCCGATATCGACCACCATCGACCCGACCGGCTCGGTCACCGGCATGTCGGCGCCGATCGCGGCCGCCATCGGCTCCTCGATCAGCCACACCTGCGAGGCGCCGGCGTTGGAGGCGGCGTCGCGGATTGCGCGGCGCTCGACGGAGGTGGAGCCCGACGGCACGCAGATCACGATCTCCGGCCAGCGCGGGAAGCGTCGCTTGCCGTGCACCTTCTGGATGAAGTGCTTGATCATCTGCTCGGCCACGTCGATGTCGGCGATGACTCCGTCGCGCAGGGGCCGGATCGCCTCGATCTGGTCGGGGGTCTTGCCCATCATCAATTTGGCGTCGTCGCCGACCGCCTTGACGCGCTTGACGCCGTTGATCGTCTCGATCGCGACCACCGACGGCTCGTTGAGGACGATGCCGCGGCCGCGGACGTAGACGACCGTGTTCGCCGTGCCGAGATCGATCGCCATGTCGTGCGAGGGGAACTTAAGGAACCGGAAGAAGGACATTTGGATACTCGCTTCCAGATGGGGGCCAACGCGCCGGAAACACCGGCTATCCCCCGGATTTGCCTCTATAGGGTGCCCCCGTCGCCGGCGCCACAATATCGTGAACGACATCTCGCGGGACGCCGCCGCTTGGGCTAGGGACGAACCCATGTCAATAAGGCGCCTCCCCGAGCATCTGGTCAACCGCATCGCGGCCGGCGAAGTGGTAGAGCGCCCGGCCAGTGCGTTGAAAGAACTGGTCGAAAACGCGATCGACGCCGGCGCCACCCGGATCGCGGTGTCGCTGAGGGGCGGCGGCATCGAGCGGATCGAGGTCGCCGACGACGGCTGCGGCATGACGCCGGACGACATTGCGCTGGCGCTGGAGCGCCACGCCACCTCGAAGCTTCCCGGCGACGCGATCGCGGCGGTCTCGACCTTGGGCTTCCGCGGCGAGGCGCTGCCGTCGATCGCGAGCGTCGCTCGGCTCACGATCGAAAGCAGGACCAGGGGCGCCGACGGCTGGTCGCGGATCGTCGACAATGGCCGCGTCGCGAGGGAGGGACCGGCCGCGCTACCGCCGGGCACGCGCATCCTCGTCGAGGACCTGTTCGCGCGCGTGCCGGCGCGGCGCAAGTTCCTGCGCTCGGAACGCTCCGAATATGCCGCCTGCGTCGACGCGGTGAAGCGGCTCGCGATGGCGCGGCCCGACATCGGCTTCAGCCTCCACAATGACGGGCGCCGCGCT
>DASVVP010000015.1:0-42364 GCA_036386495.1 Allosphingosinicella sp.
TCCGGAAAATCGTGGAGATAGATGTCGCGGTCGTTGGGCATCATGAACTTGACCGCGCCCATCACGTTTGCGCCGCCCGGGAGCTGGCGCAGCCGCAGCGGCTCGCGGCCAGCGGCGACGGCGCGCCAGTTGACGCTGGCCGGGCTCAGCACCCGGTCGGCGGCGTGGAATTGCGACAGGATCTGGAGACGCTCGGCGGCGAGGATTCCCGTGCCGCGCCGCAGCACGGCGCGGGCGCGCTGACGGGCGAGGTCGACCGGGACGTTCCAATAAGGGTTGAGCACGGCATAGCGCAGCCGCGCCGCCATCATCGGCGTCTCCATGCCGGGCTTGCCGACGATCACCCGCATCTGGCCGGCCGGCCGGCGCCCGTCGAACATCCACAGCCGCGCCGCCGCGGCGTCGACCAGGACGAAGCGCCCGGCGGACGGCAGGATCCGCGCCCGTTCCATGTTGAGCCGGATCACCCGCTCGTAATGCGCCGCGCCCAGATTGAGCGCGGCCAATGTCGCCGCGTCAACCTCCGCAGTCTCCGGCAGGCCATGGACCCGCTTGAACGCGGCCAGGGCGCCGGCGAGTTCGGCGTCGAAGCCGCCCGCGCGGAGCCCGAGACGGCGGCGCAGCGAAGCTGCGTCCGGCCGCTCGGTCAGCCGGATCTGGGGCAAGCGGGACCAGTGCCGACGGTAGTTTTCAAGGCCGTCGCGCAGTCCGTCATAGACGGCGTTCAGACGTCGGACGTCGTCGGCAATAGTCCCACCATTGTCGGCATGTGTCGCACTGTGCGCACGCTCCGCGGCCGCCTCGAGCAAGGCGCGGGGCGCCGGAATCGCAGGCGCGAGGCCCTGCTCGGCATAAAGCGGGCTGACCGCCGCGCTGGGCGTGCGCAGGTCGCGCGCATAGGCGACATAGGCTTCCGAGAGCAGGAGATCGGCGCGGGCGAGCGAGGCGGGGTCGCCCGCCTCGAGCGCCGCGCCGATCTCGGCGACGCGGTAGCGCGCGGGATCGAAGCCGTCGCTCGCCGAGCGCCCCAGCGCCGCGAGCAGCCGCTCTCCGGCCGCGCTGTCGGTCCAGAGCGCCCGCTGGGCTCGCGCGGCGTAGAAGGCGGCGATCTCCGCGTCGGCGGAGGCCGGCACGGCGGCGACCTCGTGCCGGACCGGCGGCGCCGGCGCGGCGGGCGCACGGGCGCAGGCGGCAAGCAGGAGGCACAGAATAAGGGCGAGCGGCTTCAACATCCCGAGGCAACGCGCTCTAGCATGGCCCGATCCGCGGGCTAAGGCGGCTTCGGCGCCGGCAGACCGGCAATCCCGGAGCGGGACGATGGCCGGGCAGTTCGTTATCGCCGGCGGTGGCGCGGGCGCGCACGGGCGAAATCCAGCCGCCGCACTTCCCTGATGCCGAAGCCGATCACCCGGCCCTCGATCAGCTCGGCGCCGGTCAGGGCAAACACCCTGCCGTCGGTGAAGATCGGCCGGCTGTTGCCGTACCAGTCGACGCAGGAGACCTCGCAGACATAATCGTCGAGGCCGTCCGACTCATCCTCCCCGCGACGGTCATAGACGATGCTGCTGCGAAGCATGCCCAGGTCGTCGAGTTCCCCCTGCCCATCGACCGCGAAGAAAGAGACGTCGGAGGCGCGGCTGCGCCACCACGCGCGGCTGCCCTCCTCTGCGCTGGGGCTGGTCGGCAAGCCCATCATGCCGCTGCCGTCCCCCGCGATGAGGCTGTTGAAGGCGTGGCTGCGCCCCTCCGTTTCGTAGCGCCCGTCGAGCCGGAGGGCGGAGGCGATCCGCGGCCCGGCGCGCAGGTCGATCAGCGACACCGAAAGGCCGCGCCGGTCCCGATAGCCGGTGAGCACGACATTCTCGCCCGCGCGCTCCACGCGGATGACGCTGTGATCGACGTCGAGCCTGTGCACGTCCTGCGGCCGGTCGGCGGGGACGGCATAAGCGGGCGGAATGCCGACTTCCCGGCGCAATCGCCTGAGATAGCCCGAATTGTCATCCTCACCTTCGAGGTCGGGAGGCCCGCTGCGGAAGCGGCTGAGGCCGCCATAGACCAGCCAGCGCTCCGTAAACCGGTTGGCGATCCATTGGGAGCCGGGGTTCGGCACGGCGGTGTAGCGCTGGTGCGGCACCTCGGCGATGCGGTCGCCGAAGGCCGCGAGAGGGGCGTCGAAATAGACCGGCTCGGCCGCCCCGTCATAGTCGCGGTTGCAGCGTACAGGAACACGGTCGACCAGGGCGCGCAGGCGGCCGTCATTCGCCTGGAGCGAGAATTGATCGAACGGCACGCCGCGCGCTCCGGCCACCTGCGGCGCAGCGCCCTCGGCATGAGGCACCCGGTACACCGTCGCCTCCAGCACGTCGCCGAGCGGCGGGGCGTCGCCGGGTCGGCAGGAAGCGAGATTGCGGTCCCACCGCGACCAGGGCTCGTTGCCCGCGCTCGTCCAGAGAAAGGCTTCGTCCGCCGTGACGTACCATTCCGCTTCCTGAGCGCCGGTAAAGGCGGTGCTGCGGCATTCGAGATCGCGGCTGGCGCCGACCTCGCCGAGCGGGCAGACCGAGACGGTGTGGATGGTCGGGTGGGTCTCGAGCCGGACCGGCCGATAGATCGAACGGGCGTCGAACAGGCGCCGGCCGCGCCGCTCCGCCGCTTCCCGCGCCTCGCCGCGGACCCAGCGGCGGACGATCGGATAGGCAAATGCCCCCTCGGCCAGACGCCGCACGCGGACGGGGGTGTAGACGACCAGCCGGTCGCCGACGAGCCGCGTCGCATAGTTCTCGGGGTCGTAATAATCGTCGGATGAAATGTAGAAGACGCCCTCGCGCGACAGCCGCCCTTCGCCGTCGAGGCGGAACACCGAAAGCTCGCTGGCGTCCTCGCGACCGGAATAGCCGGTGACGAGGATGCGATCGCCGAAGACGAGCATCTCGTCGTACCAGGTGGTCGAATCCGGATCGCGATAGACGTCGACCCGGTCGGCGAGGGCAAGGGCGGCACGCCCGCCGGGCCTTGTGTCGATGACGAAGATCCGGCCGTCGGAGAGGACGAGGAGGAAGCGGCCGATCTGCTTGACGATGTCGCCTTCCTCGACGCCGCGCATCTGGTTGTTGGTGATCGAGGCGTTGCTCGCCGTCGTGATCGTGCCGGTGACGGTGACGGTGTCGTCCTCCAGCTCGGCCAGGCAGGCCGCGTCCCCGGCTGGACAGGCCGGCTCCAGCGACTCGGCCGGCTGCCCCTGAGCCACGCGAAACGCACGCATTCGTTCGAGATCGGCACTCTTGCGATAGTCGCGCAGCGCCTCGAGATAGGCCGCGAACTCGGCCTCGCTGGCGAAGCGGGTCAGCGTTGGGCCGGTGAAGCGGTCCAGCGCCGCTTCTGCCTCGGGCAGGGTCTGCGCGGCAGCCTGGGTTGCGGCTGCAAGCGCAAGCGCCGCGGCTGCGATGCGAAGCAACGACATGACCTTCCCCTCTCTTCCGGCCTGAAGAAGCTAAGCCGAATGATCGGGCCGGGAAAGGCCCTCAGAGCGTCGCGTGGACGGTGGCGACCGCCTTCACCACCGCGGCGATGCGGGCGGCGGCCTGGATCGTCTCGGCTTTGACATTGTGCTGCTGGAGCACCTTCTCGTGGCTGTCGATGCACATGCCGCAGCCGTTGATCGCGCTGACCGCGAGGCTGAACAATTCGAAGTCCGCTTTGTCGATGCCGGGATTGCCGATCACGTTCATCCTGAGGCGCGCCGGCAGCGTGGCATATTCCGGGTTCGAGGCGAGGTGGACGAAGCGGTAATAGACGTTGTTCATCGCCATCACCGCGGCCGCCGCGCGCGCAGCGTTTGCGGCCTCCGGCGTCAGCTTTCCTTCCGATTCCGCTTCCGCAGCCTCGACGATCGGCTTGTACCCGGTGCCGTGGGCGCAGGCGAGCAGCAGCCCGTATTTGCGCTGGTCGCCGAGCGTCTGGTCGCCGACCAGCGAGCCGAGATTGAGGCGCAGATCCTTCGCATAATCGGGAAGAGTGTCGGCGAATTCCTTGAGCGACATTGGTGGTCCTTTCAGAAGCAAAGGGGGCGCGGGAACCTAAAGCTCCCGCGCCCCCCGCGAGGTCACTGCGACACGGCCCGGAGGGGGGCTCAGGCCGCGGGACGCAGCACCTCCTGGCCGGGCTCCCAGTTGCAGGGGCAAAGTTCGTCGGTCTGCAGCGCGTCGAGCACGCGCAGCGCCTCCTGCGGATTGCGCCCCACATTCAGTCCATTGACCGTCACATGCTGGATCACGTTGTCCGGATCCACAATGAACGTCGCCCGGAACGCGACATACTCCTGGCGGTCGAGGATGCCGAGGGCCTCGGCAAGCTGCTTGCCGTTGTCCGCGATCCAGGGGAAGTCCGCCTGTGCCAGCCGCTCGTCCGACTTGCGCCAGGCGAAGTGGACATGGGCGGTGTCGGTCGAGGCGCCGATCAGCATCGCGTCGCGGTCCGCGAAATCGCGGGCGAGCTCGCCATATCCGACGATCTCGGTCGGGCAGACGAAGGTGAAGTCCTTGGGCCAGTAGAACAGGATCTTCCACTTGCCGTCGGTCTCGGCGAGATCGATCGTCTCGCCGGCGGGAAGGGCGTCGACGCCCTGCTGGACGGGAAGGGTAAGGGCGGGAAGCTTGTCGCCTACGGTCAGCATCGCTGGTCGTTCTCCTGTTGTGCGCTGCAGTAAGGTTCTTGTGCAATGCAGCATGTAGGGTGCTGGCATTGATCGTTCAAGCAATCTATGCCCGTCACATTGATTGGAATTTTCGATCACTATGACAGTCCATCCCCCCACCATCCGGCAGCTCCAATATCTGGTGGCGCTCCGCCAGCAGGGCCATTTCGGCAAGGCCGCGAATGCCTGCTACGTCACCCAATCGACGCTCTCCGCCGCCCTGCGCGAGCTGGAGGCCCTGCTCGGCATCACCCTGGTCGAGCGGACCCGCCGAGTCGTCCGGTTTACCGCGCTCGGCGAGAGGATCGCGGACAAGGCGGTGCGGGTGCTCCGCGAGGCCGAGGAGCTCGCCGAGATGGCGCGGGCGGAAGGCCAGCCGCTGCATGGGGAACTGAGGATGGGGGTGATCCCGACGATCGCGCCCTTCCTGCTCCCGGCGATGCTGCCGTGCCTCCGCCGCGAATGGCCCAAGCTCAAGCTCTATTTGCGCGAGGAGACCAGCCAGGCGGCCTGCGAGGCGCTCCACCGCGGCCAGCTCGACTGCGTCCTGCTGGCGCTTCCTTATGGCTGCGGCGACGTCGATTCCGTCGTCTTGTTCGATGACCCGCTATTCGTCGCTTTCCCGCGCGGCGAGGCGCCGGGCGGGGCGATGGTGGGAGTTGAAGCGATCGACGAGAACCGCATGCTCCTCCTCGAGGACGGACACTGCCTCAAGGACCACGCTTTGTCCGCCTGCAACCGCCCGGACCTGCGCGCCCATGCGGCGATGATGGGCACGTCGCTCCACACTCTGGTGCAGATGGTCGACAACGGTCTCGGGGTCACTTTCGTCCCCCGGATGGCGATCGAGGCGGGGATCCTCGACGGCACCAATGTCGATGCGAAGCCCCTGCGCTCAGATCACGGCTTCCGGCGAATCGCCCTGATCTGGCGCCGCTCGAGCCCGCGCGAGAGCGAGTTTCAGCTCCTGGGTGCCGCGCTGCGGCGGATCATGCGCGAGCTCAGTCCAGACCGAGAAGCCAGCGGTCCAGCGGGACAGGCCTGACCTTCGCGCCGGGCAAGGTCAGGGTGAGCTCGCTCCGATGCAGCATGATCCAGCTGAGGCAGCCGAGCTCGCTGTCGAAAGGTTCGAATTCGTCGCGAGTCGGGCGAAAGGTCCGGCCCTCGACCAGGAATCTCGCGCCCCTGCGGCAGCCGGGAGCGCCGGGCCAGTTTCGTTGGGGCGCGACGACGGCCGGCACCCAATAGGTCCGGGCGGGATCGAGACTGTCGACTTCGCAGCGACGCATCGGATCTCCCCATTGCGCGGTTCGAGCCGCTCCGTTCGGGCTGAGCCTGTCGAAGCCCCTTCTTTTTGTCAAAGGAGGGAAAGCCTTCGACAATGATCAGGTGCGGATTGCCCCCGGCAATCCGCAGCCATGCCGGGGGCATGACGACCTGATCATCAGGGCGAACGGATTCCGCGTTTTATCCGGCGGCCGGCTCCGCGATGCCGATCGGCTCGACGCTGTCGCTGTTCTGCGGCAGATCGAAGCGGTCGGCGTTCATCACCTTGGTCCAGGCATTCACGAAGTCGTGCACGAACTTCTCCTCGTGGCCCTTCTCGGCATAGACCTCGGCGACGGCGCGGAGCTGGCTGTTGGCGCCGAAGATGAGGTCGGTCCGGGTCGCCCGCCATTTCTCCTGCCGGCCGCCGCGATCCAGGCCGATGAACTCCTCGTCGGCGCTCGTATCGACCACCTGCCAGAAAGTGTCGTTGTCGAGCAGGTTGACGAAATAGTCGTTGGTGAGCTGGCCCTTGCGGGTGGTGAAGACGCCCTCCGGCCGGTCCTGGTAATTGGCGCCGAGCACGCGCAGGCCGCCCAAAAGGACGGTCATCTCGGGCACCGACAATCCGAGCAGGGAGGCCCGGTCGAGGAGCAGCTCCTCCGTCTTCACGCTATGCTTGGTCTTGAGGTAGTTGCGGAAACCGTCCGCCACCGGCTCCATGACCGCGAAGCTTTCCGCGTCGGTCCAGTCCTGCGTCGCATCGCCACGCCCGCCGGCGAAAGGAACGTCGACGTCGAAGCCGGCGTCCCGTGCCGCCTTCTCGACGGCGGCGGTGCCGGCCAGCACGATCGCATCGGCCATCGACAGGGGGCCGCGAAGCTCATCGATCCTGGCGAGAACCCGTCCCAGCTCCTCCGGCTCGTTGACCGCCCAGCCGCGTTGCGGCTCGAGACGGATGCGCGCGCCGTTGGCGCCGCCGCGATGGTCGGAGCGCCTGTAGGTCGAAGCCGACGCCCAGGCGGTCTTGACCAGCTGGCCGACGGTGAAGCCGGCATCGAGTATCTTCGACCTGAAGGCGGCGACGTCGCCGTCTGACGGCGTGGAGCCGGCGGGGACCGGGTCCTGCCAGATCAGATCCTCCTCAGGCACTTCCGGCCCGAGGTATCGCACCTTGGGACCCATGTCGCGGTGGGTGAGCTTGAACCAGGCGCGGGCGAAGGCGTCCTTGAACGCCTCGTGATCGTTGCGGAACCTCTCCGAGATCGCGCGGAACTCGGGATCGACCTTCAGCGCCATGTCCGCCGTTGTCATCATCGGCGGCACGCGCTTGCTCGGGTCGTGGGCCGCCGGCGCCATATCCTCTTCGCGCTGGTCGATCGGCTGCCACTGCTGGGCGCCCGCGGGCGATCGCACGAGCTCATATTCATAATCGAGCAGCAGCCGGAAGTAATTTTCGGACCATTCGGTCGGCGTGTTCACCCAGCTGCCCTCGATGCCGCTCGTGATCGTGTGCTCGCCGAAGCCGCTTTCATGCGCGCTCGCCCAGCCGAGCCCCTGCAGCGCGATGTCGGCCGCTTCGGGCGCGGCGTCGACGAGGCTCGGATCGCCCGCGCCATGCGCCTTGCCGAAGGTGTGGCCGCCGGCGGTGAGCGCGACAGTCTCCTCGTGATTCATGGCCATGCGCTCGAACGTGATCTTGATGTCGCGCGCGGACTGGAGCGGATCGGGGACGCCGCCGGGGCCTTCGGGATTGACGTAGATGAGGCCCATCTGGATCGCCGCCAGCGGATGCTCCAGCTCCAGCTCTTCCTCGGGCAGGATCCGGGTCTTGTTGTCCGGATGCCCGACGAACTGCTCTTCGGAGCCCCAATAGATGTCGCGTTCGGGCTCGAATACGTCGCGCCGCCCGCCGCCGAACCCGAAGACCGGCCCTCCCATCGATTCGATCGCGACGTTGCCGGCGAGGATGAAGAGGTCGGCCCAGCTGATATGCTTGCCGTATTTGCGCTTGATCGGCCAGAGCAGGCGCCGCGCCTTGTCCAGATTTCCATTGTCCGGCCAGGAGTTGAGCGGGGCGAAGCGCTGCTGGCCGCTGTTCGCACCGCCGCGCCCGTCGGCGGTGCGGTAGGTGCCGGCGGCGTGCCACGCCATACGGATCATCAGGCCGCCATAATTGCCATAGTCGGCCGGCCACCAGGGCTTGCTGTCGGTCATCAAAGCGGTGAGGTCGGCCTTGAGCGCCGCATAGTCGAGCGCGTTGAACGCCTCGGCATAGTCGAAATCGGCGCCCATCGGGTCGGGCGAGAGGCCGCCCTGATTGAGGATCTCCAGCGGAAGCGCCTCCGGCCACCAATCGCGGTTCGTGCGGCCGAGGAGCGAGCGGACGGTCGTGGGGCGCTCCACCGGGCACCCGCCCATATCGCCGGTCTTTGCATCCATTTTTCTCGCCTCTCTCTTGCTTTGGTTCCGCGCGGACTAGGCGTTGGCCGAGTTCGACGGAAACGAGGAAAACCGCTCAGATTGAGCGTTAAAATCGATCATAGCGCGCCGCTGTCGACGACGGCGACGCCCGCATCCCGGAATTCGCCTTCCGCCGCGTCCACCGTCGTCCCCTCCCCGGCAGGCATCGCAATGGCCCTGGTGAGGTCCTTGAGCACGATCGCCTCGAGTCCCACTCGCAGGACCGCGTCGAGCGCGGAGTAAGCGACGCAGAAATCGTAAGCGAGGCCAACGAAGAAGCAGCGCTCAACCCCCTTTTCCCTGAGCCAGCCGCCGAGCCCGGTCTTCGTCGCCTTGTCGTTCTCGAAAAAGGCTGAATAGGAATCGACCGCGGGATTATAGCCCTTGCGGACGATCAGATGGGCGCTCGCCACCGCCCCAGCGACGCCTGGATGGAACTCCGCGCCCGGGCTTTCCTGGACGCAGTGATCGGGCCACAGCACCTGCTCTCCGTAGGGCATCGCCGCGGTCCCGAACGGCTCGCCGCCCTCATGGTTGGCGGCGAAGCTCTTATGGTCCTTCGGGTGCCAGTCCTGGGTTACGACGACCAGGCCGCCGGCCTCGCGGAACCGGCGCGCGAGGGCCGAGATCGAGTCCATGATCTCATCCCCGCCCGCGACGGCGAGGGCACCGCCGGGGCAGAAATCGTTCTGCGGATCGACGACGATCAGCGCGTCCTTCGGGCCGATCTCGAAATTCATTCCATTCTCCTCAAACGGTGACCGGCACATCGGTCACGCCTTCGGTGCCGAAGACCTTCCGGTAACGCGCGACGTCATCGTCCGGGCCGGTCGCCTTCTCATAATTGTCGCTGAGCTTGACCGCCGGGCGCTGGTTCGCGTCCTTCACCTTCACGACCACGCTGATCGGCTTCATCCGCTCCGGGTCCTCCGGATGACAGCCGATGAAGTCGTTGGTGAGATTGGTGCCCCAGCCGAAGCCGAGCCGGACGCGGCCGCGGAAATGCGCGAGCACCTCCGGAATGTCGGAACCGTTCGGCGGCTGGCCCGGCAAAGCGACATCCATGCCGTCCGAAAAGATCAGAAGCTTTTGCTCCGGATCCTCGCCGCGTTCCCGCCAGAAGGAGATCATCTCCTCGCCGCCCGCGATCGGCTGCTTGGAATCGGGGCGGGCGCCGGTCCAGTGCCGCACCCATTCCGGCGCATTGCGGAGGAACTGGGTGGTCCCGAACGTGTCGGGAAGCATCACCAGCAGCCCGCCGCGATAGACGTTCTGCCACTGCTTCAGGACCTTGTACTGCGCCTCCTTCAGCTCCTCCTCGCCGTCCGCCAGCGCCGCCAGCACCATCGGCAGCTCGTGCGCGTTGGTGCCCTTCGCTTCCAGATCGTGTTTGGCTGCGAAATAGGCGTTCGAGGTGCCGGTGAAGACGTCGTCGCCGAGCACTTCCTTCGCGGTGAGGATGCAATGCTCCTGCCAGAGGTGCGAGTGACGGCGCCGCGTGCCGAAGTCGGTGATCTCCAGCCCCTCGACCTCGCGCAGCCGCTCCAGCTTGTCGTAGAGCTTCACCTTGGCGCGGGCGTACATGATGTCGAGCTGCGAGCGGTTCATACCCCGCATGATGCGGCGGTAGCGAAGCTCGTTGATGATCTCGAGCGCGTAGATCTCCCACAAGGTGGTGTGCATCCACAGGCCGTGGAAGGTGAGGCGGATCTGGCCGCCGTCCGTGGTGCCGAGCTCATATTCGGGAAGGTGAAGCGTCTTGAGGTGATGGAGGTAGCTTTCCTCGAACAGCCCATATTGCCCGTAGAAGCTCTGGCCGCGCAGCCAGACGATCTCGGAGGGCCGGAAGCGCAGCGAGCGGACGGAATCGAGCTGCTCGCGCAGCTCGCCGATGTCGATCTCCTCGGCGAGCCGGACCGACGTCGTCCGGTTCTTCAGCGCGAAGCCGACCTGCTCGTTGGGATGCTTCTGGTAGATGAACTGGTGCATCAGCAGCTTGTAGAAATCGGTGTCGAGCAGCGAGCGCACGATCGGATCGATATGGTAGCTGTGATCGAAGGCGCGCTTGGCGAAGTCCATGTCGGGGCCTCAGTCCATGTGCCTGAGGCCGACGCGCAGATAGTCCCAGCCGGTGACCAGCGTCAGCGCCGCGGCGGCCCACAGGCAGACCAGGCCGACCAGATGCACCCAGGCCCATTGCGGCGCTGCGCCGGCGAGGATCAGAGCGCCGAGCGCGACCAGCTGCAGGGTCGTCTTCCACTTGGCGAGATGGCTCACCGGCAGCGAGACGCGCAGGCCCGCAAGGAACTCCCTGAGGCCCGAGACCGCGATCTCGCGCAGCAGGATGACCAAAGCGGGGACGATGTGGAAGCCGTGGATGATCGGCTCGCCGCTCTCGCTGCGGCTCGAGACCAGCATCACGATCACCGCCGCGATCATGATCTTGTCGGCGATCGGATCGAGGAAGATGCCGAGCCGCGAGACGGTCCCCTGGGCGCGGGCGAGATAGCCGTCGAAATAATCGGTGATGCCGACCAGGCAGTAGAGCACGAAGGTCACGGCATAATCGTACCAGTCCGGCTTCCACAGCAGGAAGACGAGGATCGGCACCGCGAGGATGCGCGACAGCGTCAGCAGGTTGGGCAGGGTCAGCATCGGCGGCCCGCCTTTAGCGGCAAAGCGCGGGGATGGGGAGTGCGCACAGGCGAACACTCCCCAAGCTTCGGCTTCGCTCGGCGGAGCGTCCCGACTTCGCTCGACGCGAACGGTTGGGAGGGCTAGCCCCGATCGGGCCGGCTCCCCACTTGCCCGTGCCGCAAGCCTCCGCCTATGAAAGCCGGCCCGACCGGGGCCGAGGAAGAGGATGCCGCAGAAAAACAGGATCAGGGCGTCCCTTGGCGCCGCGCGGCGCGGGGCGGAGAGGGGATGAGTCACCACTCCGCGATCGGCCTGCTCAGCAAGCGCCGCTTCCTGCCCTTGTTCGTCACCCAGATGCTCGGCGCGTTCAACGACAACCTCTTCAAGAACGCGATGGTGCTGTTCGTCGTCTACCAGATCTACAATGACGAGATGGCCGAGACCTGGTTCTCGGCGGTGGCGACCGGGGTGTTCATCCTGCCCTTCTTCCTGCTCTCGGCGCTGGCCGGGCAGCTCGCCGACGCGCGCGACAAGGCGAAGATCATCCGCATCGTCAAATTCTGCGAGATTCTGATCATGCTGGTCGGGGCGGCAGGCCTCGCCTTCGCCTGGAACCATACCCTCGTCCACGAAGTCGCCATCCCGCTGATGCTGCTCGCTCTATTCGCGATGGGGATCCATTCGACCTTCTTCGGCCCGATCAAATATGCGCTGCTGCCGCAGCATCTCGAGCCCGGCGAAGTGCTCGGCGGCACCGGCATGGTCGAGGCCGGCACCTATGTCGCGATCCTCGGCGGCACCCTGCTCGCGGGGGTCATTTCGGTCCAGGCGGCCGCGGCCGGCGTGATCCTGATCGCTTTGGTCGGCTATGTCTCCGGCCGGCAGGTGCCGCCCGCGCCGCCGCTGGAAGAGGGTCATCGGATCGACCTCAACGTGTTCCGCTCCTCGGCGCGGCTGATCAACGCGACGCTGCACATCCCGCGCCTGTTCCTGGCGATCGTCGCGATCAGCTTCTTCTGGACGATCGGCGCGGTGCTGTTCATCCAGTTCCCACCGCTGGTGAAGAACGTACTCTCGGCCGACCGCGAGGTTGCGAGCCTGTTCCTCGCCATCTTCTCGGTCGGAGTCGCGATTGGCTCGGTCGCGATCAACCGCCTGCTCGACGGCGCCGTCTCCGCCCGCTACTCGGCGCCTTCGGTGATCGCGATGGGCGTGTTCGTCCTGGCCTTCCACTTTCTCGCGGTGAACTGGCCGGCGACGGCGGGCGACCATCTCTATTCGGTCGGCGAGTTCCTCGGCCAGGCGAACACCTATTGGCTGCTCTTCTCGCTGCTCGGCATCGCGGTGGCCGGCGGCATGTTCGTGGTGCCGCTCTACGCCTTTTTGACCACGACCGTGCGCAAGGCCGAGGCGGCGCGGACGGTCGCGGCGAACAACATCGTCAATTCGGGCGCGATGGTGGCGGGCTCGCTGATCGCCATCTCGCTGTCGGTGTTCGGGATCGGCGCGGCCGACCAGTTGCTGCTCGCCGCGGCGATGTGCCTGGTCTCGGCCTGGCTCGGCTGGCGGCTCCACAAGGCCTGCGACGACAATCCCTGCGCCGACACCGAAGGGCTGCCGCCGACCGTCTGATCAGGAAAGATAGGTTCCGAAGAAGACCAGGCCGCCGAGAAAGCTGGTGAGGAACAGCCGCCATTCCTCGCTGGTCGGCGGTGGATCGCCGAACGGCTCGAAGGGGTGCCGCGCCGCGGTCTGGCGGCGAACGGCCGGCCCGGCATAAGCGCGGCGGTGGCGGGCGACGAGCGGCGAAAGACGGTTCATGCCCGTCTTAAGATTCGATTCACCACAAGGTTGCAAGCGCCGCCGCGCGCGGAAAACGGTTCGTCCCGCCGCGGAACAGGCGGTGGCCCGAGCGTTAGCGCGCTAGCTCAGGGGCGCGACCGCGACCGCTCGACGATGGTGACCGCCCGCGCGCGGATCCAGACCATAGCCCCATCGCGCAAGGCCGCTTTCAAGGCGCGCTCCCGCTCGGCTTCGGCGGGGTCTAGCGAGGTAATCTCGTTCAGCCGATCCAACGTGTGGGAGCAGGCCGCCACGGTCGCGTCGGCGATGGCGGCAGCGGATCGCTCGGACGAAGCGAGCATCGCCGCGTGGCGGTCGGTACAGTCGATGATCGCGCTGGCCAGGGCCGGGGTCTCGGGCGCTGCCGCCAGCGCCAGGGCCGGCAGGATCATCATCGTAAGCATGGCTCTCGTTCTCGGTTCGGCGCCCGTGCTGCAGGAGGCCGCGGAGCCGGTCAATCATTGGTCCGAAACGGTGCGACTTCGGCGCCTCAGCCTCAGCTGACCATCTTCTTGGGATTGGAGAAGATGCGGGTCACTTCCGGCTGGAAGCTCTCCAGCGGATCGACGTCGAAGCCCGGATCGAAGGCGGGCGCGTCCCATTCGTCGACCAACTTCACCGCGAAATCGTACCAGCTCTCGCCCTCGAACCGGGCGCGCGCTTCGGGATCGAGGCCGAGATGCTCGAAATAATAGCGGCCCTGGAAATGCTGGTGCCAGTAGATGGCGTGGTAGATGTCCTCGCGGACATAGGGCTTGAGCATCTCGGCCGCGATTGGCCCGTGGTTCGGGATCGAGAACAATTTGCCGATGTCGTGGCAGAGCGCGGCGACCACCTCCTCGTCCGAAGCGCCGGCGCGGCGGGCGAGCGTGCCGGCCATGAGCGAGTGGGTGAGCTGGTTGGCCGCGAAGCCGACCTCGATCGCCTCGAGCCGGGCGAGGCCCTCCATGATCTGCCGTGCCGCAACCGATTGCTGGTGCCTGCCATGCTCGGCTGCGATGTGCGCCCAATCCTCAGCGGTGCCTTGTTTCATGTCGGTGAACATGGGCGCGCTTGTACCAGCACTAAGGCTGGCTTGCCAGCCGAAGCCCCGTCAGGGGCGAAGGCTGGTGGAGCCGAGGGGGATCGAACCCCTGACCTCTGCAATGCCATTGCAGCGCTCTCCCAGCTGAGCTACGGCCCCGCGCCCTTCGCCGCCCCTGGGAGGGCGGCCGGCGAGCGCCGCATTTAGGTAAGGCGGCGCGCTTTAGCAAGCGTGTGCGGTCCCCATCAAAGTACAACTTTGATGGGTTCTTCAGACCTCTTCGTTGTCGCCGCCGGCACCAGGTACGCCGATATCGTCGTCGCCGCCGAGATCGACCTCATCGTCGGGATTCTCCTCCGCATCCTCGTCGATGTCGAGGGTTTCGGCGGCGAGATCGGTGTCGTCCGTCTCGGGCTTCTCGGCGACGGCCTTGGCAGGCTCGTCATAGGGAAGCGGCTGCTTCGATTTCAGCACCGGCTCCGGGTCCCAGGCGATCCCGCAGGCGATGCAGGTGACCGGATCCTCCTTGCCGAGGTCGTAGAAACGGGTGCCGCATTTGGGACAGGTGCGCTTGGTGCCCCATTCAGCCTTCACCATGGGTGAAAAGTCTCCGATAAAAGTGGATTTCGTGGCGCGGCGCCGATCCCGGTGCCGCGGTCGCGCGGCGCCTTGCCATAGGGAAAGGCCGCTGTCAAAAGCCGCGGGCATGATGAGGGCCGGGCCGCAGAGCATGCACTTCGGACCGGGCGCGCCTCTGCATGGGACGGCGCGCGTCCCCGGCGACAAGTCGATCTCCCATCGGGCGCTGATGCTGGCCGCGCTGGCGGCCGGCCGAAGTCGGATCGAGGGCCTGAGCCTGGGTGAGGACGTCGCTGCCACTGCAGTGGCGCTGCGAGCGATGGGTGCGGCGATCGAGCCCGCGGGCGCCGAAACGGTGGTGGACGGCGTCGGCGTCGGCGCCCTGCTCCAGCCGGCGGAGGCGCTCGATCTCGGCAACAGCGGGACCTCGGCGCGGCTGCTGATCGGCCTAGTCGCCAGTCACCCCCTCACCGTCACCTTGACCGGCGACGCCTCGCTCCGCCGCCGCCCGATGGAGCGGGTCGCGGCGCCGCTGCGGCGGACGGGCGCGGAGATCGTCACCGCCCCCGGCGGCACCCTGCCCGCCACGGTGCGCGGCCTCTGCCCGGCCGTGCCGCAGACGACCCGGCTCGGGATCGCCTCGGCGCAGGTCAAGTCGGCCTTGCTCCTGGCCGGCCTCAACACGCCCGGCCTGACGCGGGTGATCGAGCCGGTGGCGACCCGGGACCATAGCGAGCGGATGCTGAAGCTGTTCGGCGCGGAGATCGCCGCGGAAGGTGGCGAGATCGTCCTCCGGGGCGAGGCCGAGCTTCGGCCGCAGCTCCTGTCCGTCCCCGGCGACCCCTCCGCGGCCGCCTTCCTCGTCGTGGCGGCGCTGATCGTCCCGGGCTCCGAGGTGCGGATCGAGAATGTCGGCGTCAATCCGCACCGGACCGGCCTGTTCACATTGCTGACGGAGATGGGCGCCGACCTCGATTTCGAGGATGAGCGGGAGGTTTACGGCGAACCGGTCGCCGATATCGTCGCCCGGCACTCCGCGCTCCGCGCTGTCGACGTGCCGCCCGAGCTCGTGACGGCGATGATCGACGAGTTCCCCATCTTCTTCGTCGCCGCCGCGATGGCCGAGGGGACCAGCCGCGCGCGCGGGCTCGGCGAGCTGCGCGTGAAAGAATCCGACCGGATCGCCACCATGGCTGCGGGACTGATGGCGATTGGAGTCGCGGTCGAGGAGAGCGAGGACGGGCTCGCGGTGCGCGGCTCGGGCGGCGAACCGCTCGCCGGCGGCGCCACGGTCGAGGCTCGGCTCGACCACCGGATCGCGATGAGCTTCGCCGTGGCGGGGCTTCACGCCCGCGCTCCGGTCGGGATAGACGATTTCTCGACCGTGGCGACCAGCTTCCCCGGCTTTGCCGACACGTTGAGGAGTCTCTCATGATCATCGCCGTCGACGGCCCCGCGGCGAGCGGCAAGGGCACGATCGCCAAGGCGCTCGCCCGCCATTACGGCCTGCCGCACATGGACACCGGTTTGCTCTACCGGGCGGCCGCGCTCAACCTCCTCCGGCTCGGCCTCGACCCGGAGAGCGATTTCCACGCCGCCCGGGCATGCGACGTCTCGCAGATCGATTTCGACGATCCCGAACTGCGCTCGGAAGGCGTTGGCGGCGTCGCCAGCCGGATCTCGGCCTATCCGCTCGTCCGCCAGGCTTTGCTCGAGCGTCAGCGCCATTTCGCGGCCCAGCCCGGCGGCGCCGTGCTCGACGGGCGCGACATCGGCACGGTGATCGCCCCCGACGCGGATGCGAAGCTGTTCGTCACCGCCAGCGCCGAGGTCCGCGCCCGCCGCCGCTGGGAGGAGTTGAAGCGCAACGGCCTAAACGGCGGCCTCGAAGACGTCCTCGCCGACATCCGCGCCCGCGACGCGCGCGACTCCGGCCGGGCCGCGGCGCCGCTGCTTCGGGCGGACGACGCCGTGCTGGTCGACACCAGCGCGATGGACATCGCAGCCGCGATCGAAGCGGCGCGCGCGGCCGTCGAGCGCCGGCGAGCACGTTAAGCTTGCGTCTATGCACCCATGTGCATAGATATGCATAACCTGTGTTAGCGAGTCGCGTGCCGATGACGTCCGAATGCTCTTCTGCCAGACCGTGGGGCATCCACCCCCAAGTGCGCAACGATGAGGATTGTCCGCGCTGCGGCTGGACCGCGCCGGGGCCGAGGGGCGACGCCCGCGCCAACGCCGCGGCCGCGCAGGGCTGGGCCGTGATCCACGGCGGCGCTCCCCCACTCGCGACGCCCGGGCCCGAGGCCCGCGCCGCCTGACCTTTCGTTCCGGCTCGGCAACCGTCGCCGCGGTGAGGCGTTCGGGGCCCGTGGCCGATGCGACCGCGACCCTTGGAAAAAGCTCCTCTCTGCTCAAACCGGGGCGGAATTGCTGGCGCGTGGAGAGTGCCGGGCGGGCCGCTCTCATCGTCGACGCGGCCGATTATTACCGCCACGCCCTCCACGCGATGCTCCAGGCCCGCACGCAGATCCTGCTGATCGGTTGGGACGTCGACACCCGCGTCCGCCTGATCGACGAGGACCCGCCGGAGGGGGCGCCGCCGGGCCTCGGCGCCCTCCTCTCCTGGCTCGCCCGGCGGCGGCCCGACCTCCACATCCACATCCTCGCCTGGGACCAGGGCGCGATCAGCGTCCCGGGGCGCGGCACCACGTTCCTGAGGATGCTGCGCTGGGGGCTCGACAAGCAGATCCACGTCAAATGGGACCATCAACACCCGCTCGACGGCAGCCACCACCAGAAGATCCTCGTCATCGACGACAAGATCGCCTTCTGCGGCGGCATCGACATTACCGGCTCGCGCTGGGACACCCGCCACCACAAGGACGAGGAGCCGGGCCGCAGGCGCCCCTTCACCGGCCGCGCCTACGAGCCCTGGCACGACGCGACGATGGCCGTGGACGGCTGCGCCGCGGAAGCGATCGGCGACCTCGCTCGCATCCGCTGGGAATGCGCCACGGGAACGCCGTTGCCGGTCCCGCCGCGCGACAGCCGCGATCATTGGCCGACCGACTTGCAACCGCATTTCCACGGCGTCGAAGTCGCCATCGCCCGCACCCGCGGCAAGGCGGGCAGGATCGAGGAAGTCCGCGAGATCGAGGCTTTGTTCGTCGATCTGATCCGCCGCGCCCGCCGCTTCGTCTACGTAGAGACCCAATATTTCGCCTCGCGCGTCATCGCCGAAGCGATCGGCGAGCGGCTCGCCGAGCCCGACGACCCGGAATTCGTGATCGTCAACCCGCGCACGGCTTATGGCTGGCTCGACGGCAAGGTGATGAGCCCCGCCCGCTACCATCTGGTCAACGCCCTGAAGGACAAGGACCGCGGCGGCCGCTTCGCCATCTATTATCCGGTCACCGAAGGCGGCGCCGACATCTACGTCCACGCCAAGATCATGATCGTGGACGATTGCATGCTGCGCGTCGGCTCGGCGAACATGAACAACCGCTCCATGGGCCTCGACAGCGAATGCGACCTGCTGATCGACGCGAGCGACGATGCGGCGGCGCGCGCGACGATCGCCGAGCTGCGCACCGACGTCCTGGCAGAGCATCTCGGCGCCGAGCCTGCGCAAGTCGCCGGCTGCTTCGCCGAGGCCGGCTCGCTGATCGCCTGCATCGAGCGGATGCGCGGCAAGGGCCGCACCTTCGTCCCGCTCGAGCCGGAGGAGCCGAGTGGGGCGGAGAAGATGCTCGCGCAGAGCGAGCTGCTCGATCCGGAGGCGGCCGACGAGCTGTTCGAGAAGCGCGCGCGGCCGGGCCTGCTGTCGCGGCTGCGGCGCCGCTGAGCCGGCTGCCTCAGCCGAGCGCCGCGAAAGCGGGCGCGTAGGCGATTTCGCCGCCGCCCGAGGGCATCTCGCCGGCGAGGGGCAATGCCATGAAGTGCGGGCCGGAATAAACGCAGCGGAACGGCCCCGCCGCGGCCAGGGTGAAGCCGAACCGGCCGTAATAAGCCGGGTCGCCCAGCACGAAGACCGCGTCCCAATCCTCCTGACGGGCGCGTTCCAGGCCGGCGCGGATCAGCGCGGAGCCGATCCCGCTTTTCTGCCGCGCCGGCTCCACGCAAACGGGGCCGAGCCCGAGCGCCCGAAACTTTGCCGCCATGCGCGAGAAGAGGACATGGCCCACGATCCGCCCCTCCTCCTCCGCCACGAGCGCGATCTCGGCGTCACCGTCGGCATGGAGGCGTTCGACCAGCTCGGTCTCGCCGCCGGGTCCGAACGCCGCCTCGGTGACGGCGCGGACCCCATCGCGGTCGCCCGGGCGTTCCTCGCGGATCGAAAACGGCTCGGCCATGCGGCCTTCTAGCGCAACCCCCGGGGCACTGCAGCTTCGACATTGGAACCGGCGCGGCGGCGCCATCGTTGGTCAGGCGAAACATCAGCCACGGAGAAAATCCATGTCGCGCATTCCGAGCAAAGCCATCCCTCATGCCTACGCGGCCGACAGCGGCGGCCCCGAAGGCGGCGCGGGCGGCGGCGGCCAGGACGGCGGCGGCGAATCCCTCAACGAACGCGCCGGCAAGATAGCGAAGAAGGTCGGCAGCAGCCGGGCGGGCGAGATCGCGAAGAAGGTCGGCGGCAGCCGCGCGGCCAAGGTCGCGGCCGGCGCGGTCGTCGCCGGCGCGGCGGTGGCCGCGGCGCGGGCCGTGGTGAAGAGCCGCCGCGGCAAGTCGGAAGGCGGCGCGAGCTCGGGCGGGGGCAAGTCGTCCTCCGCCAAGAGCGGCTCGACCAAGGCGTCGTCCTCGAAGAGCGGCGGCAAGGCGTCCGGCGGCAGGAGCAAGAGCTCCGGCGGCAAGGCGTCGACCAAGAGCGGCAGCTGACAGGCACCAGCCCGAGCTGAAGTGCGCCGCCGTCCCGCTGGCGGCGTCGGCGCGCCTGTGCTACTATCGGGAGATCGCCCCCATCGGCCGTGCAAGGCGGGGCGATCGAGAGACCGTCCGCGCTCCCGCTTGCCCCACGAGGAGCGTCCATGTCACCCGCCGACGATCATCTCTATTACTGCCAGCTGGAAGCGGGCGCGCGCTACCTCGCCGCCGGGGCTCCCGCGGGGGCCGAGCGCAATCTCCATCTCGGCATGGCGAACCGCTACGCGCGGCTGCGCGCCGACTCCGAGCCGGCGGGGGCGCGCTGATGGACGCGTCCGAACCCTCCGCCAGGCGCCTCTCCACGGTGGAGCGTGCCTACGAGCTGGCCCGCGACGGCAGCTGCCGCGCGATCGACGAGATCGCCCGCCAGCTGAAGCAGGAGCGTTACGACAATGTCGACGCGCATCTGGGCGGCAACGCCATCCGCCGCGACCTGCGCCAGCTCTGCGCCGAGGCGCGGACGCAGCGCCTGAGCAACCACGAGGACCGCGCCGCGGCGGAATGAGCCTCAGGCGAGGCTCTCGACGATCGTGACGTTCGCGAGCCCGCCGCCTTCGCACATGGTCTGGAGGCCGTAGCGCTTGCCGCGCGACTTGAGCGCGTGGAGCAGGGTCGCCATCAGCTTGGTGCCGGAGGCGCCGAGCGGGTGGCCGAGCGCGATCGCGCCGCCATTGACGTTGAGCCGCGCCGGATCGGCGCCGATCTCGCGCAGCCAGGCGAGGGGCACCGGCGCGAACGCCTCGTTGACCTCGTAGAGGTCGATGTCGCCGATCGCCATGCCCGAGCGGTCGAGGGCACGCCGGGTCGCGGGGATCACCTCCTCGAGCATGATCACCGGATCGCCGCCGGTCACCGTCAGGTTGACGATCCGCGCCATCGGGGTGAGGCCGTGCTCCTTCAGCGCCCGCTCGCCGACCACCAGTACGCCCGAGGCGCCGTCGCAGATCTGCGAGGCGTTGGCGGCGCTGATCTTGCCGCCCTCCTGCAGCAGCTTGACCGAGGCGATGCCCTCCAGCGTCGCGTCGGCGCGGATGCCCTCGTCGCGGACGTGCAGGGTCTCGTTCCCCTCGGCATCGACGATGCGGAGCGGGACGATCTCCTCGTCGAACGCCCCTTCGTCGGCGGCGCGGCCGGCCTTGCGATGGCTTTCGAGCGCAAAGGCGTCGAGCTCCTCCTTTCGGAACTGATATTTCTCCGCGATCATCTCGGCGCCGATGAACTGGCTGAACATCGGCACGCCGAAGCGCTCCTGGATCCGTTTCGAGAAGGGGCCGGTCCCAATCCCGTGCTGCATCGGCAGCGTCACCGGGAGGCCCATCGGCACCCGCGTCATCGATTCGACGCCGGCCGCGATCACCACGTCCTGGGTGCCGCTCATCACCGCCTGGGCGGCGAACTGGATCGCCTGCTGCGAAGAGCCGCACTGGCGGTCGATGGTCACCGCCGGCACCGACTGCGGCAGCTTCGAGGCGAGCACGGCGTTGCGGCCGATATGGAAGGCCTGCTCGCCCGCCTGGCCGACGCAGCCCATGATCACATCCTCGACCGCGGCCGGATCGATGCCCGACCGCGCGACGAGGGCGTCGAGCACTTCCGCGGCCATGTCCGCAGGGTGCCAGTCCCTGAGCGCGCCGCCGCGCTTGCCCCCCGCGGTGCGGGCGGCGGCGACGAGATAGGCATCGGCCATCGCGGCTTCCTTACGTAACGTCATTTGGCTCTAGCGGGGCGCCCGGCGGCCTTCAAGGCGTGGGCAAGCGCGCGCTGCCGGGGCCACACGCCTCGCTGGAAGAAGGGGTGCGTGGATGTTCGCAACGGGTGGAAAGCGACACGCGTTGAACGCCATTCTGCCGGTTTTACCAGCGGACCGTACTATCGACGAGCGGCGACAGCCCTTATCTTTCATCAATGGACGAGCGTGATTCACTTTCGCGATTGACGGAGCGCGAGAAGGTTTGCCTGCGGCAATGGCTGAACCACAAGTCTGCCAAGGAGATCGCCGCGGATCTCGGCATTTCGCACCATGCAGTCGAGAAGCGCCTCAAGATGGCGCGCACCAAGCTTGGCGCGACGTCGTCCCTGGAAGCCGCCCGGATGCTCGGTGCGGCCGAAGGGTACGGTCAAACGGTAACCCAATCGCCGGACCTGGTTTCCGATGCTCGCCCGCGCCACTCAGGCTTCACTCGTTCAGCAGTCCTCGGAGTGGCCATCATGATCCTGATTGGAGCAATTGTGTTCGGGTTGCTTTTGCAGCCCGCGACCTTCTCGCAAGCGGCTAATAACCAACCAGTGGCGCCGCCTGGAGAACGGGTGACCGGCTCAGCCCCGGCGGCGGGCACTGAGGCTGCCTTGCGAAGGCTTGTCGCCGGGCTGGCGAGCGGCTCGCCAGACTATGACAGGCTCTCTCCGCGGTTCGCCGAAGTGGTCCGCCGGGACCTGCCCAGGACGCAGCCCCTGTTCAGCTCGATGGGCGAGCTGAGGTCGGTGACCTTCCGCGAGCGCGGCGAGAGGGGCGACGACGTCTACGACCTGGTGTTCGCCAACGGCGGGGTGATCATGTCGGCCGCGCTGGACGCCGAGGGCAGGATGGTCGGCGGCATTCTCCAACCGGTGGGGACGCCTGGCGAGCCGGCGGCCGGCACCGAGGCTGCCTTGCGAAGGCTTGTCGCCGGGCTGGCGAGCGGCTCGCCCGACTACGACAAGCTCTCTCCGCAGTTCGCCGAAGTCGTCCGCCGGGACCTGCCCAGGACGCAGCCGCTGTTCAGCTCGATGGGCGAGCTGAGGTCGGTGACTTTCCGCGGGCGCGGCGAGATGGGCGACGACGTCTACAATCTGGTGTTCGCCAACGGCGGGGTGATCATGTCGGCCGCGCTCGATGCCGAGGGCAGGATGGTCGGCGGCATTCTCCAACCGGTGGGCGCGCCTGGGCGCTGACGCGGGGGCGAACTTCTCCACACGGAAAAGGAATGTCTGCTCCGGGTCGAAAGCAGACATCCATAACGGCCGATTCAATCGGTAAGCGCGCGCTGCCAGGGCCGCACGCCCGGCTGGAAAAGCGCGTGCGCCGATGTGAGCAATGGATGGAAAGCGGACGTTGGCGTGCGATTGCAGCTCCGCGTCAAGGGGAGCAGTGTCCCCCGAACAAACCAAAAGGAATGGCTAGTTGAGGTCGCCCCCCAAATCCGCCGTCGAGATCGAATTGGCGTGCGACAGGCAACGGATATCCAAACGCAATTTAATGCGTGTGAGGCTCATTCATTCGGCTGCATGGCTTCTCTTCGCCTCCGCGATCCTCGCGCTCCCCGTCACCGTCTGGATGGGCAGGCTAACTTGGGCCTTAGGGCTGAGCGGGCTTGTCATGGTGGAAGTGTTCATTCTGGCAGCCAACGGCATGCGATGCCCGCTCACGGCCATTGCAGCGCGCTACACCGCAGACCGTTCCGGAAATTTTGACATCTACCTCCCGGCTTGGCTGGCAAGACATAATAAGACGATTTTCGGATCGCTCTTCGTCGCAGGAGAGTTCTTCTTGCTCTACCGCCTGTTTGCGGCGCGTTAGGTCGAGCCCAGTCCACGGCCGCGATGACATCCACGTGCATCGCGGCCGCGCCGTCGACGGTCAGCGCGCCGACGATGTTGGTGTCGCCCTCCACGGTGAGCTCGGGCACGATGCTGGTCTCGTTCGCGACGCAGAGCGGACCGGTGAGGTTGGTTACCCCGGTGATGCCGACCGCGGCCGACTCGACCTCGATCGCCTCGGCGTCATCTTCGCCGATGATGCCGGCCCTGCCGCGGCGATCGTCTCCGCGGTCATCTCCACGGCGGATCCGGCGACCGCGACCGTGATCGTCTCCGGCGTCACTTTGATCCTTGATTCAGCGCACTGGATCGTGATCCCGGTCGAAGCGAAGGTCATCGTCAGCGGCACGTCGACGGCGGCCGGCAGGCATTTGAGCGTGAAGCCGCCCGCTTCGGGCAGGTCGCTAAGGATCATGGTGATGAACTCGGTCTTGAATACCTTGACCTCGGGCGGCGGCGGCTCGGGGACGTGCAAGATGTCCTCCGGTCCCCAGAAGCAGCCGACCCAGACCGGATAGTTCGGATCGCCGCCCTCATATTCGACCCAGACGTTCGCGCCGATCGGCGGGATCGCGTAGAAGCCGACGTCCAATCCCGCGTATGGCGTGCACGGCAACGCCCAGTTCAGGATGGAACCCGAGACCGCCGGCACCTCGGCGATGATGCGCCCCTGGAAGAGCGGATCGACATTCTCGATCACCTTGCCGCGGAACTTGCCGAGAAAGCGATGAACAGCGTCCCGCGCCTGCGCGTCGGTCATGGCGTGACTCCGTTCCGCATTTCCAGCCCCCTTCGACGGAGGTTGTCACCGCCAGCGAGCGTCCGCAAGCTCAATGTCCCGAACGGGTGGAAAGCGGACATTCGCGCGCTAAACTGCGGGCTCACGCGATCTGACGGATAGTCTGATGAACCCCATTATCACCGCTTTCGAACAATCGCCCGACGAAGGACAGGGACAGGCGCGCGACATGCGCGTGCGGTGGGCGCTCGAAGAGGTCGAGCAGGCCTATGACGTGCGCCTTGTCTCGTTCGAGGAGATGAAGGGACCGGCCCATCGCGCCCTCAATCCCTTCGGGAAGATTCCGACCTATGAGGAAGGTGCGCTCGCCTTATTCGAGTCGGGCGCCATCATTTTCCACATCGCGGAGCGGCATGCCGGCTTGCTCCCCAGGGATCGAGACGCGCGGGCACGCGCGATCGCATGGATGTTCGCCGCGCTGAACACCGTGGAACCGCCGATAGTCGAACGCGAAGCCGCCACGATCCTCGAAAAGGACCATGGCTGGTATCAGGAGCGGATGCCCATCCTGGACCAGCGCGTCCACGAACGGCTGGCGCAGCTCTCCGACCGGCTGGGCGATGCCGAATGGCTCGACGGCGAGTTCAGCGCCGGAGACCTCCTGATGGTGACGGTGCTGCGCAGGCTGGACGAAGCGAACATGCTCGACGGCGTGAACCTTCTGAAGCTCTATCCCAGTCTCCTGGCCTATGTGCGCCGGGGCGAGGCGCGCCCCGCCTTCAAGCGTGCGTTCGACGCCCAGCTCAAGGTCTTCGAAGACGCGCGTTCGAGAATATCCTAGCGCGCGGCCAGTGTGCCGCTGCCTACCGGCGCACGAATATCTGCGACAGATCGGGACCCCACGGCCCGCCGTCCCTCGCCATCTCGCCTTCGCTGACCATGCGATCGCCGTCGGAGGTGATCGTTACACGCTGCATGAAAGCGGGATCGTCGTGGCGCCAGGTGACCGATTTCTCGCCGACGCTGACAGGGCACAGGCGCGAGATTCCGCGCTCGTCGAACCAGGACATCATCACAGTTCCCAGCGCGCCGTCGCTGCTGAAGATGGCGACGCCGTCAGGGAAGTCCTGGTGGACGGTCTGCGACCGCATGACCAGGTAGGCACCGCCTTCGGCCCAACCGAAGCTTGTCATTCCCGGCAGCTTCTCCCCGGGAAACGCCGGGTGCGACCCGGTGGTCGACCAGTCACCAACGAGGAACGCCAGAGGCTGCAGAGCCGGGTTGGGCCGACGCGCACCAGCGCCCACAACCATGTCCGGCATCACGTCCTCCACCAGAGCCGGCGCTTCGGTAGCTTCGCTCGGCGGCAGCGCGCAAGATCCCCGACCTCTGCTGCGGATGGAAACCAGACATCCTGCGGCACATTGTCTTGTCTAAGGAGCATGCCGAGATTATGAGTTGCGCCAGGCATGCCGGTGTTGCCCGACGGGTGCGGGACTTTCGGACGCCTAGAACAAGGGGATTTCAACATGCGAAAGTTAGCATTCGGGCTTGCCAGTGCCGCAGCCATCGTGGCCTCGCCGGCGCAGGCACGCGATGGCGCGATGTACATTGGCGGCGAATTCGGCGCGATGCGCGTCGGCGATATCGACATCGACATCGGCGCCGTCGAGAACGCCGTCACGGTCGAGCATGAATATGGTTATGACGGCGGCGTTTTCATCGGTTACGATTTCGGCGCGTTCCGGCTCGAGGCCGAGGGCTCCTATAGGAATGCCGATCTGGATGCCTACACGACCACGATCAGACTGCCGCTCGAGGGTGCGGTCTTCGCCCCCGGACGCGAGGCGAGCGGCAACACCAGCGTGCTCAGCTTCATGGTCAACGGCCTGCTCGACTTCGGCGACGATGACGGGATTTCCGCCACGATCGGCGGCGGTGCCGGCATGGCGCGGGTCAACGCGAACCTGTACCGCAACTTCGCCAACGCCACGCCTTTCGTCGACGGCTCCGATTGGACGATGGCCTGGCAGCTGCTCGCCGGCGTGCGTCAGGCGATCTCGGACAATGTGGATGTCACCGTCCGGTACCGCTTCTTCAACACCCGCTCGGTGGAGCTCACCGCGTTCAACGGCGGCGCGACCGACATGCGCTTCCGTTCGCACAGCATCATGGGCGGCCTGACCTTCAACCTGGGCGGTGCGGAGCCCGCTCCGCCGCCGCTTCCGCCGGTCGTAACGCCGCCGCCGTACGTGGCGCCGCCGGCCCCGACCCCGCCGCCGCCGCCGCCGATTCAGTGCCCGGGCGGAACCATGGTCCAGCCGGGTGAGACGTGCCCGTCGATCGGTCCCTTCATCGTCTTCTTCGACTGGGATCGCGACGAGATCACGCCGCAGGCCGCCGGCATCCTCGATAACGCCGCCGAGCAGTATCGGGCCACCGGCAACGCGCAGGTCGTGCTCGCCGGTCACGCCGACCGTTCGGGTTCGGACCAGTACAACGTTGGTCTGTCTCAGCGTCGCGCCGAGAACGTCCGCCAGTATCTGGCCGGCCGCGGCGTCGCCGAGGGCGTCATGCGGACCGAGGCGTTCGGCGAGAGCCGGCCCGCGGTCGAGACCGCCGACGGCGTTCGCGAGCCGCAGAACCGGCGCGTGGAAATCACCTTCGGCCCCGGCTCCGGCTGGTAAGAAGGCCGCCGCTGCCTCGGCAGCGCGTGGATCGAAATCGGGAGCCGGACCTCAGGGACCGGCTCCCTTTTTTTTTGGCTCCGCACTCCGCCTCGATGCGGCGTGCACGATCCGCCGCAAATCCAATGTCCGCCATCGGTCGGGAGCGGACGTCCGGCTTGACGTCACTCTGCCGTTTGAACGACGTGGACCACGAAATCGCTTCCGCCGAGCAGGAAGGCGGTTCGCCAGAGATTGCGCCTGTTCGGAACAGCCTCCCACTCGCAGCGATGGGCCATCTCGCCCATCTCCTTGCGGAGCGTTGGCGTGAGGCCGGGCAGCGACCCTTCCGCCATCTGGCTCAATGCAGCCGAGGCGAACCCCTTGAAGTTGCTGTAACGACCCTGCTCCGCGTGGAGCGAGCCCCGGTAGCTGCTGATGTAGGTGTAGAGCGGCATGTCTTCCGATTTAGCAGCGGGCGCCGGCCGAGGCACCTAAATGTCCGCTCTGGGTCGAAATCAGACATAGGCGAGGGCCGATTGAAGCCGTTGCAGCGCGCGGCGCCCTATTCACTGGCGGGTCAGCCTCCGGGCCGATATTGAGGCGGACGATCAGCCACGGGACGCACATGCCGGACAATCCTTTCACACGCCACCCGACCGAAGTCGGCGAGAGCTACGGCCGGCATTTCGTCGCCGCCACCGGCTTCGGGCTGAAGATGATCGGCGGCGGCCTCGCCTGCCTGGTCCACGCCGTCTTCCCCTTCTGGTTCGAGCGCACCGGCAGCCGCACCACCGACGAGCTCCACCGCCGCCTGAGCCGCCGCACCGCCAAGGCGGACTTCGAGCGCCACCCGATCATCTGACGCAGGCTAGCGGCCGCGCTTCAGCCTGCGGCGGTCCTTGAGGATGGCTTGGGCGGCATTGTGGCCGGGGGCGCCGGTGACGCCGCCGCCGGGGTGGGCGCCCGATCCGCAGAGGTACAGCCCCGGGAGCGGCATCCTGTAGTCGGCATGGCCGAGCATCGGACGGGCGGAGAAGAGCTGGTCGAGGCTCATCTTGCCGTGGAAGATGTCGCCGCGCGGGATGCCGAAGCGCTGCTCCAGGTGCCAGGGCGAGAGCGCCAGCCGGCCGACCACCGAGGAGGCGAAGCCGGGCGCGTAGCGGTCGACATGGGCGATGATGTGGTCGGCGGCTTCCTCGGCGCGCGCCTCCCAGCCCCCTTCGATCTCGTAGGGGAAATGCTGGCAGAACAGGCTGGCGACATGTTGGCCGGGCGGCGCCAGGCTGTCGTCGAGGGTCGAGGGGATCAGCATCTCGACGATCGGCTCGGCGGCCCAGCCCTCGGCGCGGGCGCTGACATAGGCCCGGTCCATATAGGGAAGGGACGGCGCTACGATGATGCCGGCGGTGAGATGGTCGCCGGGCTCGGGCAGGCTGGCGAAGCGCGGCAGCTCGGACAGAGCGAGGTTGATCCGGAAGGTCGCCGATTCGGCCGCCCAGCCCGCCATCCGCCGCGTCATTTCGGGGGCGACCGCGCCTTCGGGGAGGAGACGGCCGAACAGGAAGTGCGGATTGACGTTCGCCGCCACCGCTTTCGCCCGATACGTCTTTCCTCCCGCGACGACGCCGGCGGCACGGCCGCGCTCGACGACGATCTCCTCGACCGCCGAGTCGAGGATGATCTCGGCGCCCTGCTCGCGGGCCGCTTTCGCCATCGCCTGGGTGATCGCCCCCATGCCGCCGATCGCGTGGCCCCAGGCGCCGGCCACCCCCGCCGCCTCGCCGAAGAGGTGGTGGAGGAGGACGTAGGCCGAGCCGGGATCGTAGGGGCTGGCATAGTTGCCGACCACGGCGTCGAAGCCGAACAGCGCCTGGACGATGTCGGTCTCGAAATAGCGATCGAGGATGTCGGCGGCGGACTTGGTGAAGAAATCGACGAGGTTGCGCTGCTCCTCGGCGCTCATGCCGCGCACCGCGTTGCCGAGCTTCAGCGCCGCCAGCATGTCGGCGAGGCCTCCCCCGGCATTGGGCGGCGCGCGCAGGATCCAGTCGCGAAGGATCCCGACCACCGATCCCAGCGCCTGCGAATAAGCGTCATAGCCTTCGGCGTCCCGGGCCGAGTGGCGGGCGATCTCGCGCCGGGTGAGGCCGCCGCGGCCGGACAGGAGATGGTCCGGGCCGAGGGTCGGCAGGAAATTGTCGATCTTCCTGAGCACCACCTTGAGGCCGTGCTGGTAGAGCCGCATGTCGCGGATGATCTCGGGGTTGAGCAGGCTCACCGTGTAGCTCGCCGTCGAGTTGCGGAAGCCGGGCGCGAATTCCTCGGTCACGGCCGCGCCCCCGACGATGTGCCGCCGCTCCAGCACCGTCACCTTCAGCCCCGCGGCCGCAAGATAGTAAGCGCAGACGAGCCCGTTATGCCCCGCGCCGACGATCAGGACGTCGCTTTCCCGTTCTTGCATGGGCCGAGGTCTATGCTGGCGCGGCGGCCCGATGTCGAGCATGGCAGCGCCGATGGAGATCGCCGACCCCGAAAGCCACGGCCTCGACGCCGCCCGCCTTGCCGCCGCCGACCGCTTCCTGGCTGCGACCTATGTCGAGCCCGGGCTGCTGCCCTGTGCGCAGCTGCTGGTCGCGCGCGACGGCGTGCCGGTCCATTTCACGACCCTAGGCATCCACCGCGCCGACGGCGCCGCGCCGCTGCGCGAAGACGCGATCTTCCGCGTCGCCTCGATGACCAAGCCGGTGACCTCTTTGGCCTTCATGGCGCTGGTCGAGCAGGGCAGGACGTCGCTCGACCAGCCGGTCGCCGCGGTGGTGCCCGAGCTGGAGCGGGTCCAGGTCTATGCAGGCGGCGGGAATGGCGAGTCGTTCCGGACGGTGCCGCCGGAGCGGCCGATGCTGATGGTCGACCTGCTCCGCCACACGTCCGGCCTCACTTACGACTTCCAGCAGGTGACGCCGGTCGACGCCGCCTATCGCGGGCGAAAGCTGCTGGCGATGCGCGGCGAGACGGCGCTGGAGCCGTTCGTCGCCGCATTGGGCGAGATCCCGCTCGAATTCTCGCCGGGCACCGCCTGGAATTATTCGGTCTCAACCGACGTGCTCGCCCTCGTCGTCGAGCGCCTCGCCGGCGAGCCGTTCGACGCTCATGTCGAGCGCACCATCTTCGCGCCGCTCGGCATGGCGGACACGAGCTTCACCGTCCCACCCGGCAAGATCGACCGCCTGACCGACGCCTGGATGCTCGATCCCAAGCGCGGCACGATCGTCTACGACCGGGGCGCCGACAGCAGCTGGGCGAAGCCGCCAGCCTTCCTCTCCGGCGGCGGCGGCCTGGTCTCGACGACGGCGGATTATCACCGTTTCTGCCGGATGCTGCTCGGCCGCGGCATGCTCGGCGAAGCCCGCATCGTCGGCCGCAAGACCTTCGAGCTGATGACGGTCAATCACCTCCCGGGCGGCGCCGACCTCACCGAGCTCAGCCGCTCGATGTTCAGCGAGGCGATCTATTCGGGCCAGGGCTTCGGGCTCGGCTTCGGGATCAACATGGACCCGGCCAAGGCGATGGCGCCGGGCAGCGCCGGCGAATTTTACTGGGGCGGCATCTTCTCGACCTATTTCTTCGTCGATCCGGTCGAGCGCGTGTCGATGGTGTTCATGACCCAGCTCATGCCCTCCTCCACCTACCCCGTCCGGCGGCAGCTGAAAACGATGATCTACGCGGCGCTCAGGTGACGCGCTGCCGAAAAGAGCGTTAACGCCCGATTGAACCTTGAACGCCGCTCCCGCCGAACCTAATCGCGGTCAAGGGCGGGGATGTTGGTTGAGGGACCCGCGTGGCCGACAACAGCCGATTCGACATGCATGTCGGCGAGCAGCGATTCCAGCTGCTGGTCAATGCGGTCACCGACTACGCGCTCTACATGCTCGACCGCGAGGGCTATGTCGCGACTTGGAATCCCGGCGCGCGGCGGTTCAAGGGCTACGACGCCGAAGAGATTATCGGCCAGCATTTCTCGCGCTTCTTCACCGAGGAGGACCAGGCCGAGGGCCTGCCGGCGCGGGCGCTGAAGATCGCCGCCGAGCAGGGCAAGTTCGAGACCGAAGGCTGGCGGGTCCGCAAGGACGGCACCAGGATGTGGGTCCACGCGGTCATCGACCCGATCCTGAACGACCGCGGCGAAGTCATCGGCTTCGCCAAGATCACCCGCGACATCACCGAGAAGCGGGAGGCCGAACGGGCGCTGGCCCAGAGCGAGCAGCGCTTTCGCATGCTCGTCCAGGGCGTCCACGACTATGCCATCTACATGCTCGACCCGACGGGCACGGTCAGCAACTGGAACAGCGGCGCCGAGCGCATCAAGGGCTATAGAGCGGACGAGATCGTCGGCCAGCATTTCTCCCGCTTCTACACCGAGGAGGACCGCGCCGGCGGCGAGCCGCAGCGGGCGCTCCAGACCGCGCTCAAGGAAGGAAAATATGAGCGCGAAGCCTGGCGGCTGCGCAGCGACGGCACCCGTTTCTTCGCCCATGTCGTGATCGATCCGATCTACAACGACGAAGGCGAGCTCATGGGCTTCGCCAAGATCACCCGCGACATCACCGAGCGGCGCAAGGCCCAGCTCGAGCTGGAGGACGCGCGCGAGGCCTTGTTCCAGGCCCAAAAGCTGCAGGCCCTGGGCGAGCTCACCGGCGGGATCGCGCACGATTTCAACAATCTGATGACCGTCATCCGCGGCTCCGCCGATCTTCTGCGCCGCACCGACCTCAGCGACGACAAAAGGCGGCGTTACCTCGAAGCGATCGTGGAGACGGCCGACCGCGCCGCCGCGCTCACCGGCCAGCTGCTCGCCTTCAGCCGCCGCCAGCGCCTCGCCCCCGAAGTGATCGACCTCAACCTCCGGCTGGACGCGTTCGGCGAGGTGATCGGCCGCACCCTTGGCGGCCAGGTCGAGGTCAAGCTCGAGCTGGCCGACTCGCTGTGGCTGACCGAAGTCGACGCGACCCAGCTCGAGACTTCGCTCCTCAACGCGGCGATCAACTCCCGCGACGCCATGCCGAACGGCGGCACGCTCACCATCCGCACCTCCAACGCGGCCGAGAAGGACGGCGATTTCGTCTCAGTGGAGATTTCCGACACCGGCGCCGGCATGGACACGGAGGTATTGAACCGCGCCTACGAGCCTTTCTTCACCACCAAGCCGGTCGGCAAAGGCACCGGCCTCGGGCTCAGCCAGATCCACGGCTTCGCCGCCCAATCGGGCGGCCGCACCCAGCTCAAGTCGACGCCCGGCGAGGGGACGACCTTGCGCATGCTGCTGCCGCGCGCCGACAAGTCCCTCGTCCGGGGGCCCGGCCGCGAAGCGCCGGCGCCGAGCGGCGACGGGCGAACGGTGTTGCTGGTCGAGGACAACGACCATGTCCGCGACTTCGCCGAGCAGCTGCTGATCGATCTCGGCTACCGGGTCGTGGGCGCGGCCTGCGCCGACGAGGCGCTGGACGCCCTGGAGCGCGAGCCGGTGGACATCGTCTTCAGCGACGTCGTCATGCCGGACCGCAGCGGGGTCGAGCTCGCGCGCATCGTCGGCGAACGCCGTCCCGGCCTGCCGGTGGTGCTCGCGACGGGCTACAGCGAAGAGGTGCTCGGGGGCGCCGCTTCCGAGTTCGAGATCCTCGCCAAGCCCTACGGCGCCGATTCGCTGGGCGCCGCGCTCGGCCGTGCGCTCAGCAAGGCGCGCGAGACGGCCTGAGCGGCAGTCTCAGCCGATCGCGCGCGGGCTGAAGGTCAGCTCGAACATGTCCCAACCGCCGCTGTGCAGCTCCGGCGGCATCCGGATCGGCCCGCAGCGCAGGACGGCGCCGACCGCCGCCTGCGCCATGGCGGAGGCATAGGGCCGGTTCCGCGGCGTCACGCTTTCCTGGAGGACGACTTCGGGGAAGCCCACGGGCTGCCCGTCGATCGCATAGCGGACGCGCAGGTGCGTCACGATCTGCCGCGCCGCGGACGGGACCGGCGGGCTGCGGTAGCAGGACTGGATGCGGGCGGCGGCCCCGGCGATCGCCTCGTTGACCGCGACGAGCGGGTCGAAGGTGGCGGCGACGTCGGTCTCGGCCCGGTGGGCGCACCCGGCGATGAGCGGCAGTGCAAGCGCGGCAGCCGCCATCTTCGCGCTTCTACGCAGGTCCATCATGAGCCAATTCTAGCGGCGCCGCGCCGCCGCCGCCAGCGGGCCTTTCACTCCGGCCTTGCCTTCGGGAAGCCGCCCCAGGCCGCGTCATAATCGCGCTGCAGCGCGCCACTCTCCATCGCGAAGCGGGTCGGCCGGAAAGGCCAGCAGGATTCGACCATGAAGGCGAGCGTGTACTCGACCTTGTGCGGCTTCAGATCCGTTTCGCTCGCCGCCTTCCAGCTGGCGACGTCGGGGCCGTGCCCGGACATCAGATTGTGCAGCGAGAGAGCGCCCGGGGCGAAGCCCTCCGCCTTGGCGTCATAGGCGCCGTGAATGAGGCCCATGCACTCGCTCATCACATTGCGGTGGAACCAGGGCGGCCGGAACGTATCCTCCGCCACCATCCAGCGCGGCGGGAACACGACGAAATCGGCATTGGCCCGCCCCGGCGTCTCGGAGGGCGAGGTCAGGACGGTGAAGATCGACGGATCGGGATGGTCGAAGCTCACCGTCCCGATCGTGTTGAAGCGGGCGAGGTCGTAGCGCCAGGGGGCGAGATTACCGTGCCAGGCGACGACGTCGAGCGGGCTGTGGTCGAGGACCGTGGTCCACAGGCGTCCGAGAAATTTCTGGACGAGCTCGACCTCGCCGTCCTCGTCCTCATAGGCCGCGACGGGAGTCTCGAAGTCGCGCGGATTGGCGAGCCCGTTGGAGCCGATCGGGCCGAGCTCGGGAAGGCGAAACAGGGCGCCGTGATTCTCGGCGACATAGCCGCGCGCGGCGCCGTCGGGCAGCAGGGCGCGAAAGCGGACTCCGCGCGGCACCAGCGCGACCTCGCCGGGAGCGACATCGATCCGCCCCATTTCGGTGACCAAAGCGAGCCGGCCCTGCTCCGGAATGAAGAGCATCTCGCCGTCGGCGTTGAAGAAGCAGCGCCGCTCCATGTCGCGGGTCGCGCGGTAGATGTGGACGGCGCAGCCCGAAAGCGCCTCCGGCCCGCCATTCGCCGCCATCGTCGCCATGCCGTCGACCAGGTCGGCGCCCTGTCCGTCGAGGGGCAGAGGGTCCCAGCGCAGCCGGTTCGGGGGCAGCGGGTCGGCGAGCGAAGCGGCGTTGAACGACGCCCCGCCGTCATAGGGCCGGTAAGGCGGATGCTCGGCCGACGGCCGCATCCGATAGAGCCAGGAGCGCCGGTTCTCGCCGCGCGGGGCGGTGAAGGCCGTCCCCGAAAGCTGCTCGGCATAGAGCCCGAAGACGGGCCTCTGGGGTGAGTTGCGGCCTTGCGGAAGCGCGCCGGGCACGGCCTCGGTGGCGAAATGGTTGCCGAAGCCGGTCATATAGGCAGGATCGGTCATGCGGCGCTTCCTAACCGGCCCGCTCCGCCCGCGCCAGCGCGTCGAGGGGCAAAGCGAGGGTCGACTTGACCCGGCGCTTGACGAAGCTGGTCTCGAAGCGGCGGACCGCCGGGTGGCCCTCGAGGTGGGTGGCGGAAAAGCGGTTATAATCGTCCATGTCGGTGGCGACGACCAGCAAGAGGATGTCGAAGGCGCCCGAAATGTCGAGGCAGAGCTGCACGTTCGGACTGGCGACGAGGAGGCGGCGAAGGCCCGCCTCGGCCTGGGGCGCATGCCGCTCGAGCTGGATCTGGACGACCGCGGAAAGCGGAAAGCCAGCCGCTTCCTCCGACAGCAAGGCGACGTCGGCGGCGATCGCGCCGGTCGCGCGCAGCCGCCGCACGCGCCGCGCGACCGCGGACGGCGATCGGCCGACTTTCTCGGCGAGCGTGTCCGCCGTCTGGAGATTATTCTCCTGGAGGCAGGCCAGCAGCTTGAGGTCCAGCCGGTCCAGCCTGGCGCGCATGCGCATCGTCCCCGCGATTTTTGCCAGAATCTGGCAAGTCCGGGGGCACCTTTGCCTCAAATCGCTGCGCCGCCAAGGGGATATTCGACGGAGAACTCACTCGGGAGCCACCTGATGCGTATCGCGGCCCTCCTCGTCGTCTCCGCCCTCCTCGCCGCCGCGCCCGCGCCGGCTGCGCAGAGCCCGGCCGCCGGCTCCCCTTCGGCGGCCGGGCTCGATGCGCGGGCGGTGGTCGCCGACGTGCGCCGCGTCATCGCCGCGCGCTACGTCCTTCCAGAGCGGCGGCCCGCGCTCGACGCCGTCCTCGCCGAGGGCCTCGCATCGGGCCGCTACGCGGTCGCCGAGCCGCGCCTGCTCGCCGAGCGGGTCAACGAGGACCTCGCCCGCGTCGGCCGCGACCGCCACCTCAATTTCTCGTTCAATCCGGAGCAGTCGGCGATCCTCGCCGCCGCGAACCGGGAGGAGGCGCCGGACCAGAGCGGCGTCGAGCGCCAGGCCCGCGCGGGCAATCACGGCGTGCGCGAGCTGCGGGTGCTGCCCGGCAACGTCCGCTACATGGACTATCGCGGCTTCAACTGGATCGGGCCGGAGAGTGCCGCCGCGCTGGAGACGGCGATGCGCTTCCTCGCCGGCGGCGAGGCCGTGATCATCGACCTCAGGCGCAACGGCGGCGGCAGCCCGGAGGCGGTCCAGTATCTGGTCAGCCACTTCATCGAGGCCGGCCGGCCGCTCGTGACCTTCCATTTCGCCGGCCAGCCGACCGACACGCTGGCGGCGCTGGCCGAGCTCCCCGCCGGCCGGATCACCGGCAAGCCGCTCTACGTCCTCACCAGCGACGGCACTGCCTCCGCCGCGGAGGAGTTCACCGGTCACGTCGCCGGCTACCGCCTCGGCGAAGTTGTCGGGGAAACCACCGCCGGCGCCGGCTTCCGCAACGAGATGGTCGCGGTCGACGGCGGCTTCGTGCTCAGCGTCTCGACCGGCCGGGCCGTCCTGGCGTCGACCGGCCGCGACTGGGAAGCCGTCGGCATCCCGCCGACCATGTCGACCCCGGTGGCGACCGCGCTGGAGGCCGCCCAGGCCCATGCGCTGCGCCGCCTCGCCGCCCAGGCGCCGGCGGCCGAGCGCGCACGGATGGAGGCCATGGCCGAGACGCTGACGGCGCGGGTCGAGCCGCGGCCGGCCGCGCTGCCGCTTCAGGCCTATGCCGGCGAGTTCGGTGAGCGCATCGTGGCGCACGAGAACGGGCGGCTTTTCTACCGGCGCGGCAGCCGCGCGCCCTTCGCGCTGGTCGCGCTCGGCGGCAATCGCTTCGCTTTCGAGGAGGATCCCCTGATGCGGATCGAATTCTCGGCGACGGGCGCCGCAGTCTCCGCCTTCGAGATGCAACCGCTCGGCGGGCCGATCCAGGGCCGCTACGAGCGCACCCGCTGACGCCTCAACGCATCAGCACCAGCTCTTCCGCCATGGTCGGGTGGAGCGCGACCACGGCGTCGAAATCTTCCTTCTTGAGCCGCGCCTTGACCGCGATCGCCGCCGCCTGGAGGATTTCGGGCGCGTCGGGCCCGATCATGTGGATGCCGACCACCTCGTCCGTCTCACCGTCGACGACGAGCTTGTAGAGGGCGCGCTCGTTGCGGCCGGCAAGCACGTTCTTCATCGCGCGGAAATCGGACGTGTAGGTCTTGACGCTGCCGAGCGTGTTGCGCGCCTGGCCCTCGGTGAGTCCGACGCCGGCGATCGGCGGGTGCGAGAACACCGCCGAGGGAATCGCCGCATAGTCGACGCGGGTCGGCTTGTTGCCGAAGACCGTGTCGGCGAACGCCTGGCCCTCGCGGATCGCCACCGGAGTCAACTGCACGCGGTTGGTCACGTCTCCCACCGCATAGACGCTCTCGCAGGTCGACTTGTTGTCGGCGTCCACGACGACCGCGCCCAAGTCGTCCACTTCCACCTTTGCCTTGTCGAGGCCGAGGCCTTCCGTGTTCGGCTGCCGCCCGATCGCGAACATCACCGCGTCCGCCTCGATCGCGTCGCATCCCGACATATGCACGGTGAGCGCGCCGGCTGCGCTCCTCTCGATCTTTTCGAAGGAGACGTGAAACTTGAATTCGATCCCCTTCATCATCGAGATAGTGAGCAGCCGGTCCCGGATCGCCTCGTCATAGCCGCGCAGGATCACGTCGGAGCGGTTCACGAGGGTGACGTGGCTGCCGAGATTGTGGAAGATGCCGGCGAATTCGTTGGCGATGTAGCCGGCGCCGGCGATCACGACCCGCTTCGGCAGCTCGGGCAGGTGAAAGGCCTCGTTCGAGGTGATGCCCAGGTCGCTGCCCGGGAAATCCGGGACCACGGGGCGGGCGCCGGTGGCGATCAGGATGATGCGCGCGGTGACGGTGCGGCCGCCCGCGAGCCGCACCTCATGCGGCCCCTCGAGCGTCGCCCGCTCCTTGACGATCTCGACCTTATGGTTGGTCAGCGTCTCGCTATAGGCGCCTTCCAGCCGCGTCACTTCGGCGAGGACGTTGTCGCGCAGGGTCGGCCAGTGGAAGTTGCAGGCGGGCACGTCCCAGCCGAAGCGGCGGGCATCCTGCAGATCCTCCGCGAAGTGGGAGCCGTAGACGAGCAGCTTCTTGGGCACGCAGCCGCGGATGACGCAGGTGCCGCCGACCTTGTGCTCCTCGGCGATCGCCACCCTGGCGCCGCAGGCGGCCGAGACTCGCGCGGCGCGCACCCCGCCCGAGCCTGCGCCGATCACGAACAGGTCGTAATCGTATCGGGCCATCAGGCGTCTCCGAATGCGCGGGCGATGAGCGCCTCTGTCGAGGGGTCGAAGCCGAGCTCCTCGCCGGCGTCGATCGCCCTGGCGATCTGCTTGCCGAGCTCCACCCCGAATTGGTCGAAAGGATTGATGCCGAGCAGCACCGCATTGGCGAAGGTGCGGTGCTCGTAGAATGCGATCAGCGCGCCGAGCGTCGACGGATCGACCCGGTCGAGCAGGATCGTCGTCGACGGGCGGTCGCCGGGGTAGGAGCGGTGCGGATCGTCCGACGGCTTGCCCGCCATCAGCGCCGCGCCCTGCGCGAAGCAGTTGACGAGCAGCTGGCGGTGATGCTCCTCGTCGTAGCTGTGGCCGGGCTCGACCGCGGCGACGAACTCGACGGGGACGAGATGCGTGCCCTGGTGAAGGAGCTGGAACACGGCGTGCTGGGCGTCGGTGCCGACGCCGCCCCAGACGATCGGCGACGTCGCCCGGCCCGCCGGCGAGCCGTCGAGCTTCGCCGACTTGCCGTTCGATTCCATCTCGAGCTGCTGGAGATAGGAAGGCAGCAGCCGCAACCGTTCGTCATAGGCGAAGACGGCGCGGGTCTCGGCGCCGCGGACATTGGCGTAATAGCGGTCGACCAACGCGGCGAGCACCGGCGCGTTCTCGGCGAGAGGCGCGTAGCGGAAATGGCGGTCCATGGCCGCGGCGCCCTCGAGCAGGCTCTCATAGCCGTCCCAGCCCAGCGCCAGCGCCGCCGGAAACCCGATCGAGGACCAGAGCGAATAGCGTCCGCCGACGCTTTCGGGGAAGGGCAGGATGCGGGTCTCGTCGACGCCGAACTCGATCGCCCGCTCCGGGCTGGCGGTCAGGGCGACGATGCAGCCGTAGGGATCGGCGACGCCGCCTTCGCTCATCCAGGCGATCGCCGAGCGGGCGTTCAGCATCGTCTCCAAAGTGGTGAAGGTCTTCGACGCGACCGCCAGAAGGGTGGTCTGAGGGTCGAAGCCGGCGACGGCCTCCTCCAGCGCCGCGGCGTCGACGTTCGAGACCACCGCCGCCTCGTATCGGCCGGAGCCGCGGGCCAGCGCGTCGATCAGGAAATCCGGGCCCAAGGCCGATCCGCCGATGCCGATATGGAGGATGTGGCGAATGGGGCCGAACGCGCCTGCCTCGATCGCGTCGATCAGCGCGCGCATCCGCGCGTGCAGCGCCTTGGCGCAGGCCACGCTCTCCGGCGCCCCCTGCCCCCGCTCGGCGCTATGCTCGGCTGCGCGCGCCTCGGTCGGGTTGACGATCGCGCCCGAGAACAAGGCTTCCCGGGCGCCGCCGAGATCCTGGGCCTCGGCGAGCCGCTCGAAGGCGGCGAGGATAAGAGGGCTGAGATGGGTCTTCGCGAAGTCGAAGCGGATACCCGCTTGCTCGATCACGAGGCGCTGCAGACGGTCGGGCTCAGCCGCGAACAGCTGCGCCAGAGGGACCGCCTCCGCCTGCTCCACAGCCGCCCATGCTTCGTCCACGCCGCGCCTCCGTCCGTCCGGGCGCCTATCTAGGAGCGGCCGCCGCCGCTGCATAGCTGCTTGACCCTCCTCGTCCCCCACGCGAAAGCGTAGGCAATGGAAAGCGAAACCAGCGCCGGGCCCGCCGCCGCACTCCCGAAGAAACAGAAAAAGAAAGAAAGCTGGTGGGACACGCTCCGTTTCCTGCTGCTCGTCTTCCTGTTCGCAATCGTCATCCGCACCTTCATCGCGGCGCCGTTCAGCATCCCCTCGGGATCGATGCTGCCGCGGCTGATGACCGGCGACTATCTGTTCGTCGCCAAATGGCCCTACGGCTATTCGCGCTACTCGCTGCCGTTCGGGATAGCGGGCTTCGGAGGACGCATGCTGGGCGGACTGCCGGAGCGGGGCGACGTCGTCGTCTTCCGCTATCCGGGGGCCGAGAACGAGGATTGGGTGAAAAGGGTGATCGGCCTTCCCGGCGATACCGTGCAGGTGCGCGGCGGCCAGCTGATCCTCAACGGCAGGCCGGTGCCGCGGGTGCGCATCGCCGATTATCCGATGCCAGTCAGCCCGAACAGCCCCTGCCGCCGGGTCGGGCCCGACCCGCGCGAGGTGCGCGGCGAGGGCGGCGCACCGCTCTGCGCCTATCCGCGCTATCGCGAGACGCTGCCCGGCGGCCGCAGCTACGACGTGCTCGACCAGAATCCGGCCGGCGACCTCGACGACACGGAAGTCTTCCGCGTCCCCGAAGGGCATCTCTTCGTGATGGGCGACAATCGCGACGACAGCCAGGACAGCAGGGTGCCCCGGGAAATGGGCGGCGTCGGCATGCTGCCCGTCGACCACCTTCTCGGCCGCGCGCTCGTCACCTTCTTCTCCACCGACGGCTCGGCCGAATGGCTGAAGCCCTGGACCTGGCTCAGCGCGGCGCGCTGGGACCGCGTCGGCGGCACCGGCCAATGAGCGACGTCGCCGATTGGGTCGAGCGCACGCTCGGCTGGCAGCCGCGCGATCCGCTGCTGTTCGAGCGGGCGCTCACCCATTCGAGCCGCGCCGATGCCGAGGACTATGAGCGGCTCGAATTCCTGGGCGACCGCGTTCTCGGCCTCGCCATCGCCGCGTGGCTCTACGAGCTCTTCCCGGAGGAGCCGGAAGGCAAGCTGTCGCGCCGCCTGAACGATCTGGTCGCACGCGAGACCTGCGCCGAGGTGGCGCGCGCGCTCGGCATCGGCGCCGAGGTACGGCTCGGCAAGCAGGCGCGCGACGACGGCGCCGCGGACAGCGACAATGTGCTCGGCGACGTCGTCGAGGCCCTGCTCGGCGCCCTCTATCTGGAGGCCGGTCCCGAGCGCGCGGCCGAATTCGTCCAGCGCGCCTGGGCCGGGCGGGTAACGACGCAGGAGACGGCGCCCAAGCACCCCAAGTCCGCGCTGCAGGAATGGGCGGCCGCGAACGACAGGAAGCCGCCGGTCTATAGCGTCGCCGACCGCTCCGGCCCCCACCACGCCCCCCGTTTCACCGTCGAGGTCGAGATAGCCGGCCTTGGCAAGGCCAGCGCCGACGGCCAGTCGAAGCAGGAAGCGGAGACCGAGGCTGCGAAAGCGCTGCTGGAGCAGCTGAAGTGACGAGAGCGCAGGTGACCAACGCTCCGGCTCTGCGATGGACGACACATAGCTCAACACGCGAGACCCACTCCGTTCGGGCTGAGCCTGTCGAAGCCCTGCCTTGGTGCCGCGTCGAGACCCAACCGTGACTTTCTGCGCATACATGCTCCACTGGGACGAAATCAGCCGTCTCGCGAAAGGAAGGACAGGGCTTCGACAAGCTCAGCCCGAACGGGATTCGCCATCCACGCCGCACACTCCCCGGATGTCCGGCTCATGACCACGCGTTGCGGGCTGGTCGCGGTCGTCGGGGCGCCGAACGCGGGCAAGTCTACCCTGGTCAATGCGCTGGTCGGGCAGAAGGTGGCGATCGTCAGCGCCAAGGCGCAGACGACGCGGACGCGGATCATGGGGATCGCGATCGAAGGCGAGGCCCAGATCCTGCTGCTCGACACGCCCGGCATCTTCGCGCCCAAGCGGCGGCTCGACCGGGCGATGGTCGCCGCGGCCTGGGGCGGGGCCGCCGACGCCGACCTGATCGCGCTCGTGATCGACGCCGAGACCGGTTTCTCCACGCGCATCGAGGACATGCTCGACCGCCTTGCCGAGCGCCGCGAGCCCAAGGTCCTCGTCCTCAACAAGGTGGACAAGGTGAAGAAGGAGCCTCTCCTGACCCTCGCGATGCAGATTTCGGAGCGGGTGACGTTCGAGGAGGTGTTCATGGTCTCCGCGGCGACCGGCGACGGCGTCGCGGACGTCAAGAGCTGGCTCGCTGCGCGCGTCCCGGAAGGGCCGTGGCACTTTCCGGAGGACCAGGTCTCCGACGCCACCGACCGGATGCTCGCCGCCGAGATCACGCGCGAGCAGCTCTACCTCCAGCTCCACCAGGAGCTGCCTTATGCGAGCGCCGTCGAGACCGAGCGCTACGAGGAGCGCAGGGACGGGTCGGTCGCCATCCACCAGCAAATCCTGGTCGGACGCGACACCCAGAAGGCGATCGTGCTCGGCAAGGGCGGCACCCGGATAAAGGAGATCGGCGCCCGCGCCCGCGAGGAGCTGGCCAAGCTGCTCGGCCGCAAGGTCCACCTCTTCCTCCACGTCAAGGTCAACCCGCGCTGGGAGGAGGATCGCGGCCTGTATCAGGAGATCGGGCTCGATTGGGTGGAGTGAGCAGTCGCGTCAGGCGCGGTGCGCCGAGAGGATCTCGTCTACCCAGGCGGGCACCAGCTCCCCTGCTCGCCCCGTCCGGCTTTCATCGAACAGGAAGCTCGCCATCGAGGGCTCGAGGTTGATCTCGAGCGTGCGCGCGCCGCAGTAACGCGCGGTCTGCACGAAGCCGGCGGCGGGGTAGACGTTGCCGGAGGTGCCGATCGAGACGAACAGGTCGGCGTCCATCAGGGCACGGTCGACCCGCTCCATCTCGTAGGGCATCTCGCCGAACCAGACGATGTCAGGCCGCAGCCGCCCGGCGACGCCGCATCCGGGGCACGCCGGACCGTCGCCCAGTCCCTGCTCCCACGCCGTCCGCGCGTCGCAGGCGAGGCACCAGGCGGATTTCAGCTCGCCGTGCATGTGGAGCAGCCGCCTCGCTCCCGCGCGCTCGTGAAGGTCGTCGACATTCTGGGTGACGATCAGCAACTCGCCGGGCCATTCCGCATCGAGCCGCGCCAGCGCGCGATGCGCGGCATTGGGCTCGACCTCCTTCAGCCGCGCCCGCCGTGCGTCGTAAAAGGCCTGGACCAGCCCGGGATCGCGGCGGAAGGCCTCGGGCGTCGCCACGTCCTCAACCCGATGCCCCTCCCAGAGGCCATCCGGCCCGCGGAACGTGGCAAGGCCGCTCTCTGCCGAGATGCCGGCGCCGGTGAGGATGACGATGTTGCGAAGCTCGGGCATGGCGCTTCTTTAGTGCCGCGCGCGGCCACGAAGAAGGGGCCGCGGCAATGCCACGGCCCCTCTTGTCCTGGCGATCGGCGAAGCGTCAGCTCCGCCCAACCTCACTCGCTGGCGGTGAGGGTGATCGTGGTCGTCTCGCACAGATTGACGTTGCG
>DASVVP010000016.1:0-12734 GCA_036386495.1 Allosphingosinicella sp.
ATCGTGACATGCCCGCCGAGCCGCGCGATGGCGTCGAGGAGCTTGTCGGTGGACATGCCGCTGATCCTGCCGTTGTAGAGCTGCGAGAGGCGGGGCTGGGGGATGCCGACGAGGCGGGCGAAGGCCGCCTGGGTGAGGCCGCGCTGCTGCTGGACGCGATGCAGCACGCCGACGAGGTCGGACTTGTGGGCGAGCCGAGCCGCGGTCGGCCGGTCGAATCCTCGAAGACGTTGCCGCTGCTTTCCTCGAATGCGATTGCCGGCTCGCTCATCCCGCCGCGCCGCCACGGCGCGGAAGGACTTCGCCTGCCTTCCTGCCACGGCCTTCCTTCATCTCCCAGGCCAGCCGATATTCCTTCACCAGCAGTCGCTCCGGCACGCGCCAGGCGGCGGCGATCTTGCGGATCATCGGCAGGGTGAGCGGGCGCTTGCGCTGCAGGATCTCGGTCGCGCGCGACTGGCCGATCACCCTGGCGAGATCGGCGCGGCTGCGCCCTTCATGCGCCATCGCCGCCTCGATCGCCTCGATCGGATCGAGCTCCTCGACCGGCCAGCGCCGCTCCTCATAGGCCTCGACGAGCGTCGCGAGGATTTCGAGGCGGTCGCCCTCCGGCGTGCCCTCGGTGGCGCCCCACAAGGTTTCGATCTCGCGCAGCGCGGCCCGATGGTCCGCGTCGGTCTTGATCGGTCGAATGTCCATATCCGCTTCCTCTAGAACATGTTCACCGGTGACAGTCACGTGCCTGCCGCTTCTGGCTCGGAGGCGCTGTGCGAAACCGCGCGGCGATGCTACATTCCCGGCCCACACAAAGGGGAGGCCCGCCATGCCCGATGGACAGAATCAGGGTCCCGACACCGCCGCGGCGCCGCGGGCGGACGCCGGCCCCGGCCGGGAGCGGATGCTGGCGACGATCGATGCGGCCCTGGCGGCGCGCAGCCGCGGCGACAAGGAGGAGGTGGCGCGCTATCTGGCGCCGGGCGCCGTGTTCCGGATCGCCGGCAATTCGAGCCTCTACGGCGCCTTCCCGGCCGGGCCGGGCGAGGCGCGGGCGACCGTCGCCGAGCTGATCGACCGGGTCCGCTTCCACGATCACGAGCGGCTCGATGCGATCGTTGAGGGCAACCGCGCCGCCTGCCGCTGGCGCATCGACTTCTCGATCGACGACGGCCCGGTGGGCACCACCGAGCTCTGCGACCTGTGGACCTTCGATGCGGAGGGACGGGTGACCGAGCTGGTCCAGTTCGTCGACACCGCTTTGCTGGTCCGGATGGTCGGCTGAGCCGGCGCGGCGCGCTTGGGGCTTGACAAACAGGGAAGTTCCTATTAACCTGAGGGGAACATCAGCCGCAGCGAGTCGTACCGATGCCCCGCCCCTTCACCATCGCCCAGGCGCGCGAGAATGAGCGCTTTCTCGAGATCCTGCGGCAGACCGGCAATGCGCGGTTCGCGGCGCGGGAGATCGGGCGGCGGATCAGCACCTTGCAGCACCGGCGCGCCACGCATGCCGGCTTCGCGCAGGACTGGGAAGGGGCGGCGGCGGCGGCGAATGCGGCATTTCACCTCGCCGGGGGGCGGCGTGGGCCGGAAGGGACAGTTACTGGTAACTGTCCCCCGAAGCAGAAGATGGGGACAGTTACGCGAGGTAACTGTCCCCTCCGCACCCGCGGCGGGGAGGCGGTGGTGGTGCGGTCGCAGAACGGGAAGCTGCAGCTGCGCTTCGCCCACCCGGACAAGCTCACCAAGGCGGCCGAACAGGCGTTCCTCGCGGCGCTGTCCGCGACCGCCAACATCCGGCTGTCGGCGGCGGCGGCGGGGGCCTCGCCGGCCGCTTTCTACCGGCGGCGGCGGCGCGATCCGGCCTTCGCGCGCGAATTCCGGCTGGCGCTGAAGATGGGCTGGGACCGGCTCGAATGCGCGATGCTCGCCGCGGGGATGCCCGAGAGCCACGCCGACGACGCGTGGCGGCAGAACGATCCGCCGCCGATCCCGCCGCTCACCGCCGACCAGGCGCTGCAACTGCTCTGGCTGCACGAGAAATCGGTGCAGCAGGGCTGGGACATGCCGCACCGGCGCAAGCGGCGGGGCGAGCCCTGGGAGACCTATACCGAGCGGCTGCGGGCGATGTGGGCGGTGCAGCAGAACCGCACCGCCGAGGACGATGCGGTGCGGCGGGCCGCGCAGTACGAGGAGACCGGCGACTGGCGCTACGCGGAGGAGGCGCCGCCGGTGCCGCTGCCGCCGCTGCATCTGGTCACGGGGTGGAGCAAAGCGAGCGGAAGGCCGCCGCACCATGAGGGCGTGCCCCTGTTCGGCGGCTGGCGGATCCGGGATATGAAGCGGAAGCTGGTTGGGGGGCTGAGGGGACAGTCTACCTGACTGTCCCCAACCATGGCGCATCGCCCCCATCGTCCCCATATGCCCTCCATCACCTGCGCCTTTTCGCAAGCGCCCTGTGACAGGGAGACGTATCGCGCTCCCGCTTGCACAAACACGGGCGACGATCATGGAAAAGAAATATTGGATCGGCCGCAAGCGCGCGGCGATGGCGATGGCGCGGCGGGCGACCTCGTCCGAGGCGCGGCTCATCCATTACGACATGGCCGGCCGCTACAGCGTCAAGGCGGCGGGCTGCCTGCCCTTCCTCATCGCGCCCGGCGCCGCCGCGGGCGAGACCGCCGCGCTCCACGCGCTGCCGCTGCCGCTGCCGCAGCCGCGCCCGGAGGACCGAAGGGACCCGGCATGAGCCTCCACGACTGGTTCGGCCGCCATGTCGCCGATTTGAGGGCCAGCCGCTGGGACGGCGGCGACTTCGTCTCGACCTGCACCCTGTGCGGCCGGGCGATGGTCAAGCCGCCCGGCATGGCCTGGCAGCTGCGCTAGGAAGACCAGGAAAGGGGACAGTCACAGTGACTGTCCCGACGGAAAGAAGCGCGCGCCGGCGCGTTGTCCTTCTCTCCCCCGAAGCGGCCGCGGCCGCGCGGCGCGCGCATCGGCGCCGCCTGAGGGGTACAAGACGAGGAGTGACAAGATGAAGAGTGCCGCTTTTGCGATCGCCCTGCTGGCCGGCAGCGCCGCTTTCGCCCAGTCCGCCGCGCCCGGATCGACGGCCTATGAAGGCGACGGGGTGACCGCGCCGTTCGAGGCCGAGGCCGGCGCGAGCGCGATGGGCGCCGTGCCCGTCGCCGCCCCCGGCGCGACCGTCCAGCCCGGCAATGCGAGCCCCGAGCGCGACGCCCGCGGCATCGCCGTGATCTCGGCCCCGGCGGTCGTCCCGCCCGGCTATAACGGCACGCCTGCCGCCGCCGCGATGGGCGGGCCTCTGCTCGACGCCGAGACCGGCGCACCAGTCGCCGCGGTGGTCTACCCCGCCTGCTCGGCCACAATCACCGACCACTGCCTGCAGACCTACGAGCGCGGCCGCTAGGCAGCTACGCGAGAGACGCCGAAGGCCGGAGCGTTTCCGCCCCGGCCTTCGCTGAACTCACCGGCTGAAAGTAATACTTTCAGACGATCATTTCACCCGCTCGACCTGCTCGAACTCGAGCTCGACGGGGGTGGCGCGGCCGAAGATGGAGACGCCGACCTTGACCCGGCCGCGGTCGAAATCGAGCTCCTCGACGAGGCCGTTGAAGCTCGCGAACGGGCCGTCGAGCACCTTGACCTGGTCGCCGATCTCATAGTCGACGCTGATCTTCTGCTTGGGCGCGGCGGCGGCGGCCTCGTCCTTGGTGTTGAGGATGCGGGCGGCCTCGGCGTCGCTGATCGGCTGCGGCTTGCCCGAGGCGCCGAGGAAGCCGGTGACCTTGGGCGTGTTCTTGACGAGGTGGTAAACGTCGTCGTTCATCGCCAGCTTGGCGAGCACGTAGCCGGGGAAGAATTTGCGGTCGCTGGTCACCTTCTTGCCGCGGCGGACCTCGGTCACCTTCTCGGTCGGGACCTCGACCGCCTCGACCAGCCGGTCGAGCCCGAGCCGGGTGGCCTCGGCCATGATCGCGTCGCGGACCTTGTTCTCGAAGCCGGAATAAGCGTGGATGATGTACCAGCGGGACATGGGTCTTGGGGTTCCTGGTTGGCTAGGCGACGAGGCCGAGGAGGAGCTGGACGATCGCGCTGAACGCGGAATCGACGCCGAAGAAGAACAGGCCGAGGATCGTCGTCATGATGACGACCATGAGGCCGGTCATGAGCGTCTCGCGGCGGGTCGGCCAGACGACCTTGCCGGTCTCGGTGCGGACCTGCCGCAGGAACTCGCCGGGATTGACTCTCGCCACGTCGCTTTCGTCCTTGGCTGGGCAGCCGCCGGGGACCGGAGGGCCGGTCGTCCATGCTGCCGATGGGTGCGAGCGATGCGAGATAGCGCCCGCCGCCGGGTTGCGCAAGGGCGGGGAGGGGGCGGGTTAGACCTTGCGCGCCGGCGCCGTGCTGTCTAACTCGCTGGCGGCTTAGGAGTGTAGCTCAGTTGGTAGAGCATCGGTCTCCAAAACCGAGGGCCGTGGGTTCGAGTCCCTCCACTCCTGCCAGGCCGAAGCGAGGCGCGCAGCGATAGCAGCGCGCCGGTCCGCGAAGCGGACGCGGAGCCGCCGGACGGCCTGCGCAGCGCGACTGACGTCGCGGGATTTGCTCCCGTGAGGGCTGCGGTCTTTTCGGAAGCGCTCCGCGGGTCTCGGAGGCCACCCCCACCCTAACCCTCCCCCCTCAAGGGGGAGGGGACTACGCCGCGATGTCGTAGGTCTCGATTTCGCCGGACAGATAGAGGCTGCGGGCCTTGGCGCGGGAGAGCTTGCCGGAGCTGGTGCGGGGCAGGGTGCGCGGCGGGACGAGCTCGACGACGCAGTTGATGCCGGTGATCGCGCGGACGCGCTCGCGGATCGAGTCGCGCAGGCGGCCGCGCTCGCCGCTGTCCGAAGTGCGGCACTGGACGAGGACGGCGGGAGTCTCCTCGCCGCCGGGCGTGGTGATGGCGAAGGCGGCGATGTCGCCGGCCTTGAAGCCGGGCAGCTGCTCCACCGCCCATTCGATGTCCTGCGGCCAGTGGTTCTTGCCGTTGATGATGATCATGTCCTTCTCGCGGCCGACGATGTAGACATAGCCGTCCGAGAGATAACCCATGTCGCCGGTGTCCAGCCATCCGTCCGCGTCGAGGCAGAGACGGGTCGCCGCCTCGTCCCGGAAATAGCCCACCATCACCGAAGGGCCGCGGCAGAAGATCTTGCCGATCTCGCGCTCGCCCAGAGTCTCGCCGCTGTCGCCGCGGATCGCGACCTCCATGTCCCGCACCGGCTTGCCGCAATTGACGATCGCCCGGTAGCGCTGCGGCCGGTTCCGCTCGCCCGGCGTGCCGCCGGCGAGCAGGGTCTCCTCGACCAGCTCGACGACGATGCCCTCGCCCGGCGGCATGATCGAGACGGCCAGCGTCGCTTCGGCGAGGCCGTAGGAGGGCACGAACGCCTTGGCGTCGAAGCCCGCTTCGGCGAAAGCGTCGACGAAGGCCTGCATGACGTCGGGGCGGATCATGTCGGCGCCGTTGCCTGCGGCGCGCCAGCGGGACAGGTCGAAGCGCTCCGAGACCTTGGACTGGCTGCCGATCCGCCGCGCGCAGATGTCGTAGCCGAAGGTCGGCGAGTAAGAGAGGGTCGTGCCCTCGTTGCGGCTGATCATGTCCAGCCAGGCGAGCGGGCGGCGGGCGAAATCCTCGGTCTTCAAATAGTCCGTCGAGACCTGGTTGGCGACCGGCGAAAGGAGGCAGCCGACGAGGCCCATGTCGTGGTACCAGGGCAGCCAGGAGACGCAGCGGTCGGTCTCCTCGATCTGCATGCCGTGGCTGTGCGCGGCCAGATTGTTGAGCAAGGCGCGGTGGGTGATGGCGACGCCGTGCGGGAAGCGGGTCGAGCCGCTCGAATATTGGAGATAGGCGATGTCATCGGGGCTCGCGGCGGGGAGCGGCGCATCGGGCGCGGGCGCCGACGCGAAGCCTTCCCAGGCGATTCCCTCGATGCCGATCGCCTCGGCGGCGGCGGCGGCGAGGCCGGCCAGCTCCTCGGGGTAGAACAGGCAGACCGGATCGGCGCTGGTGAGCTGCACCTTGAGCTGGTCGATATAGGCGTCGCGGCCGCCGAACGACGTGGGCAGGGGCAGCGGCACCGGCCAGGCGCCGGCATAGATCGCGCCGAAAAACAAAGCGGCGAACTCGGCGCCGGTTTCGGCAAGGATCGCGATGCGGTCTTTGGGGCTGATGCCGCGGGCGACCAACCGGCGGGCGTTTTCGAGCGCGTCCTCGCGAAGCTCGGCGAAGGGATAAGCGCGCACCAGCGCGCCGCGCGGATCGTGAAAGTTGAGGCCGCGCACGCCGCTCGCTGCATAGTCGAGCGCCTCGCCGAGGGTGTCGAAATCGGCCTGACGGCGCGGCAGCATGTCGCCGGTGGGGGTCGGCGCCAGCGTCCGCTTCGCCTCGCCTTCTGGTTGAGCCACGTCCGGTACAATCCTTTAAAAAACGCCGATGTCGCCGCAGGAATGCGCGCCCTTCGCCTGGAGCGTTGGGCCGCGTTCATTTTCCGGCTCGACTGTGGCACAATCATGGCGCGTGGCCGATGAACGCAAGCGAAAGCCCCGCCCGCCGCTCGACGGCGAGGCGCTCGAGCGGCTGGCCCTCTTCTATGCGGGCCGCTACGCGACCACTCGTGCCCGGCTGAAATCCTATCTCGGCCGCAAGCTTCGCGAACGCGGCTGGGCCGCCGAGGGGGAGCCGCCGATCGAGCGGCTGGTCGAGCGCCTGGCCGGACTCGGCTATGTCGACGACAAGGGTTTCGCGGCGAGCAGAGCCGCCTCGCTCGGGCGGCGCGGCTATGGCGAACGGCGGGTGCGCGAGGCGCTGGCCGCGGCCGGAATCGGCGAGGAAGACGGCGCCGAGGCGCGGGCCCAGGCACGCGACGGCGCCTGGGGGGCCGCGCTCCGCTTCGCCGAGCGGCGCCGGATCGGCCCTTTCGCCGCGGCGGAGCCGGATCGGGCCGGCCGCGAGAAGGCGATGGCGGCGATGCTGCGCGCCGGCCACACGCTCGAGATCGCGCGGCGGCTCGTAAGGGCTCCCCCGGGGACCATCCCGGAACCGGACGATCCCTGAAAAAACAAAGCGGGACAGTTCACAAAGCCGCAAAGCATGTTAGTCCTGTCGCCGTTTTTGCTGTGGACGCCTTGCCGATGAGCGAAGGCCGTAAAGTGGCTGTCGGAGACGCCGCCCCCGAGGAGGAGGGCGACGCCGCCGCGCGCCCGGAAGACGCGTTCCCTGGCGAGGCGCTGATCCGGCTGACCGGCACGATGAAATGGTTCGACGCCACGCGCGGCTTCGGCTTCCTCGTCAGCGACCAGGCCGAAGGCGACGTTCTCGTCCATTTCAGCGTTTTGAAGGAGCATGACCGCCGCAGCCTTCCCGAAGGCGCGATCGTCGAATGTCTGGTCGCGCAGCAGGAAAGGGGGCTGCAGGCGCGCAAGGTGCTCTCGATCGATCTCAGCAAGGCGGTCGTGCCCGAATTCGCGCGCGGCGCCGGTTCGACGGAGCGCACCGATCCTTCCGAGCTGATCGACGAGGCGGGGGACTTCGAGCCGGTCCGGGTGAAGTGGTTCAACCGCCTGAAGGGCTACGGCTTCCTGGTCCGCGAGGACCCGGACGGGCAGGACATATTCGTGCACATGGAGACGGTCCGCCGCGGCGGCCTTACCGACCTCGTTCCCGACCAGCCGCTCCGCGCCCGCATGGCCGAGGGCAAGAAGGGCCCGCTCGCGGTCGAAATCGCGCCGGCCTGAGGGCTGAGCGGGGACAGTATACATTTTCCCTGTACCGTCCTTCCGCCGCGCGCCGAGCGGGAAAATGTATACTGTCCCCGTTTTCCGGCGCCGCGACCGCACTTGCGCACCGCTGGCCGAAGCGGCAAAGCGGCCCGCCATGGGCATGTTCAAGAACCTCTTCACCTGGTGGGAAGGCGCGAGCCTCACGACCGCGCTCTCGACGCGGTTTGCGGGGGTCAAGGTGGGGTCGGACCCGCTCGGGAACATCTATTATCGCTCGAAGAGCGGCGACCGGCGCTGGGTGATCTACAACGGCTCGAACGACGCCAGCCGGATCCCGCCCGACTGGTATGCGTGGATGCACCGGATGATCGACGACGTGCCCGACGAGGCGCTGCCGCCGCCGCCCAAATTCCTGAAGGCGGCGACGGCCAACCTCACCGGCACCCCGCTCGCCTACCGGCCATCGGGCGCGCTCGAACGCGGCGGCCAGCGCGCTGCGGCGAGCGGCGACTACGAAGCCTGGACTCCCGACTGAGCGATGCTGCGGCTCCTCGTCATCGGCGCCGCCGCGGCGATCGGCGCCGCCTCCGCCTGCAGCCCGCCGGGCGCGCCCGAGCGCGAGGCGCAGCAGAACCAAGGTGAACCCGAGCCGCAGGTGGTCGACATTCCGCAGACCGTGACCGAGGTCGCGCCCGGCACCACGCCGATGGCCGAACGGGTGGCGGTGATCGGGCTGTTGAACAAGCGCAACGGCATTTCGCGCGACCTGACGCTGCGGCCGGGGCAGGCGGTCCGGCTCGGCGACGTCGTCGTGCGGCTGCGCGCCTGCGAGACGACCGCCCCCTGGGAGGAGCAGAGGCTGACCGGCGCCTTCATCCAGCTCGACGTGCGCAACGCCCAGGGCCAGTTCCAGCGGGTCTTCTCAGGCTGGGTCTATAAGGAAAGCCCGTCGCTCAACGTCGTCGAGCATCCGGTCTACGACGCATGGCCGAGGAGCTGTGCGATGACGCATCCCGAAGCGGGGGCGTCCACGGTCCGGGCGGGATCGGCCGAGAGCAACCGGTCGAGTGCGCCGAACTCGCCGGCGCCGGCCGCCGGCCGTCCCGCGCCCCGGTCGGCCGCCCCCGACCAGCCATCCCCCAAGGCGGCGGAGAGCGACGAAAGATAGTCCTTCTGGTCGATCTCGACCGCGCCCAGGCTCTTGAGGTGCCCGGTCATGAACTGGCAGTCGAGCAGGGTGAAGCCGCCGACCTTCAGCCTTGCGACCAGCCAGGCGAGCGCCACCTTGGAGGCGTCGCGCGCGCCCGAGAACATGCTCTCGCCGAAAAAGGCGGCGCCGAGCCGCACTCCGTAGAGGCCGCCGGCGAGCCGGCCGTCCTGCCAGCATTCGACCGAATGGGCGTGGCCGAGCGCGTGGAGCTGGTTGTAGCTCGCCTCGATCTCGGCGTTTATCCAGGTTTCGTCCCGATCGGCGCAGCGGCGGACGACCTCGGCGAACGCGGTGTCGCGGGTCACGGCGAAGGCTCCGGCGCGCAGGGTCTTGCGGAGCGACCGCGTGAGCCGGAAACCATCGATCGGGATGACCGCGCGCCGCCGCGGCTCGACCCAGAACACCTCGCCGGCCGAACGACTGTCCGCCATCGGAAAAACGCCGATCGAATAAGCGCGCAGCAGGAGCTCCGGATCGATCACCCCATGCCGATGCTGCGGCGGCGCGGCGCGGTCAACCCGCTCAGAGGATCTCGCGCACCACGTCCTGAGGGCGGCACAGACGGACGCCCTTGTCGGTCTCGACCAGCGGCCGCTCGATCAGGATCGGGTTCGCGACCATCGCGTCCAGGATCGCCTCGTCGCTGACCGCGCCGTCGACCAGATCGAGGTCTCGGGCGAGCTGCTCCCTGGCCCGCAGACCCTCCCGGGCGCCGATGCCGGCGCGCGCGTAGAGCCGGCGCAGCTCGTCCCTGGACGGGGGATCCTTCAGATATTCGCGCACGGTCAGCTCGGCGCCTTCCGCCTCGAGAATTTCGAGCGTCTTGCGCGAAGTGCCGCAATTGGGGTTGTGATAGATGGTCGCCTTCATGGCGCCGCTCTTAAGCGAGCCCGTCGTTGCGTTCCAGCCGGCGCGCGGCGGTCAGTGCAGAAGCAGAGCCGCGGTGTCGATCTGCAGCTGGGCGAAGAGCAGGATCAGGGTGACCATGACGATGCCGCCCATGCCGGCCTCGAGCCGGAAGCGCTCCTTGTCCTGCTCGCTGCTCCTGCGCCGCATTTCGTCTCTCCCGTTCGATCCTCGTCTCACGGGCGGCGCTAAGCACGCTCTGCAACAGGTGCATGTCGCGGCAGCGGCGAAAGGGTTTCGATTGTTTCAGTGAAGCGGGGCGGATCAGCCCGGGACGATGCGGATCTCCATCTCCATGCGAACGCTCACCATGTGGATCGCGACCGAGGCGATCGGATTGCCGGCGGCATCGCGCGCAGGCTGGTAGCGGGCGCGGCTGCGCAGCGCGCGGCAGGCGCCGGTGAGGTCGACATTACCGGCCGACTCGATCAGCGTGCACCCGGTCGCGCGGCCCTCGCGGTCGAGCGTCAGCCGGAACACGGCGGCATAAGCGGCGGACGTCAAGGCGGTGGCGAGGCCGAAGTCGCGCTGCGTCAGCCAGCGGGCCGGATCCTCGCGCGGCTGCGGCCGCGTCGCGCCCGGCTCGAACCCGGCGGGGTCGGCGCCCCAATCGACCAGCTTCTCCGCTTCGCAATAAGCCATCGCCTCGGCGGCGCGGGCGCCGAGCGGGATCGTCCAGCTGCCGATGGCCCTGCCGCGATCGGCGACCTGGACCGCCGTGGCGCCGGCGAGCTCGGCGGGAATGGTCGATGGCAGCGGGCCGAAAACGACGCCCTCACCCAGAGCGCGCGGAAGGGCGACCGGCGCCGAGCGAAGTGCGTGTGCCTGCCCGCCGGGTGCGAAGCTGAGTGAGAAAGCGCGGCCGGTGTGGCGCAGCTCGCCGGGCAGGTCGGGCGCCGCAAGGATCATGTCGTAGCGGCCGGAGCCAGGGATGGTGCGCAGGATGAAGGTCACCGGCGACGGCGTGCCCTCAAGGCGGCGGCTGAGCACGCAACGGTCGGTCGCGCCGTCGAGGTGCCAGCGCGGGGGCTGGGCGGGCGCAGGCTGTGAGGCCGCGGGCAGGGCGCACAGCGCCGAGAGGGCCGCGGCGAGCGCGGGAAACGCCTTCTGCATCTCAGGATCCCGAAGCCGCCGCTGGCGGTCTGTTCCAAGACCTTGCACTTACACGATTTATTGCCGTCTGTACAGGCGCGGCGGCGGAGTCCGCCGCGCTAACGGTACATGCCCTCGCGCAGGTTGATGCCGTGCTCGAGCCACATTTTCAGCGCGCACAGCATCTGCGACCAGCCCATGCAATTGCCGTAGGAGGCGGCGAGCCCCGCCTCGGTCTCGCGCCATCCCTCCTCGGCGACCGACACTTTGGTGCGGCCGTCCTCGGTCGGCTCGAACGCGAAGGTGACGATGGTGCTGTAGCCGTCCTGGCCGTCCTCGGCCGCCGCCCAGCGCAGCACGATGCGTTCGTTGGGCTCCACCTCCACGACTTCGACCGGGAAGGCGCCGGGAAAATCGTGGAACTCCCAGCTGACGATGGCACCGGTCTCGAGCCGCCCCTCGGCGCCGGCGGTCGTGAAGTAATGCGACAGCTGCGCGGGATCGGCGACGGCTTCGAACACCTGCTCGACGGGGCGCGACACGTGAGCGAAGACGGTGAACTTCAGCTCCATGCTTCCTCCTCCGGCTCGGCTCCTAGGATTCGCGCGCCAGCCACTCCTCGAGCCACTTGATCGTATATTGGCCCTCGAGGAACTCGGGGTCGCGGACCAATTTCTGGTGGAGCGGGATGGTGGTCTTCATGCCCTCGACGACGAACTCCTCCAGCGCGCGCCTGAGCCGCATGATGCAGCGCTCGCGGGTGGTGCCATAGACGATCAGCTTGGCGATCATCGAATCGTAATAAGGCGGCACCTTGTAGCCGGCGTAGAGGCCGGAATCGACGCGCACATGCATGCCGCCCGGCGCGACATAATTCTTCACCAGGCCCGGCGAGGGGACGAAGGTCTGCGGGTCCTCGGCGTTGATCCGGCATTCGATCGCGTGGCCGCGCAGCTTGACGTCCTCCTGGCTGCAGGAGAGCCCCTCGCCGGCGGCGATCCGGATCTGCTCGCGCACCAGATCGATGCCGCTGATCATCTCGGTCACCGGATGCTCCACCTGCAGCCGCGTGTTCATCTCGATGAAGTAGAATTCGCCATTCTCGTAGAGGAACTCGATCGTGCCGGCGCCGCGATAGCCCATCTCGGCCATCGCCTTGGCGACGATGCCGCCCATAAGCGCGCGCTGCTCGGCCGAGATGACCGGGGAGGGCGCTTCCTCGAGCACCTTCTGGTGGCGGCGCTGCAGCGAGCAGTCGCGCTCGCCGAGATGGACGGCATGGCCCTCGCCGTCGCCGAAGACCTGGAATTCGATATGGCGCGGATTGCCGAGATATTTTTCGATGTAGACGGTTTCGTCGCCGAATGCGTTCTTGGCCTCCGAGCGGGCCTGCATCATCTGGCTCTCGAGCTCGTCCTCGGAGCGGACCACCTTCATGCCGCGCCCGCCGCCGCCCGAGGCCGCCTTGATGATTACGGGATAGCCGGCCGCGGCCGCGACCTCGCGGGCCTCGTCGAAACCCTCGACCGGGCCGTCGGAGCCGGGGACGAGCGGCAGGCCGAGCCTCGCCGCCGTGCGCTTCGCCTCGATCTTGTCGCCCATGATCCGGATATGCTCGGGCTTGGGCCCGATCCAGACGATGTTGTGCAGCTCGACGATCTCGGCGAAGCGGGCGTTCTCGCTGAGGAAGCCGTAGCCCGGATGGATCGCGTCGGCGTGCGACAGCTCGGCCGCCGAGATGATG
>DASVVP010000017.1:0-10201 GCA_036386495.1 Allosphingosinicella sp.
CGCGCCGACATGCTCGCCGGAGATCAGCTTCGGCAGGTATTTCGCCTTCTGCTCCGGGCTCGCCCAACGCCTGATCTGGTTGACGCAGAGGTTCGAATGCGCCCCGTAGCTGAGCCCGATCGAGGCCGAGGCCCGCGCCACTTCCTCCTGCGCGACGACATGTTCGAGATAGCCGAGCCCGAGCCCGCCATATTCCTCCTCGACGGTGATGCCGTGCAGGCCGAGCGCGCCCATTTCGGGCCACAGCTCCTTCGGGAACCAATCCTCCTCGTCGATCCGGGCGGCGAGCGGCGCGATCTTCTCCGAGGCGAAGCGCCGGGTGGTGTCGCGGATCGCGTCCGCCATCTCGCCGAGCGCGAAGTCGAGCCCGAAATGGGACATTGTCGTCTCTCCTGTTCGCCGCGGGCGTTAGCAGAGCGGCGCGGATTTGAACAAGGCGGGGTCCTTCGATACGGGCCTTCGCCAAGCTCAGTCCCTACTCAGGATGAGCGGAAAGACTATATGGCGAAAGTCCGCTCATCCTGAGGAGCCGCTGAGCGAAGTCGAAGCGGCGTCTCGAAGGACCTGAAGGAGCCCGCACCCCCATGGCCACCACCCCCGCCGACCCCATCGTCATCCTCTCTTACGCCCGCACCCCGATGGGCGGCTTCCAGGGCGCGCTCGCCGGCGCCTCGGCGACCGAGCTCGGCTCCGCGGCCGTCGCCGCCGCGGTCGAGCGCGCCGGAATTTCGGGCGAGGAGGTCGACAAGATCTTCATGGGCTGCGTCCTCCCCGCCGGCCTCGGCCAGGCCCCCGCGCGCCAGGCGGCGCTCGGCGCAGGGCTTCCCCGCTCGGTGGAGGCGACGACGGTCAACAAGGTCTGCGGCTCCGGTATGCAGGCGGCGATGTTCGCGCACGACATGATCGCGAGCGGATCGGCCGACCTCATCGTCGCCGGCGGCATGGAGTCGATGTCCAACTCGCCTTATCTGATGAAAAAGCACCGCGCCGGCGCGCGCATCGGCCACGATACGGTCTACGACCATATGATGCTCGACGGCCTCGAGGACGCCTACGAGTCCGGCCGCGCCATGGGCACCTTCGCCGAGGACGCCGCGCGCGAATATCAGTTCACCCGCGGCGCCCAGGACGAATATGCGATCGAATCGCTGCGCCGTGCGACCGAGGCCATCGCCTCGGGCGCGTTCGAGCGCGAGACCACGTCCGTCACCGTCAAGACCCGCAAAGGCGAGGAGACGGTGACCTGCGACGAGCAGCCCGGCAAGGCCAACCCGGAGCGGATCCCGAACCTGAAGCCCGCCTTCGCCAAGGACGGCACGATCACGGCGGCAAATGCGTCATCCATCTCCGACGGCGCCGCGGCGCTCGTCATCACGCGCCAGAGCGTCGCCGACCGCCTCGGCGTGAAGCCCGTGGCCCGGATCGTCGCCCACGCCGCTCATGCCCAGGCGCCGAACCTGTTCACCACTGCGCCGGTCCCCGCTGTCCGCAAGGCATTGGAGAAAGCCGGCTGGGCTGTCGGCGACGTCGATCTCTGGGAAGTGAACGAAGCCTTCGCCTGCGTCGCCATGATCGCGATGCGCGACCTCGGCATCGCGCGCGAGCAACTCAACGTCCACGGCGGCGCCACCGCGCTCGGCCACCCGATCGGCGCCTCGGGCGCCCGCATCCTCGCGACCTTGCTGTCCGCGCTCGAGACCCACGGTCAGCGCCGCGGCGTGGCGACGCTCTGCATCGGCGGCGGCGAGGCGACTGCGATGGCCGTGGAGCTGATGGACTGAGAGCGGCCGCTCAGCCTACGGCACCGGACCCGACACCAGGCGGGCGAAGCCTTCGGCCTCGACTTGGGCCAGGGGCGCCGCCAGCCGCTCGAAGCCGTCCTCGCCGGGGCGGACCAGCCCGAAGGCGGGGGCTGCTTCGGCGCGCAGCGGCAGCAGGGCGATGGGGCAGGAGACCGGTAGAAGCCGCGATCCACCCGGCGCCTGCAGCGTCGTCAGCAGGCCGTAAAGCGCGCCGGCGATGGTCGGCCGGCCGAGCACCGCAAGGCGGAACTGGCCCGATTCGCGGGTGACCAGATAGATGTGGCCGGACTGGTGCGGCAGAGCGAGGTCGCCGCGCTGGGTGTAGGCCGAATCGGCGCGCTCGCTCTCGCGAAAGACGAGATGCGAGACGGCATCGTCCCAGGCGATGGTGGTGCGATAGGCATAGACGGCGCCGTCGGTGCCGAAGGCGGGGCGGATGGTGAGATAGTCGCCCTCGAGCCAGCGCACGGCGGCGCGGGCATAGGCGCCGAGCTCGGCCGGGGCGATGCCTTCCGGCCGTGACGGTTCCGGCCTGGTCCGGAGAGCGATGCCGAGCGCGGCCTCGATCCGGACCAAAGTGGCGGTCGTGAACGGCCGCTGCCCGGCGAGGCCCTTCTCCAGCGTCGACAGGCTGACCAGCGCCTTGTCGGCGAGCCACTGCCGGGTCAGCCGGCGGCGGCCGAGCTCCTCGCGGATGCGCTCCGCCAGCTGCTCGTCCGCGCTCGCCTGCGCCAATCCCGCCTCCCTGACCGTACAAATCCGGACAATGGCGCAACCCGCCCCACCCGGCAAGCGGCGCACGGCAAGGATCGCCCGACAAAGATGCTGGCGCCGGCTCGGCACTGCTGTGATGGTGCGGCAGGGGAGAAGAAGATGCCGCGCATGGTCACGCTCGCTCTTGGCGCACTGCTTCTGGCGGACGCAGCCCCTGCCGCCGCGCAGCCGGCAGCGCCGACCCAGGAGCAGATCGCCGAGCGCATCGACCATTATCGCTTCCGTCCGCGCGACCCCGACACCTATCGCGCCCTCGCCGGCCTCGGCGATCCGGCGCTGCCGCCGGCCATGGAGAGCTATGCGACGCCGCAGGCCGACCGGCCCCTCCTCGCCCGCATGCTCCCGAACCAGGAGCCGATCGACGCCGATTACTGGTATCCGCGCCCGGGCGTGTGCCGGACCGACTATGCGCTGTCGGTCGGCCGGGAGCGGGTGGCCCGCCTCGGCGCGAACCATCCCTATGTCGAGCAATGGATGCGGGCGCAGCGGGCAGTCTTCGCGCCGTGCCAGCGCGCGCAGCCCTGGGGGCCGGCCGAGACGCCGCCGCGGGGCACCTCGACCCTGCCGCCGGCCATGGCGGCGTCCGACCCCGAGATCGCGCGCCTCCAGCGCGACGACCGGGCCTACCAGGCAGCCTCCCTGCTCTTCTACCGAGGCGATTCTCGCGCCCGTGCCGCCTTCGCGGCGATCGCCCGCTCCGCCTCACCGCACGCCCAGATCGCCCGCTACATGGTCGCTGCCGCCGAGGTCGGCGGCGGTTTCCAGCGCTGGAGCGACGAGCCCGATGCCGACCGCACCGCCCGGGCCCACCGCGCTCTCGCCTCGGCGCAGGCGATCCTCGCCGACCCGGCGCTCCACGACATCCACCCGCTCGCCCAGGGGCTGATCGGCTTCATCGGCTATCACACCGGCGATGCTCAGAGCCGCGCCGCGCAGGTCGACGCGACGCTCGACGCGCTCGAGACGCCGCTCCTCCGCATCCACAGCGACCCCGTCGCAGCCGACCGCTACGAGCGCGCCGAGGCCGACATCCGCTGGCTTCATGGCCGTTTCGCCGAGCCCGACTGGTGGCTCACGGGCGCGGTGCCGCGTGGAATGACCGCCAGCCGCGCCATGGCCGAAGAGGCGCGGACCCGTCCCGTCGCCGCCTTCCTGCTCTTCCCCGTCGCGCGCAGCGAGCGCGCGCCCTGGGCGGCCCCGCCGCGGACGCAGAGCCGCGCCTGGGACCGGCTCGTCGAGCATGCCGACACGCAGGCGGCGCAGGAAAGTGGCGAGGCGTGGGCGCTGATCCAGTCCTCGCTCGCCGACGTTTACAACCCGGACGAATGGACAAGGATCGACGCCCTCGTCCGCGACACCCAGGCGGAGCCGACCGACCGCCGCCTCGCCGCCGTCGCCGCGCGCTTCTACCATCAGGTGCGCCGGGCGCTGATGCATGAGTCGATCGCCGAAGAGCGCGATCAGGCCTTCCAGGCGGCGCTGTCCCGGGTCGAGGCGTGGCCGTGGCGGGAGAGCGCGCACCATCGCACCCTGCTTGCCGACATGCTGCAATATCTGATCGCGCGCGGGCGGCTCGGCGAGGCACGGCTGCTGCGTGACCGCACCAATCCGCGCGGTGAGGCCTATTACCGCACGACCGTCCCGATGCTCCTGCTGCTCGCCGAGGACGAGGACCAGCTCGCCCGGGAGATCGCGGCCCAGCCGGAGGGCGGGCAGGAGCTCTTGAACCTGCTCTCCACCGACGCCCTCGCCCGCCTCTCGGCGCGAGAAGAGCTGCCCCGCCCGATCCGCGCGCGCTTCGCCCGCGTCGCCTGGACGCGCCTTTACGCGCTCCGCCGGCGCATTCCCGCGGGCCTCGACCGGCAGATGCGCGCGCTCAATCCGGAGATCACCGCGGGCTGGACCTCGCGCCCCGGCGCGCGGCCCGGCAACCGGCCGCTGCTCCTCGACGTGCTGCGCTCGCCCGGCCTCAACATCGTCATCGCCGACCACCAGCGCGGCAGCGGCGACAGCGCCGGCTATGCCGAGGCGCCCGATCTCACCCGGATCGACACGTTCGAGCATAGCGACAACAATTGGTGGTGCGCCTGGCAGCCGCAGCGCCATTCGCTGCGCGCCGCCGCCGCGATGTACGACAGCTTCCTCGCCCCGGACGAGGAGCGCTGGAACGACCGCGACCCGCTCGCCGCCGCGGGCGCGCCGGCGGCGCTCGGACCGCTGCTCGGCTCGAGCTACCTGTGGCGCTCGCGCGCCGAGGCCGAGCTCAGGGCACTGGCCGCGATCCCGAGCGCGCCGGAAACTCTCGCTTATACCGCGATCGCGTGGCGGGGCTCGGGCTCCGGCGCGCATCAGGACGAGGCGCTCGCGCTGGCGGTGCGCGCCACCCGCTACGGCTGCCAGCGCCAGGGCGGCCACGGCGCCTGGTCGCGCGCCGCCCATGCCGTGCTCCATCAGCGCTTCCCCGGCAGCCCCGCTGCCGTCCGCACCCGCTGGTGGTTCGATTGCTCGCATTTCAGCGTCGGCTGCGAGGGGACGAGGATCGAGGATCCGGAGCTTTGGCGGCATTGGGCAGGGCGGATCTACTGGTCGGTGTCCCTTCAGTAATCCCCGCCGCGCACCACCCGCGCCCAGCACAGCAGGCTGACCCGCGCAGCGCCCGCCTTCTTCAGCGCCCGCGCGCAGGCGTCGGCGGTGGCCCCACTGGTATGGACGTCGTCGACCAGGATCACCTCGCGGCCGGCCAGCGCCGGCCGCCGCCGCTCCGTTACACGAAAGGCGCCGCGCACCGTTGCCGCCCGCTCCCTCGGCCCCATGCCGCGCAGGTAGGGCGTCGCTCTGGCCCGCTCGAGCAGGTCCAGGACCAGCTCCACGCCGCCGCGCCGCGCCAGCGCCGCCGCGATCAGGGCGGCCTGGTTGTAGCCGCGCTTCCAGATCCGCCAGCGATGCAGCGGCACCGGCGCCAGCAGCGCCCCGCCGCCTCCCTCGGGCAGATGCCGCGCCATCAGCCGCGCCATCGTCTCGGCGACGCCGGGACGCCCGCCATATTTGAGCTTCAGCGCCACCTTGCGCGGAATCTCGCCATAAGCGACCGCCGCCCGCGCCCGATCGAAGCGCGGCGGATCGGCCAGGCACGCGCCGCACTCCGCCTCGCCGCCGCCGTCATGCTGGAACGGCAGCCCGCACCGCGTGCAGCAGGGCTCGCCGAGGAAGACGAGCTGCGACCAGCAATGGAGGCAGAAGCTGTGCTCCTCCTGGGTAATGGCGCCGCACCCCGGGCAGCGTGGCGGCAGGGCGAAATCGACGATGATGCGGATCGAGGCGCGCGCGAAGACGGGCAGGTCCATCGTTCCAGCTTGCCGTGGGGCGCGGCGCGCGCAAGCATGGGGCCGAACTGGACCTTTCCGGCGGGTTCCCTGGCTTCGAACTGCTGCTAAGCTGGCGCAATGAACGCGCTCCCGGCCCTGCTCTCCGCCCTGCTGCTCCAGGCCGTCCCTCAGGCCGCCGGGCCGGCAGTGACTCACGAGCGCCTCGGCGAGAACCGTTACAGGCTGCACATCACCATTCCGAGCTCGCAGCATCTCGACGCCGCGCATCGGATGATGGCGGAAACCATGCGGACCCTGTGCGGCGACCTCCATCCCGTCCTCGGCCGGTGGGAAATGACTGCGCCACTCGCCATTGGAGCCGCGTCGCCGCCGGCGCCCGCAGTCGACATCTATCACGATCTCACCTGCCAGGCGGAGCTGCGGGCGCCGCTCTCGACGCCCGCGCCCGCGATCGTCGACTCGTCCTGGACTGCGGACATTGCCGACGAGGCCGCCGTGCGCTCCGCCAGCGACGCCTTCCTCGACGCGCGCGAGGGCGGGCGCTTCGCTGAAGCCTATGGCTGGCTGGCCGCGACCTTCCGAGCGACGGCGTCGCTGGCCGAGTTCAGCGCGGAAGCCGAGACCTCGAACAGGCGGGCCGGGCGGCGAATCGAGCGCCGCCTCGCCGGCGTCACCTGGTATAATGGAGACCTTCCGGGCGCGCCGCCCGGCGTCTATGCGGCAGTGGATTTCGTCGGCGCCTACGAGGGCCTGCACTTCACCTGCGGCTACCTCATCTGGCAGCTTCAGGCGGACCGCTCCTGGCGGCTGGTCACCCTGAACGAGGCCGTCGCCGCACGGGCCGACGCCCCCGCTGCGACCGCCGAGCAAATTGCCGCCCTGCGCCGCGAGATGCGCTGCCGCGACTGAGGCTTTCAGCAGCGTGCGTCAGCGTCGGCGACGCTGGCGGCGGCAGCAGATACCGGGCGGCTGGGCCTGCTCGAAAGTCGCGATGTAAAGCGGCCCCGATCCTTCGGGCACATCAACCAGAGTAAAGAAGAATTGGGACCCGCGCTGCCCCCCAACGGGCTAACAGGGTCGAGCGCACATCACTTCCTTGCGCGGATTTCCGATCATGCATGCCCTATCTGCCACCGCGATGGCGGGGTTGCCACGGGTTGCGATAGGTCCAGTCGTAAGTGACGAAATAGAGGGGCTCAGACCCCTCGGGCTCATCGACAAGCGTAAAGCCGTAAAGCCCCGCGTGCATCGGCGTGCCGTCAGCATAGAGGCGATCATAAGCCCACTCGGTCGTTCCCAGTCGGATGACGGGTTCGCCGTCCGCGTCATACGCAGCAATTAGTGATCCGGGGGTTCCATCGGACCGGCGCCAAAGGCCGATGTAGGACAGGCCAGCTGGAGAGAGCGCACCGGACATGACATGCCGGTAACCTTCGAAGGACGGATGCCGGCTCGGCTCCGGACGCGGCGGCGAACGAAGATAGGCGTGGTACCGATCCACCGACTCGACCGGACCCAAGATCCGGATCTCTTCTACCTGGTACGGGCCGAGCCTTCGGGACCACCAAAATTCGACGGCACAACCGTTGCTCAATATTCCTGCCATTTCTCCTGGATAGAAAGTCCGGAACCGGAACAGTTCGGGACGGGTGACCCTGAGTGCGAGGATCGATCCCAAGGAGAGGTCTGGCCTTGCCGAGAGCAGCAATTGTGGTGGTCGGCTGGTGTCTCGCTCAAAGGAAATAAGATCAGGAGCACAGGTTTGCGGCACTGCCGCTCCGGGTCTTGCGCCCGTTGGTCCAACAGTCGCACTTGAGGCAGCCGGCTGAACGACGAATAGCAAGGCAAAAATCTCAATCCAGTGGAAGCTGACAAGAGGTTGTGCGACCACAGAGGGAAATTTCATGCGCATCCCTGTCGCTGTCCCTATCATGTGGTCGGCACGTTTGGATGGTAATCGACCGTGGTCGCACCGTATCCGTGGCGAGGATTTGTCTCAACACCGTACGGTCTGCCGATCTCGAGTAAGATGGCTCTGGCGACGTCGTTCGTCATTCTTTCGGATAGGGGGAGATGCCTATGCTCCCACCCGGCTCGGGTGGCGTGGGCGATCTCGTGCAACAGATATGTATTTAAGAGGCTCGGCGAGGTCGTGAATGCCGGCAACCAGTCTCGGCTCACTCGCATCCGCGGATCGCCGTCGTTGCGATCAACATCACCGGCAGCACCAGGATCAAGATCGCTTTGCGAGTGGATTGTCCAGTCCGAGCGCATAAGAAGACTGATCAGTTCGCTAACCCGAATCCGACCCCATTCGCCCACCTGGAAGTAGCCATTCGGATCAAGTTGCTGAAGGGACGCGATCATACTTTGTACGGCATCCCTTAGCGCCTCGACGCCATCCGATTCCGCGAGGGACAGTTGCGGTTCCCCCTCCGCGAGATCGAACCGGATGATATTTACGTCAGCGTTCGCGCGCGCCATGTCGAGAAAGGTTACGTTCTCTACCCACGACACCTGCTGATCGGTGTAAGGGTCGTATGAGGCGAACCGATATGAGAGCGATTGATCGGAATGCGAGCGAACGCCGGTGACGACGATCTCGCCTTCCTCGTATTCCGCGCCGGAACCAGCAGCGCCGAAGACTGGATTCGGGTCCTGCGGAAGATAGGGCGTGCCATTTATGTAGTAGGTCGTCGGGCTCACAGCGGCAGAGTCTCGAGTATAGGCGGATAGGTTGTGACTTTGCAGCTCGACCGCGTCCCAATCGATGATGTCACGCGCGAGCATGCTGCCGTTGTTGAGCCAGCTGAGGATGTCCGCCTGCCAGTTTCCGAACGGCCCCGAAGAGCTGTAGCCGCCGGCGCCGGGGCCATAGATTTCCCAATCCTCCAATTTCCAGGCCCCGACGGTGCCGTCTTCTAACTCCTCTGACACGCTGTAGTTGACGAATTGAAGATCGGCCCATTCCGTAAACAATTCCCACCCCATATTGGCCCCCTCCCCAGCACATCCGTCGTGCTATTTCATCGTTCGCCATCTGTCTTTAGATGACTCCGCCGAATTCATGTTGGTCTACCATTCTCATTTCACCCGCTCAAACAAGGAATGATCCATATTGAACTCTAATATCCTGGAGGGGCTGACAAATCGGGGAGGTGCCGCTATTTGCGGCCACTCACTCAGAAAATCGAAGCGACTGCGCGCGCCCCCTGCGCCTTCCGGAGCATATCCATGACTGCCGCCCTCGCCCGCGCCGACGAGACCCTGCTCCACGCCGAGCGGCGGACGTTCGCGATCATCTCGCATCCGGACGCGGGCAAGACGACGCTGACCGAGAAGCTTCTCTACTCCGCGGGCGCGATCCACGAGGCGGGCGAGGTGCGGGCGCGCGGCGACCGCCGGCGGGCGCGGTCGGACTGGATGCAGATCGAGCAGCAGCGCGGCATCTCGGTCACCTCCTCGGTAATGACGTTCGAGAAGGACGATATCCTGTTCAACCTGCTCGACACGCCGGGCCACCAGGACTTTTCGGAAGACACCTATCGGACGCTGACCGCGGTCGACAGCGCGATCATGGTAATCGACGCGGCCAAGGGCATCGAGGCGCAGACGCGAAAGCTGTTCGAGGTCTGCCGCCTCAGGAACATCCCGATCGTCACCTTCATCAACAAGGTCGACCGCGAGGGGCTCTCTCCCTTCAAGCTGCTCGACGAGATCGCCGAGACCCTGCAGCTCGACGTGTCGCCCAGGAACTGGCCGGTCGGCATGGGCGGGCTCTTTCACGGCCTCTACGACCTCGAGCGGCAGCGGCTCGTGCACGTTGACGGGAGCTCGGTCGATGTCGAAGGCCTGGAGGACGCGGCGCTCGACGCCGCTCTCCCCGCCGAGGCCATCGCGCACCTGCGCGAGGAAGGCGAGCTAGCCGCCATGGCCTATCCGGAATGGGACCTCGCCGCCTTCTTGAGCGGCGACCTCACGCCCGTCTTCTTCGGCTCGGCGCTGCGCCAGTTCGGTGTCGACGCCCTCCTCGACGGCCTCGCCCGTTTCGCACCGCCCCCTGGCGCGCAGCCGGCGCGGGGCGGGCCGGTGGCGCCCGACGCCCCGCGCGTGTCCGGCTTCATCTTCAAGGTCCAGGCCAACATGGACCCCAACCATCGCGACCGGATCGCCTTCATGCGGGTCTGCTCGGGCTCGCTGAAGCGCGGCATGAAGCTCACCAACGGCCGCGCCGGCAAGGCGATCTCGATCCAGAACCCGATCACCTTCTTCGCCCGCGACCGCGAGCTCGCCGAGCTG
>DASVVP010000018.1:0-6545 GCA_036386495.1 Allosphingosinicella sp.
CGCCTTCAGAATCTCGGCGCTGTTGACGGCGAAGCTGATGCCGGGTGCGAGATCGAGCGCGCCGCCGGGGACCCGGACTTCGGTGCCGTTGCTGACGTTGATGCCGACGACGCGGCCGCATTTGTCGATGACGGGACCGCCCGAGAAGCCCGGCGAAAGCGTGATGCTGTGTTGAAACTGGGCGACGCCGACATCGGCATATTCCCAGATCGGACGCGGATTGGGGATGCTGCGCGAATAGGCGCCCATCAGCACGCCCGATACCTCGGCAAGCTCGCGGCGGCTCGGCCGGTCGGAGGCGGACGTATAGCCGGTCGTCCGCAGCTCCTGGCCGATCGGCGGCACGACCGTGGTAACACGGAGCGGGGTGCCGCCGCTGCGTAAGCCGCGCACCTCGAGAAAGGCGAGATCGCGGTCGAGGTCGATGGCGCGAACGTTGGCCTCGTGCTCCTCCGCGCTATTCGCTTCGAGAATCGTTATGCGATTGGCGCCGCGGACGATGTGCGCGGCGGTCACGATCACCGCATTGTTTGCGTTGCGCGCTTCGGAGGCCGTCGCAATCCAGCCGGTCCCGAAAGCGACCTGGCCGGGATAATAAGTGACGACCCGGACGGAGCTCGTCTGCAGAAACTCGAAATTGTCCAGCTCCGGCGCCGCTGCCGCCGAACCGGCGAGCAGCAGGGAAAGCGCGACGCCGGCCGCCATGGCACAGCGGCGCCCGATCTGTTTCATAATCATCCCCCCTCAGTCGTTCGCTGCCGCCCGGGCTCTGGTCAGCCGATCTGGATCTGCCCACGCGGCCCGGCGCACGAACGATGACTGTCCGACCGCTGGCGATCGTTCGTGACCGTGAACCCGCGACACACCATCTGGGCGCGCACCGTCTGCGTGCGCGTCGCCGGCGCCGCCGCAATCCGCCGCGGCGGCGAGGAGACGAGATTGGTGGGGCGGCTGGGCGTGGCGGTGCCTCCGCGACGCTGGCGCGACGCGGTGCGGGCCGGCGCCACCTGCGGCGGCGGCGGTTCGCCTGGAACCGCGAATACGAGCTGGTCGCGCGGTCCGGAGATGGGCGCGAGAAAGCGCCGCGCGACCCAGCCGAAACCCACATTCTGATAGCCGACGAGCACCCATTGGCCGTCCGGCGTTTCCGACATGCTCTCGATGACGTCTCCTTGATAGAAGGCGCCGGTCACCCGGTCTCCGGTCTCCGTTCCCGGCGACGAGCGAAGGTTGAGCACGGCCGCGGTCACGCGATAGGGCGTCGCGCTGATGTTCGCGCCCATCTGCGGAGGCGCGACCTGCTCGATCGTCGTAAATTCGGCGTCGACGCTTTGATAGGTGCGTTCCCCGACAACGATATTGTAGCTCTTGCCGGTGGTCTCGGATCGGTAGGCCTGGTTCGCCGCCGCCGGGTCGACGGTCATGGCGGCGATGCGCCTGTTCACTTCCTCCTGATCGCGCCTGTGGACGCTGCGCCAGCGAACCGAGCGGCAAATCAGCGACGTCCCCACGCCGCCGGCGATCGCGGCCTGTTCGTTGAATCCGTCGCGTCGGCGTCCGCTGCCGAAAATGCCGCCGAATATCGCTCCGACGACGATGCCGATGCCGGCGCACAGTCCGCGACTTCCGCGGCGGCGCCTCACCTGGCCCTGCGGCGGCGGCATGTCCCCTTGCCCGCTACTCGCCGCCGTCGATGTAAGAATCAATAAAGAGGCAGCACTTCCAGACGTTTGAGCGAAACCTACATCGGCATGAATCAACGATAACGACACGCCGACAATTGCCGCGACTTTTGACTTGCTGCGCATGCGTTCCCCCTTCGCCGCGACTCACGTCGTCTTAGAACTATCGGTCAATTCACGGATGGAATCAACGGCCATTCTAGTCCGTTTTTCCTCTCGACTCAGGCAGTGGCGAGCCGGACGATCATCAACTTTGCCGTTTCCCGATCTGGATTGAAGAAGCCGACCGCATAACCGCCGGACTCGTCGATATCGAGGTGGGTGGGCACGAAGCCGTGCGGGCCGAACGGCTCGTCCGCCCAGACCACGTCGCCGGCACCGTCGATCTGGCGAAGCCAGCCCTGATAGGGGACGTTCCGCCAGCCGGCGATGTACACGGCGGGCGGGTCCCGGCCGACGGCGGCGATGCAGCGTGCCGATGCGCTCGCGATCGCCGAGCGGGGCAGTGGCTCATAATCGCCCCGCAGCCACACGAGGCGGCCGCTTTCGGCCGGGTCGAGCCGCATCATCAGGGAACGGTGAACCGGTTGCGGGTTGTCGGGTTCGCTCCGGTCGATCGTGGCAAGGACGCCCCGCCCGACTACGAAGAGAGCATCGCCGGCGGGAGCGATGTCCCAGCCCTCCGTCCAGGCGAAGCCTCGCTGGCCGGACTCAGCCGAATCGGACGTCCGCCACAGCTCCCGTCCGTCACGACCGACGCACGAGATCCAGATGGTCCGGCTGGTCCCGCTCTCGCGCTGGCCAAGCACAGCGAGGGTCCCGTTCGCCAGCGCGACCACCTTCCGGGCCGAATCGCCGCGCCTGTCGTTCAGCTCGATCGGGCCGCCGATCCTCTGCCCGCCCGTCCCGACGCGCTGCAGCATCGCCACGCCGGAGCGATTGACGCCGTCGAAGGCCGCCAGCAGCTCGTTCCCGGCGACGGGCATCAGGCTGTTCAGAATCGCGCCGTCGAACTCCACGCGCCATTGCTCGGTCAGGCCGCGGGAGAGCCGGACGAGGACTCCTCTCCCGCTGACGACACTCCCTTCCTGCGCCGTCATGTCGATTCCGCCGCCCACGAAGGCGCCTCCGCCCGGCGCCGCCTGGACGGCATAGCCCTGAGCATTTTCCTCGGGGGTCATCCAGCGCCCCCGCACGCCGCCGCTCGTGTCCACGGCGAGCGCGAGCATATGCACGGCTTCGCCGGAGACGGCGCTCGCCACCGCGATCGCTCCGTCTGCAGTCCTCGCAATCGTGGGCTTCAGGCTGGAACGGCCGACATTGTCATAGCTGCGCGCCCAGGCCACGCGCAGCGGCCGTGCCGAGCCGCGGACGTCCGGACGGGACAGCAGGAGATAGCCGGCCGCGGCGGAGAGAGATGCCGCACCGGCGAGAGCGAGCAGTGCCCTCCGGTTGATCCGCCGGCCGGCGCTTTCCTGGATCGCCGCCAGTGACGGCATCTCGGCCAGCCAGGCGTCCATCGACTGGGGACGCTGCGAGGCCTCGAGCCGCAGCCCGTGCTCGAGCGCGCGCAGGACGTCCTCGGGGGCCGCGCCGCGCGCGGAGCCGAGCAGGGAATCGGCGCCCTCGGCCCTGCGCGCCGGCGCCGGCGTCGGCACGATTCCGGTCAACGCGTGCGCGATGGTCGCAGCCAGCGCGTAGATGTCCGTATAGGGCGCCTGCTCCTGCTTGTCCGACCATTGCTCGAGCGGAGCATATTCCTCGGTAAGGATCGTGCTCAGCTTCTTGCCGGCCTGCCGGCGGATTTCGCGGGCGGCGCCGAAATCGATCAGGACCGGCTGGCAGGCGTCCGGCACGCCGTCCCGATCGGCGTCGGCTTCGCGCAGCACGACGTTGGCTGGCTTGATGTCGCGATGAAGGATGCCCCGCCTGTGAATGGCCCGGCAGCCGTCGATCAACGCCCGAAACATCGGCGCCAGCTCCGGCCAGGGAATCTTTCCGCGCCGCCGCAGCGCGGATTCGAGAGACTCCCCTTCCAGCAGCTCCATCACCATGTACGACGTGCAGTTCGCCTCCAGCAGGCGGTACACCTTGACGATGTTCTCGTGACGGCAGGCGGCGAGATTCTGCGCCTCCATCGTGAAGCGCTCCAGCCCGTAATGAAAGGTCGAGCTCGTCTTGCGCGAGATCGTGCCGATCGAATGATCGGGATAGCGGCGCGCCCATTCGCGCGGCATATATTCCTTGAGGGCGACGTCGCGGCGCAACTTGACCTCGCGCGCGCGATAAGTGATTCCGAAAGAGCCGCGGCCGAGATAGCCTGTGATCAGGTATTCACCAAGCTCCGTTTCGAGCGGAAGCGCGTCGGAATAGTCCTCGCCGTCGTCATCGTCTTCATCAACGGCCACGGATCACGCCCCCCCGAGTCGTTGCTCCGAGCCTAGCCGCTGCATGACAGCCGCGCCACCCCCGAGACCCGGCGGACACTCGCCACGGCACAGCTATTGAAGCCGCCGCTATTGCCAAAGTGGAGCGGGTGGTCGATAATTCGTTCGGCCTTTTGCCACATGGGGCGGTGCATGGGCGCTGGGCACATCTTTGTCAGTTACACTTCTGCCGACCGCCCCTTTGCGGACGAACTCGTGCGCGCTCTCGAAGCGGCGCGGCTGCAAATCTGGTACGCGCCGCGCGACGTTCGGCCGGGCGTCGACTATTCGGAACAGATTCAGAAGGCGATCGAGACGGCCGTCGCCTTCGTCGTCATCGTCTCGGACGCGTCCAACAAGTCGAGGTTCGTCCGCGCCGAGACCGAAATGGCGTTCAGCCGTGGCCAGGCGATTTTTCCGGTACGCACCTCGCCGGTGACGCCGGCGCCGGGGCTCGCCCTGTTCCTGCAGCTGCGCCACTGGACCGACGTGTTCGGCCACGCGCAAAAACGCGCGGTAGCGCGCCTGACCGACGAGCTTGTCGCCGCCTCCCGGAACCGCGGCCGTGGCACGGTCGGCGGCACCCGGACCTTGTTTCATCCGAGCCTGAGCCGGATCGCGCAGGGGCTGTCGTCGAAGCCGCTACGGGGGCGCCGGGCCCACATCGTCCTGACGGCAGTGGGGCTCCTGTGCCTGGTCCTGGCGGTGGTGATCGCTCTGCGCGGCGAAACCCGGGCGCAAGCCGAGCAGAACGAGGCCGTGCAGGTCAACGGGCTGATCGCCGGGGCGCCGCCGGGGGTGGCTCCCGATACCGGCGGGCTCGATTACGGCCCGGTGCCCGGGGTTGGGGAAGGCGGAATCAACTGGCCATACGACCCGTACCCGCCGCCGGAGATCGAGCCTGACCCGGGGGATTCGCAAGCGGCGGACAACACAAATGTGTCGACTCCGTCCACCGACGCCGTCAATTCGGTCGGAAACGACGCCGGTGCGGACGTCAACGGAATGTAGGCGAGCGCCCGCGCCGACCTCACAGATATGGTGGTGGACGCACCAGGGCTCGAACCTGGGACCCGCTGATTAAGAGTCAGCTGCTCTACCAACTGAGCTATGCGTCCGTGCCTGGCTGGGCAGACCGGCCATCTAGTGGCGGCTTCCCCGGAATGCAATGCGCGCGGGCACCTCAGCGCCGCGTCTTGTTCGCCCGGGTACGGCGGTCGATCGACATCAGGATGCCCAGGCAGATCATGCAGGTGAGCATGGCCGATCCGCCATAGGAGATCAGAGGAAGCGGGATGCCGACGACGGGGGCGAGGCCCATCACCATCATCAGGTTGATCGCGACGTAGAAGAAGATGGTCAAGGTCATCCCCGCCGCCGCCAGCCGCTCGAACCGGTCCTTGGCGTCCTGCGCGACCCGCATCCCCCATTGCAGGAGCATGAAGAGGAGGAGGATGATGACGAGCCCGCCCGTCAGCCCCCATTCCTCGGCGATCGCGGCGAAGATGAAGTCGGTCTGCGGCTCGGGCAGGAAGTCCCCGCTCGCCTGGGTGCCGTTCAGCATGCCCTTGCCGAACAGCCCGCCCGATCCGATCGCGATCTTGGACTGGGTGAGATGGTAGCCGGCGCCCAGGGGATCGAGCTCGGGATTGAGGAAGATCAGCACCCGCTCCTGCTGGTGCGGCAGCAGCAGGAACCAGTAGACCGCCGGGATCGCCGCCGCCGCAGCGAGGCCGCCGCCGACGAACAGGCGAAGCGGCAGGCCGGCAAGGTACATCATGGTGATGGTGTTGAGCACGATCAGCATGGTCGTGCCGAGGTCCGGCTGCAACAGGATGAGCAGGATCGGCAGTGCGAGCAGTGCGCCGACCGGCCAGATCGCCGACCACCGCCTTATCTCGCGCGGCGGCACATGGGCGTAGAAGCGTGCGAGGCAGAGGACGATCACCGGCTTCATCAGCTCCGAGGGCTGGAGGCGGATGAAGCCGAGGTCGAGCCAGCTCCTCGCGCCGCCGGCGACGACGCCGAGCGCAAGGGTCAGGATCAGCAGCAATATGCCCGCGCCGTAGGCGGCGAAGGCGTAATCGTGGAAGGTCTGGGGCCGGAAGTAGGAGAGGAAGAGGGCGAGGCCGAGAAAGACGGCGACCCGCATCGAATGGGCCAGCGCCCAGCGCGAGAAATCGCCGTCGGCGACCGAATAGAGCGCGAGGATGCCGATCCCGCCGAGCGCGCAGACGATCCACAAGGCCCGCCAGGGAAGCTGCGCCACCGGCGCGGGAACGAAGGACAAGGCCATCAGGTCGCCTCCCCCGGCGCCGGCGCGGTGCCGCCGCCGCGACCGCGTGCCGCCATCCAGGCGGCGGTGCGCCGCTCCATCCGCTCGGCCAGCGTCCCGCCCCACTGCGCCTCGAGCGCGGTCAGCGACTGCATGGCGAGG